>JAYTHU010000161.1:0-28049 GCA_043732305.1 Oligoflexia bacterium
GAAAACCATTTGAAAGATTACAAGGGCAGTGTCATTGCGATCACGCATGATCGCTACTTTTTGGACAACATCGCTCAATGGATTTTGGAATTGGATCGTGGAACGGGAATTCCTTGGAAAGGGAATTACACTTCTTGGTTAGAACAAAAATCCAAACGTCTGCAGTCAGAAGAAAAATCTGAGAGCAAACGTCAGAGAACTTTATCTCGTGAACTCGAATGGATTCAAATGAGTCCGCGCGCGCGTCAAGCGAAGAACAAAGCTCGCGTGACCGCTTATGAAAGTCTCCTAGCTGAGGAATCGCAAACTAAAGTCGAGGATGTGGAAATACAAATTCCGCCTGGGCCTCGTCTTGGAGATCAGGTGGTTGAAATCCACGGCGTTTCTAAGTCGTTTGGCGATAAAATGTTATTGGACAACACGACCTTCACCATTCCACCCGGCGCTATTGTTGGCGTGGTTGGACCTAACGGTGCGGGTAAGACAACTCTCTTTCGCATGCTCACTGGACAAGACAAGGCGGATAGCGGCGATGTGATCGTTGGTAAATCAGTAAGCTTTGGTTACGTGGATCAGGCTCGAGATGCTCTCGACGCAGAGAAATCTATTTATGATGAAATTTCTGACGGTGCCGAGATGACCATGATTGGCAAACGCGAAGTTCCTTCACGCCAATATGTATCCTGGTTTAACTTCTCTGGTTCCGATCAGCAGAAAAAAGTTGGCACGCTTTCGGGCGGAGAACGCAATCGCGTTCATTTAGCTAAAATGCTTAAAAAGGGAAGTAACGTTTTGTTGCTCGATGAACCAACCAATGATCTAGATGTGAACACGTTGCGTGCATTAGAAGAGGCTATTTTACGTTTCTCCGGTTGCGCGATTGTCATAAGCCATGATCGCTGGTTTTTAAATCGAATCGCCACTCACATTTTAGCTTTCGAAGACGACAGTCAGATTTATTTCCGCGAAGGAAATTATCAGGACTATGAGGAAGATCTCAAGAAGCGTCTGGGTGTGACCACATTGCTTCCCCATCGCGTGCGCCACAAAAAACTCCGCGGAAAATAATTAAATTTTAGAAACAGCGGTTCTCAATTGGTGCGGCCAGAAGGTTTGCCGTTATCCGTGCTGCGGCCGGTCTGACCAGATGAGACCACAAAGTCCTTTATTTTAGCTTCCATAGTGATGCCATCGGGTCTTTTGACGTAAGCCACGCTGTCTGGATTTTTACAGTCCCCAAAAACTTTTACCAATTTCCCTGTCGGGAATTTAGCTGCGTTGCTATTACTGAACTTCACATTTTTTCCTAGGTCAGCACAATCAGAAGACCGCAGAACTTCTTTCAAATCGGCGCAAGTGAAATGATAAGAATTAACGAGAGCTTCAATGAAGCGATGGGCAGTGCAATCAATTTTAAGACCATTGGCATCCTCGGGACCGACACTAGAGCGTGAAAAATCAAAACTGCCCTGAGAAACATTGGTTATTTTGCCTCGTCCAAGAACTGCATCTTCACAGTCACCTTCGCTAGCGTGTTTCACGCCTTTGAAGTTTTTTTGTTTAGCAGCCAAAGCTTTAGAGTAAATCTCTTCGCCCAATTTTAGTTTGATATCGCAAGTTCCGTTTTCACCAGCTGCCACTTTGATAGTGATCAGCGACAGCGCCAAAATCAAAATTAAAATAGTGAATTTCATAAGTATTGGTTCTCCCTATGATTCTTTTTCGTCGCAGTCACAGCTTTACTTGATGCCATGAAGGGCTAGGAATGCGAGTTCCATTTGGACTTCGGTCCTGTAAAGATAATGGTCATATCGTTCGATAAGTTTTATGTGAAGACAAAGAGCGATTTTCAAGAAGTGTTAGAGCGAGTTCTAGAGAATCAAAACCCGTCCTCGCGTCTCAATAAAATCGAGGACACGGATTGGGATATTGATTTTAATTTCGGAAATGAACTGCTTAAAGTCCCAGTGTTTAAAATTGCAGGACGAAGCACCTATAAATCTGAAATGAAGTCTATCAAAGTTGAAGTGAACGCAGAAGTTAAACAGGAATTAAAAATAGATATAATAATTGAAATTAAAATTGAGAAACCTCGAATTGAACGCAAGTTGACTCATGATCAACTGCTTTCCGTAAAAATCTTTAGCAAATTTGGTGAAGAAGAAATTAGTGCTAATTCAAATGCCGAAGAAATAAAATCTGCTTACCATCGTTTAGCCAAAAAATTTCATCCGGATGCGGCTCAAAATCTTGATCGTGTCTCTCCATCTGACCTGACTTTTAAGACTATCGCCACCGCCTACAAAAAGCTCATCGTAGGCTTCTAAAGGCAAAAACTGTCACCGATCTTTCGTCTTTACAATAGGTTAGCCCCCGTTTACCTTGGCTTGGGGTATGCATATATTTATTTCTAACTGGTCCATAAACTGGAGTCTCAAACTTTGACCGTTATACGCTTGTTCAAAAATCTATCGCCATCTTTGGCACTGACATTGACCATCATTGTGATCACTGGCAGTTCAATATCTAAAGCGGAAACTGTTTGCGTCAGTTTGACGCGAAGACTCGCTGTGCTCACCCAATATGGCAATGATGTTTATCAGCCTGAATTGCCCCAACTTAAATCTGGAATGACCGCAAAAGAAATTAGGCAAGAAAATGTGCGCGCCAGTTATGGCAATCGCTACGTGGTTTTTTTGCGAGATGGAAGAGAAACAGTCTACATGACGGATAGCTTGATTCCTTCATCCAAAGGTATTGAAAGATTCAATCTTGATAGTATTGTTCCCTCAACAGGGGAAACTGCTCATATTGCCGCTGAGATCAAAGACAAATACCGTCTTTTTTGGAAGGTGTTCAGAGTCTTACAAAAAGGAATGTGGTCTTACCGTCCAACTTCTTTAATTGTTCGTCGAGGACATGCGAGCATTATAATACAGAGAGAAGATTTGACGGACAAGCGCGGGTTGAGATTTCAAACTTTGCAAATGCATGTTCGTTATGATTCAACCAAGGGTGCTGAGACTGCAAATCAATCTTTGGAATCAATGAAGGTGTTAGAGGAAAATATCGCAAAAGCTCAGCAGGCTATAAAAGCGGATCGAGATCACGACTTCAAAGCTTACATCACCAAAAATGATGCTTTTAATATTACGATTAGTATTTCTGATCGCAATTTTAATAACGACAACGAATTTTTTGTGGATGCATTGGGTATTTAGATTTTAGACTCTGCTTTCAAACCGATGGCATCACCTAAGTGCACGTATGTTTCTATACCGCGCCTGGTATGTTCAAGAATATCTCTTGAAGGGGTCCATCGGCCTTTTTCGCCAAAAACAATGACCGTCGAACCTCCAAATAGAAAATAGCCTTTTTCATCACCACGTTTGAAATTTTTAGCGGTATGACTTTGCACAATTTTTCCAACGGCTAATGCTCCAATTTCTACATAAGCAAGCAATCCAAAATGTTCCGTTTGTAAGATGCTGACTTGACGCTCATTTGTGAAAAAAATGTCGGCTTTTGCCTTGAGGGCGGTTGGGTTGACAGAGTGAAGTTTGCCCCCAAGTTTAACTTGTTGGAGAGTCTCGCCACTGTCTGGAAAGTGAAAGCGGTGGTAATCCACTGGGCAAAGCCTGGCAATTAAAGCCGGGCTGTCGGCAAACTTAGAAATTAATTTTGCGTCCACTGAATGTGCATTAGAGCTCAAGATTTTCTGTGGGTTCAAGTGGGCGCCTTTCACCGGGAAACTTGTGCTGTCTGACACGGAAGCAAAACCCAAGTACCGTGCTTCTGCAAAGGCAGACATATCGTTTGGCGAATTTGAAAACGGTCTTTGGCCTGTTTTAAATTTTCGAATGAAGAAGTCATTGAAGCTGGCAAACGGTCCGGACTCATATTGAGCCATCGGAATTTGGAATTCTTTCACAAATCCGTCTATTTTATGATGACTTAAAGTTGAACTTTGAAGCGCTCCATAGAATCGACTGAAGGTGTGGGAGGAGAAGATTTTGTCTACCAAGAATGGCAAAAACGGCGATGCCGGCTGCGCGGAACCATCAGGATTGCCGTAGGCGGCCTCAACGAAGTTGCCCCCGTAGACTTTCTCTGTCTCGATTTGACCGGTATAGCGGTTAAAGAAGGAAATGGCTCCCATTCGGCACCTGGCTTGCCGGCTTCGCCGGCGTCAATAGAGAAAAAGGTTGAGGAAAAGCCCAGCATACTATATTTTTCCAGGGACTCGTAAATTTTATTATAGCTACTTGCAAGGAGTGACTCAGTGAGCGTTAGCGTTGGCATGGACAAAGTTAGAAATATTGGTATTTCCGCACATATCGATTCGGGAAAAACCACACTTTCAGAACGTATTCTTTTCTACACCGGAAAAATTCATAAAATTGAAGAAGTAAAAGGCAAATCCGGCGTCGGAGCAAAAATGGATTCCATGGATTTGGAACGTGAGAAAGGTATCACGATTCAATCTGCGGCCACATTCTGTATGTGGGGTGATTACAATATCAATCTCATCGACACTCCCGGGCACGTTGATTTTACGATCGAAGTTGAAAGAGCTTTGCGCGTTCTTGATGGAGCGGTTCTTGTTCTTTGCTCAGTCTCTGGTGTTCAATCACAATCGATCACTGTCGACAGACAAATGAAACGTTACAACGTTCCTCGTATTGCATTCATCAACAAGATGGATCGAGCGGGCGCGAATCCTTTTCGTGTCATTCAACAATTGCGTGAAAAATTAGGACACAATGCTCATGCGATCACCATGCCTATTGGCGCGGAATCTGAATTTGCGGGCATCGTCGATTTAGTCGAAATGAAATCTTATTATTATGATGGTGAGCACGGTGAAGATATTCGCACCGAAGCGGTTCCTGCTGACATGGTCGACGAAGCAAAAAAACTTCGCGATGATCTCGTTGCTGCCGTTGCCGACTTCGATGATGTTGTTGCAGAAAAATATCTGAATGGTGAAGAAGTCAGTGCTGCCGAAATGAAACCTGCGATCAGAAAAGCTACTTTATCTCTGAAGTTTACACCCGTCATGATGGGTTCTGCTTACAAGAACAAAGGCGTGCAAACTCTTTTGAATGCAGTCATTGATTATTTGCCAAACCCCATGGACGTTCTCAATGAAGCCCATGATCAAAGCAACAAAGAAGAAAAAGTTATTTTGAAATCAGAGCGCGATTTGCCTTTGGTTCTCTTGGCGTTCAAACTTGAAGACGGTCGTTACGGTCAATTGACTTACGCGCGAATTTATCAAGGAACTATTAAAAAAGGTGACACGATCTACAATATCTCTCGAGATGGGAAGAAAGTAAAAGTTCCGCGTTTGGTTCGAATGCACTCAGACGAAATGAATGACATCGAAGAATCTGGTGCCGGCGATATCGTGGCGATGTTCGGAGTTGAATGTTCATCCGGAGATACTTTCTGTGATGACAAAGTAAACTACACTATGACTTCCATGTTTATTCCTGCCGCAGTTATTTCTTTGGCGGTTGCGCCTAAAGATAAAGCCGGATCAGCAAACTTTTCTAAAGCGCTCAACCGTTTTACAAAAGAAGATCCTACTCTGCGCGTGCATCGTGATGAAGAGTCAGCTCAGACAATTATGTCTGGTATGGGCGAATTGCATTTGGAAATTTACATCTTACGCATCGAACGTGAGTACGCTTGTGAAGTTGTGACGGGTAAACCTCAAGTTGCTTTCCGTGAAACCATCACACAAAAAGCATCTTACAATTACACACACAAAAAACAAACGGGCGGTTCCGGTCAGTTCGCGAAAGTCGCTGGTTATATTGAGCCACTTCCTGCTGACGCTGTTGAAACTTTCGAATTTGTGGATGAAATTAAAGGGGGATCTATTCCTCGTGAATTTATCTCAGCTTGTGACAAGGGTTTCAAAGACCAAGTCAAAGTTGGAACTCTCATTGGTCACCCCATCGTGGGCGTTCGAGTTGTTCTTAACGACGGTTCGTATCATGATGTCGATTCAAGCGAAATGGCGTTTAAGATTTGTTCTATGGCGGCTTTCCGCGAATGTTATCCGGAAGCTAAGCCTGTGGTCCTTGAGCCCATCATGAAACTTCAAGTGCAAGCACCTGAAGAATTTCAAGGTGGTGTTATGGGTACCGTCAATCAACGTCGTGGTGTCATTGTTGGAACTGCCAACAACGAAGGCTATGTTGTTATTGATGCCGAAGTTCCTCTCTCTGAAATGTTCGGTTACTCAACCGTTCTCAGATCTGGAACTCAAGGTAAAGGCGAATTCACGATGGAGTTCATGAAGTACGCGGCTGTTCCCAGAAACGTACAAGAAGAAATGGTGAAAGCTTACCAGGCGAAACGCGCCGCTGAAAACAAGTAAGCCGCTTAGTGTTATCAATAAGAATATGGTTTAAATACCGGCGAGTCTAACTCGCCGGTATTTTTTTGGAGAAATCCTAATGCTTGGATATGGCACCGCTCTTTATTTGCAGCGACGTCAACGCAGCTACATATTTGACGAGATCTTTTCTCCAGTAACCCCTGTGACCAACGGTTTTTTCTACGTCTTTAAAGAAAGCGCTTTGATAAAGCGGAGCATATGGGCGGCTCATGTCCTTGATTTGGTAATTGTCCAGAGCGAGGAGCATGAGCTCTGTGAATCGCGATATGGAATAGGATTCAGGAATCACGGCCCGCCCAAGACTGGAATAGAGTTTCACGTCCGTTCTAAAAGCACTCTCTAGAAAATCAAGCACGATGTCCCTGGTCTGGTCATCTTTAATACTATCGGCCCAAGAGGCCAAGCTTTCCCAATCTGCTTTTGCTTCGGGAGACATTTGATTGGAGTAAGCTGTATTTTGCTTCAGTTCTTGTTCTGCCAGAGCTAAGTTTCTTTTGAAAAGAGAGATCGGCGAACGCTGAATGGATTGTGTTTGCGGATAGTTTTCAAGCTTGTCCGTGACCAATAAATAAGCTCCTCGGTGAGCCAAAAGTCGAAGGCGATCCGCCCGAGTGGGAACACGGTAGACCACCAGAAAAAAGCCATCAGTGTAACTTAAAGTTTTCTTGATCTCTTCGGCAAAAGCCTGCGCGGGAAGTTTTTCTTCCCAGGTGTGCAAGAGATTAAGCGGAGAGTCTTTCTGCAAAGTTTTTGCAGAATCAAAAAGTGATTTTACCAACAGGTATTGGCGATTCAATTCTAAAAAACTCATATAGGAGACATTGTTGTTTTTTTCTACTTTCTCCAAGTGAGTGAGTACGGTTGACAATTTGGTGGCTACGAGTTTTTTCGCTTCTACATTTGTGATGACGGAAGTATCAAGTTCATCGAGACGGATACGCACCATTTTTAGGACTCGCCCGTACTTCTCAAAAACGTCGAACTCCAAAGGCTTTTTTTCTGAAGTTTGAGTGGGATCCAGACTCAACTGTTCCAATAGACTCAAAGCTTCTCCAGGGTCATGACTGATAAATTCGTATGTGAATTCATTAAATAAACTCATCGAGTGTGAAGACTGGCCGCGACTGAGGGACAAAGTAATGTCCACACAACGGAACTTTGAGTTGTCTAAATCTACGGGAGTTTCACCGCCGTTCGGCGCGGCCCCTCCATTGCTGCTTATGAGATTCAGTGCGACCACTAAAACGGTGGCATTCAGCGAAGGCCGCAGTTTGTCTGACAGGTGTCTGGTTGTTAGACAAATGAATGCTTTGAATCCAATAGGATGTTTAATACTGAGTTTGTTTTTCATACAAATGTGAAATTGCAACCGCCGTGCCTGAGGTACGGAAAAGTGGAAAAGGTACGCCGTACCTTTTCCGCAAATCTAGATAGAAGCGTTTTCGGCGGAAAATTTCTTACCAAGAATTCTGCCTAACGGCGCGTCTCATTGAATCCACGCTTTAAGTGCTTCCCGGTAATATTGAGAAACTTGGGGTTCATTTATCTTGGAATCCAAAATTTTGATGCGATCAAAAACTTTTTCTGAAAACTCAGTGCTGATTTTCACATGATTTAAGAATGATGTTTTAATCGCGCCCGCAACGGACGAGTCATTGGGCTCCACTTCTCGAAATAACATTCGCATTCGGTAGGCAGCCTCGGCAATTTGGTCGATGGCGTAAATCTCATTTTCACTCACCATGGCTCGGTGAGCTTCATAAAAATTTTGTTTAGCCGATAAAATAAAATTATTGATAATGTTGCGACTCATTTGTGAATTTAGACTGTAATTTTCTTGAGTGCGTGCCCAAAGTTGATCTAACTCCTTATTTGAATTCACTGTCTGCAACCCACCATATTTTTTTATAATAAACGAAAATTTACGAACTGTAGAATTGAGTGGTTCACGAATGGGTGCGCTGAATTCATAAAATCCTAAACCAGAAAGAACGCCAATAAAGCCAGTTAGAAATTCCGTATGCGCCGGCAAGAGAGATGTGAGATATGACCCTACCGCCGCACTTCCAACCATGGTTCCCACTAAAATAGAATAGCCTCTTAATTTTCTTCCCTTGGAGATCACGTCATTTTCCTTAGGGGGGGCGATTTCTTCGAATGCACTTTTGCACTGAGCTGGATTGGATTCCAAATGAGCAAATGAAAAGGGTGAGAATAAGAACATAAACACCAATAGAAAAACAGGTCTCATAAGATCCTCCGCGGGATAAACTTGAGAGACGCGAGAGCGCTTTGCAAGTTCGATTGCGGAAATAGACCGGACTTATGAGTAATCTCAATCACCGTGGCGCGACCGCGCAGGATTCAAACCTGCTTCCTTTTCCGTGCGGCCAAACTACCTTTTACTGAACTACGAAGCTATTGAAAAGTGCAGCTTTCAGTTGCAAGTTGATAGCGGCGTGAATGTCGATACTCGTTCCATCCGCGAATGAAAGCGGAGAGGCGGATAGATCCCCGACTTTTACTAATCGTTTGAGCATGCGATTGTTTCCAGGTAGATTCAGAGGATGAAGTTCTGATCCCACTTGAATGCCCGTGAATCCCGACAATTTAATCGTGGCAATGCTGTAACTTGAAGCCACTTGACTGATTGTGAGTGTTGCTACTGCGGTAGAAGGAGAATTCGCCACAACGTCATCCGCTTTGCAAGGATCAGTGTGAACTACGTTCATTGCACTGAATTGATCGCCAACTAAAATTCCAGAATTAGATCCCGCGTTCACAACAACCTGCCCGGTAGGAAGAAATGATTGTACACGCGCAAGCCAATTCAATCCTGCATTTGCATTAGCGTAGGCAAGGATTTGTGCGACCGCAGAATTCAGTGCGGACATTGAAACAGCCGCAAGAGGTGTCGAGGAATAATTTGTGATGCCAGCAGCGATTTGCTGAAAGTTAATCGTGGCGTTGACAGTGTTATTGGTTTGATCGCTTCCTGCTTCTGCGGGAGCGAGTACTTGCCCACTAAACGGATCTGTTCCGATCAGAGATAAATCTAATGACATTTTACCGACTGAAAATCTCACGCTTCCACCAACGCCATTGGAAGTTCCGCTGGGATTATAACCGAGGCTGATTCCATTTGTACTTGTGAGAAGAAAACTATTCACCGCTCCGTTTATCGCAAGTTGGGGAGCGTTGACTGCGCAGGCTGGAAGCACGCTCGACCCACTATTGACGCTTGTTGAAGCAGCATTATTATTTAACGTTCCAAAACCCATGGGTCCGCTGCAGCCTGCTAAAAAGCTGACTGAAAGGGAGAGGGTAGCGAGAGAAAGAATTTTACTGGGACGCATGTGAACCTCCTGCGTTCATCCACGCAGCTAATTGCTGAATGGTGGCCACTCCGGCGCTGTCTAATTTGACAGTCGTATTTCCGATGGCTTTGGTTTGAAAATCAGAACTTGAATTTAATTTTGGAGAATAAATAGTCGCGTACTTGTTCAGAATCGCTGAATCAATGGCGTTCATTTCAACAAAAACGGGAATTCCATTTTGCGCAAGGAGGACGGCACCTTCTTCAATGGCTTTTAAAGTGCTGGCTGATGAAATCCAAGGAACCACGACGGCATCTAACTTATTTATGAGAGCGTAATTAAAAGAATCGTAGATGGCGCCACTCTGAGTTTGCGCAAAAGGACCGATCACTTTAATTGGAATAATTGCGAAAGGAACATGCGCTGTTTGCACTAAAAGTTTGGCCGCGGCACTGCCATGACCGTTGTCATCGCTTGGACGATTGTCCCAAGAAATAAAATCGAAGCCCAAAACTTGCTGAGAGTTTGTTGCATCTGGAATCACATAGTTTTGCAAAGTTGAATCGTTATAGTCGATTCCAGAATCAATCATTCCAATTTTCAAAACAGAACTGTTTACAGTGAGATTTGAATGACCTTTGAAAGGTTGATCAAGAACATGATTGTAGCGCCACATTCCGTAGAATTCAAAAAGTGAAGCGAGCCAGCTTGTGAAGATGTTGGATTTTTGATCGTAACAAGCGGTGAGCTGTTGTTGCGCAACGGGTGTCGACGACGGTGTGGTATTGGGGAGTGTTATTGCACTTTCTGTTATTTTTTCTGTTAAAGATAAAGCCGCAATAGAGTTTGCACCCGACCCCAATCCTAAGGCTGAAATTGAAGGAGAGGGCAGAGCTTGCATGAATGATTCTGCCACCAGTTGATTCACAATTTGTGGGAGCATCGCTTTCAATGCGTTCGAAAGTGTTTGTGCTCTTTGAATTTCGAGACTCAGAGAAACTCCATGAAGTCCAAAGACAACGATCTTGTCAGTTCCATTCGCGGTAATCTTATAAACGAATTCCTTGTGGTTCCCTGATCTCAGGTCATCGATTAAAAATCTCACTTGGCTACCAACAGTGTATTTTTTATTTTTGTAACCGATCTCATAACCAAATAGGCTGAAGATAAAGCCTTCGTCCATGTCAGCTCCATAATTGCTTTGCGAAGGGGCAAAGCTACTTGCGGGATTGAATGTGCCATTGAAGAAATCGGGTTTGGCGCATTGATTGAGTTGATCTCTTGAGGCCACGTAGCCATTGTCCAAATAACCCGCTTCACCCACATTGAAAGCGTTCACATGATTAGGTGAAAATCCGTAGGTCACGCGATTGCTTCTCGCACCACTGGCATACACAAGCGCTTCTACTTGAGGGGTGATCAGCACATCCACTTGACCAACAACGGGTGGATACGTTTGAACCTGCGCAAGGGCATTAGAGTTCCTAGCAATCCAAGTGATCCAGTCACCGGGAATTTGTGCCAGTCGCTCTGCGCTTGTCGCAGCATTTATCGTCACCGCGTTTGTGACTGGAGCACTAACCATGAATGGTGCAAATGAAGACGAATTAAAAAGAGTTTGGCCCAGGAGAAAGCTAATATCTGCGCCGGTGTAGATTTTTTGTCCGCTAGTCAAAGTCACAAACCGATCAACGCTTTCAACTATGCCTACTTTAACTTTTGTTGTACTGGACGTTTGCACGGTCACTTGTGCGATCGCGTTATTTGAAACGATCAACAGGAGAATCAACCCTGTGGCTATTTTTAAGATGTGCTGGTACTTCGTCTTCATAGACTATAGTTCGGCTGGCCGTGGATAAAAGTAGAGGCGACTTATGTCTAGAATTTTAGGTGACCGAAATGTGAAGAATCAATAGACGATATTTTAAAATTTAGGAGATGGCTGCGAGAAATTTGAAGTACTTGGCTTCGATGACGTCAATCTCCATAGGCTTGCCACATTTTGGGCATGCCATGGTTGCGGGAGCTTGAGCGGTCTTTCCAGTAAATTCTTTTCCTTCAGTGAACAAGACATTGTGTGAAAGTTTGTCACTTTCGCAGAAATAGGGAACGAAAAATGATTTTACTGATGACCCCTTGGGAAGAAGCCCGCCAATCATATTCATTTGATCGACGATGATCTTGGGAGAATTCACATAAACAAGTTTAAGTGTGGGGGGCATGGCCTTCACCCATTTGATCCATTCACGAACACCGCACGAATTGATGGCCTGAATGCCTGCGGTATCAATGATCACTTCAGAAAGTGCAGAAAGGGTTCCAGGATCAGGAAGCTTTGCATCCTCATCCATCGCTCCAGACATCATGAGAGAGCCTTTTTCGCCTTGATTTTGTGCCTTGACGTCCAATTTTCCCATGCTCATCTCCTGTGTGAAGTTCTTTACGTTTAAATTTTAGACAACTCAATAACTTGAAAAGTGCAAATTCTTAGCATAACTAGAAGTCTTTTTCAGACCCTCTCCTAGTAGAAGAGTAAAGCAAACCATTGTCGATCGGTTATTTTCTACCGCGATATAAAGTCCGCTACTATTTTCCAGCATCATACGGTAAGCGACGCCGGCTCCGCCAGGGCCCAAGTTCACCTGACTGAGTTCGGTTGAACAAAGATTTGCCAATCGCCCCAAAAGTTTTTCAAGATCAAATGACCCATAAGGGTCGGAGCAACCTATTGCGGCTTGCTTTTCATCATGGCGAAAAAAAAGTTGCGGGGGCTGGACATTTCTCAAACTGACTTTATCAGTGCGCTCTATTTTTTGAAAAATATGTTTTCCAGTTTTATCTGTTGGAGCATTGTAGAGAGCGTTAGTAAAAAGCTCATCTGCTATATTTAGAATGGCGTCTTTTGCAATGTCCGCGTTGGGGACTTGACTGAGGTATTTTGTGAACTTGCCTAAAACTTCTGCTTTCTCACTCATGGAGGTGAAATCATATTTAAGCTGTGGCACAGCGGTTTTTAGGCCGCTGATTTTCGAAAGACTCTCACTCATAAAATTTTGAGGCTCGAGAATCATTTGCACTGCGAGAGCAATTTCTTTTACAAAATCACACCGGCTGCTTTGCACCAGGTGTTTTATTTTATTTTCAAAAATAAATGGAATCACTTTGCAAAAGTCTTGATTTTTAGAAACAACAATAACTTTATCCGGCAGGCATGTTGAAGGTAATTCTTTGCCAAACTCTAATAAAGTTATGGAGTCGGGCAGAGATTTCAGAAAGATGTCTGAAATTTTGTCTCCAAAATGTTTAAGTTCTCCAATGAATTTCATTACTTTCCTTGTCGTCCTATTTTAATTTTTCTTGAGGCTCAGGACGATGGTCTGGGCTAGTCAAATCTTCTGAGATTAATCCGATAGATAATTATAACTTTTAAAGAGGCGCCATAATGTCTGGAACAAAATTCAATTTTACCATCTTTGACAATGTCTTGGACTCCGTCATTGTCATCAAACAAGACGGCGCATTGGTTTATTGCAATGAAGCTTTGACCACATTGACAGATATTTCTTACCGCCAACTTCGCAAAGGTGGATTTATCAAAGATTTCATGCGCTTTGATCCGCCGGATGTTTTTAAATCAGAAAATCTTTTAGACTTATCTAGTGCGACTCCCTACGCAGAAGTAAGTTTCAAATCAAGCGTCGGCAAAGAAGGCGTAGTTCAGGTTTCTGTGCAACCTCTAGATGATGGAGCGGATAAATTTCTATTAGTTTACATGCATGACGTTTCTTTAGAGCAACGCTTGCAAATGAAATATCGTGCCGAGCTTGAACAAAAAGAAGGCGTAATCGAACATCTTGAAATCAAACTTTTAGAAAGCTCAGTGCTTTTGGAAGTTTCCAAAGTTTTTGGATCTGTCAATTCTTCAGAAGGTATTTTGACCGGAGTGGTGGAAAAGTTAATTTCTCTGAACATCTGCTCAGGAGCCACGGTAATCCATTCTAATCCGGGGCAATTTTCCATTAAATTTTTGACCACTGAAATTAAATCACCTGAACTCAGGGTCCGAGGCACCACTCAAGCTGTCCCGGCCGAACTTCATGATGTATTGGTTAATGAAATTAAGAACTATCATTTGTTTCATTTAGAAGTCGGCAGCTTAAAAACTTTTTACGAAAAATACCTGCAATCGGAAAATTTAATATCGATATTCTGTTTCCCGCTTAAGACAAAAAACTTCGATGCTGGAGTGATACATTTCGTGAAAGGCGAAGGTAATAATAAAAATGTTGGCGAAAAAAGTGTCTCTATGTTTCAAGCTGTTGCCCATCAACTTACTTTGGCAATGGAAAGCGCACAGTTCTTCGAAAAATCAATCACCGATGAGATGACTCAGCTTTACAATCGTCGCTATTTCATGTCTCGCTTGGATGTGGAAATTAAAAAAACCAATCGGAGTACAGACGTTGTTGGATTGGTCATGTTTGACGTCGATCATTTTAAAAAGTTTAACGACACTTACGGGCATCAAACTGGAGACCTTGTCTTAAAATCTCTAGCCGAAGTGATTAAAAAAACTTGCCGCATCTACGATATTCCCGCGCGCTACGGTGGTGAAGAATTTATTATCGTGATTCCCAACATTAAAGCCCAAGATCAAGACACCGGCCCTTTGATTTTTGCTGAGCGATTGCGAAAAGCCGTGGAAGCAATGGAATTGAAAGCTGGCGATCAAACTCTCAAGGTAACGATTAGCCTGGGGGTTGCGCTCGCGCCGGTGCACGCCAAGGATCCTGATGGATTAATCGCTGCTGCAGACAAAGCGCTTTATCAAGCGAAGCGCTCCGGTAGAAATAAATCTATCGTTTACACCACTGACATGGTCGAAATTAAACCAGATTAATTTCTGTTTTGCCCTGCAGATTTCGAAAACACTTCCGCTAGTGCCTGAGCAACTTGTGTATAGTTGAAAGTGAACCCGTCTTCTAAAGTTTTCTCGGGCAATGCTTTCTGGCTTTGTAAAACAATGTCAGACATTTCACCCAGCGCCAACTTCATCGCAAAAGCAGGTGCTTTGATCACAATCGGAAAGTGTTTGATTTTCGCCAATTCCCGAGTGAGTTCTTCGTTTCGAACCGGATGAGAAGACGAAAGATTATGTGCTCCCTCAACGGCATTTTTAAGAGAATATTCAATGAATCTTATAACATCAGTTTTATGTATCCAGCTGACCCATTGTTTGCCATTCCCAGCAATGACAGGTGGCATTTTTTTAAGCGCGCCACCATTTTTTCCTAACACCACACCAAGCCTCATCAAAACCACTCGCAATCCCAATGGTTTTGCGGCAAGCGCTGCTTCTTCCCAATCTATGCAGACCTTGGGCAAAAATCCCTGACCTGGCGAGCTTTTTTCAATGAGAGTTTCTTCGGCTCGCTCGCCATAATAACCAACTGCTGAGGTAGAAATTAAAATCTTAGGTCTTTTTTCAGCCGGAAGCCTAGCCATGGCGGCGACCAAACTATTCGTTCCATTGATGCGTGAGGAATAAATTTTATCTTTTTTTGTTTGCGTCCATCGGCCATCGCTCAATGGTTCTCCAGCCAAATTGATGACTGCTTCTGTAGACGAGAGAGTTTCCGTCAGAAGTTCAATCGTAGGATCTCTTCCGATGGGAATAATTTGATGTCCTTGTTTACTCAGAAAACTAACTAGGTCTTTTCCGATGAATCCTGTAGCTCCAGTGACTGCTATCTTCATTTCATACCTCCGCGATAAGAGAGAAAAAGTTACAAACCAGAACTGATAATAATAACGTTTGTTGACGGACACAAGAGCTTCGTTTAGTTTTGTTTCAATGTTCAGGGGGCTGGGTACAAATCTATTTTTAGTCATATTTATAGCATTCGTAGGAATGTCGTCAGTTTCGTTTGCCAAATACATCGATTGCAAGTCTCTGCTGAGTTCCACACTAAATACAAGCAAGTGGCAGCGTGAAATTGATCTAGGTGAACTTGCGCAAACTTTTGTTGGGCTCGATACATCTGGAAACAGTATTGTCGACTGGAACAAGTTTGAGAAATTTAAACTGCGCCAGCCGGGAACTTGGATTTCGATCACTGATGGCAATGGTGGCTTAAAAAATGTTCGCGTTCTACTTTTAAAGTCGGTTGTCGCAAATCCCAAAGGTCTTAAAGTTTTTCTTGGTGGCATTGGATATGACATTGAGCGATTTCTCGCACGAGACAAAGTTTTCATTGAAAATATTCTGAAAGAATCACATCTGGCTATGGTTGAAAAAGGTGGGCTGACCGATCTCGAAGCCTATTTAAAACTCGTTGAAAAAAATCACTCTATTCCAAATGACCTGCATCCTGGGGATGAATCTCGAGATTTAGCCTTGGCCATTCAGCAGGTGCAAATTCTCATGCGTGCTAAGGGCATAGAAACTGGTGATAAGGTTGACGTCGTCGCTCTTTCGGCCGGGGGCTGGATTGCACAATTCATGGCCGCAGAAAATCTCTACAATAAAGAGATGCGCTCGCTCATAATGATGGATCCTGGAGCACAAAGTTTGGATGAGCATTTTATTCCGATCATTGGGACTCAAAGAAATTTACTCGAATTATTTTCGTACTTTAAAAATCCTGTAGCTTCATCATTAAACCGTTGGAGCAAGGCTATGTATTTTAATAGCGCTGACAACTCGATGAAAAATATGTTCGAAGCTTTGAGAAAAGATTCCGTTCGACGGAAATTTGCCACGGCTCGGGTGACGGGGCTGAGTTCGGTCAACGGATTAGACATGATTAGAAAAATTTCGCCAACTATCGAAGTGAGCCTTTTCATTGGTGGGCGCGACGATATTGTTCCGCCATCTTTGTTTGTTGAGATTGTGAAAGCGTTGGAATCACGAAATTTCATCAATGGTGGCAGAGCGAAGTACCGCGTCGTTTATATGCCAGCGGTAGAACATGATAGTCCTGCCTCGACCGATCCTCAGGTGGCTGAGATGATCAGTAAGATTTCAGACGGAAATTTAGATCACGGAATTTGGATGGTTGACGGAAAAACTGTCGTGCAAACTTCTCCAGATAAATTAATAGTGCTTTTGAAATCTCACGAAAAAGAGTGGATGGACACTCAAAAAGCTAGGTTTCGCGAGTTGATTTTTCAAAAGTAAAATCGTCTTTCAGATTAAATATCACTCCCTGATCTGTTTTTGTTCCATTCAAAAAGTGTGGCTTCTGGATCATGACCAACGCTTCTTTCTCGCCCAGCGAAGTCACAGAGCCGATTTTTTTTCTATCCAGCGTGATATCCCCAGCTGTTGCCCAAAGTTTTTTCAGCAAATCAGGAACACTAAAATCCAACTTTAGGCCAACCAGCTTTTTGCCAGGCGTTGAGTAGGTGAATATGCGCTCGACAACTTCTTGTCCGGGATAACAGCCCTTATCGCGATGAATGAAGGAATTGGTAGGGGCTTCTAGGATGAGATTCTTTTCTGTGATGTCCATGCCAAATTTGAAAAGGCCTTTGGAAACCCGCTCTTGAATAGTTAAGGCTGGAAAGCGATGCTCGTCTTTTTCAATTTTTATTTCTAAGTCTTCCGCAAAATGCATTTTCTCAAGGTTGTCGTTTAAAAGTTGCAGATTAGCTATTTCAGTCCAAAGCCAGATGTCACCGGATTGATTTTGCGCCAAAAATAGGTTCTGGATCTTAGCCATTGAACCAACGATAGCTCCAAAACGCATTTCTCCGTCATTCATATTTTTAAAATCTTGAGTCGTGAGACGATTAAGAAAGTCTACAACCACGTTTGAGTCTGAGCCCTTAACGGAGATCGCTCCAAGAGTTTCCACATACCAAGCCGAGGCTAGCCAAAGTTTTTCACTTGAATTCATTTTATTTTTTCTTCCACGCGCAAACGCGCCACAAAAGCATATTTCTTATCTGCTTGTTTCATACCTTGATATTGCAGCCAAGTGAATGATTCCGTTTTTTCTATTTCTATCCTTTGAATTTCTAGGACATCTCCAATTTTTGTTTCGGCCAAAAAATTTATTTCGTATTTTTTCAAATCCACTTCGGTGTGTCTTGAAAGCGGGATAGAGTCCAAAACCCATTGCGTGTAGCGCGTGTTGTTCACATGAAGATTCATATCCAAATCGGAATTGCGAACTTGAAATTCGGCCACCGTTTCCAATTTTGAAACATCAGTGTGGAGTTCAATTTTTGTGCATTCGATATCCAGATGACCAATAGGGTTCGAAACTTCTAACACTTCATCGGCCCCATGTTTCAGTGGCCGGTGGGTTTCAGAGTTTATTCTGAGCCAAGTTGAGGAACATTCTCCACATTTTTTTCCAGCGACCCAAACTTCAAAGTCACGAATGGCGTGAGCACCTATCGGAGGGCGCACCCAAGTTTTAATTTGGAGTGTCTCACCCCATTTAGGCCAACGTTCCATAAAAAGTTTTTGCCGGGTCAAAACCCAAAAGGCTTTTTGAGCGAGGCTGGCCTCATAGCCATGACCCTGATCATCCGCATGGTTCCAGGCGGCATCTTGAAATAGATTCATGAGGGCAAAGATGCCGAGCTTTCTTTGCGTATTAACGAGGAGAGAATTGACCTTATAGTCTTGTGTCCAGATGATAGATTTCATAACACATCAAAATACGCTGGGACCCATGGTTTGCAAAGGGCAAAACGGTCTAAATGTCCTTGTTTTCGTTGCAGTGGGCAAGTTTGGGGTTGAATTAGTGCCCGGTTACAGCTTAATTTGGACCTTCAGATTCCTGGCAATGATCAAATGGAGAGATGGCTGAGCGGTTGAAGGCACTTGATTGGAAATCAAGCATACGGGTAACCGTATCTAGGGTTCAAATCCCTATCTCTCCGCCACTTTTACCGTAAGTAATAGAAACAATTAACGAAAATTTTATTTCCATTTCCCAGTGGGTTCCAGTGGAACAGGTCAGCCTACAACTCGCAATTTCTTAGTTGGCTGTGGCTCAGGATCCTCACCGCTTTTCGCTTTCCAGAGTTTGTCGTTAAACGCTGTCAAAGCCGATGATTCCCGCTGTGCATAAGGTTTCACGCTTGACCAGGTAGAGTTTCCTAGAAGCTGCTTGGCTAGATCAATATCACCGGTGGCGTTGAGCATCCAGCTAGCGCCGGTTCTTCGCATAACGTGAGTCCCCGTGAAATCGATCTTTGCTTTTTCTGCTGCTGAATCATAGGCATGTTGAATAAAACGATATTCCAAGGGTTTTTCGTTAAGGTGAAAAACCAAAGAACAAGTTCTCATCTTAAACAACTTTTCCAGCAACTCGTAGGCATCTGGGGCAATAGGGAGAACCTTTTCATCACCATTTTTAAATCCTTCTTTAATGTAGGTTTTAATGTGGCGATTCCTAGTCCAGACGACGGATCGATGCACCGTGATCAAACGCCTGTCCCAATCCACATCCTCCCAAGAGAGAGCTGCAGCTTCACTGATTCTAAGAGCGCACGCCCTTTGAGTTCTGGCCAAAGTTTCAACAAGCAACGCGTTTTTGTGTTGCTTCATCTCCTTGGTCCAAAGCACGAATTGCCCGGGAGTCATGGGTTTTCTCATCTTTCCCCGAACGTTTCTCACTATAGCTGCTTCCCGATGCCTTTGCTTAACCGGATAAACAAACTGATCATCATCGCGATATTCACTATAGTACCTAAGGATCCCAGAGAGAAGTTCAAGTTCGTGGAGAAAATTTAATCGAGTGGAATTCTGATCTTTCACTACTTTTGGATCAGTCATCTTTTCTAGCCACTGATCAATCACGAGTGACGATATGGATCTAATTTCCATCCCGATAAAAAAATCCAAGTACCTAAGTGTTCGCTGATAAACAAGCTGAGTGGATTGTTGATAAGTCTTCCATTTTGCTTTCTTCCACATTTCAACAATCTCTTCAAACCTCGGCCCCTCTACTTTGAGAACCTCCGATTCGAATGATTTTGTTGAAATTTGAATTTCGGATGATTCTTGATTCAATCTCCAAATTCTTGCTTCTTGTAGTTTGTGAAAGGCCATACTTTGGCGAATCGATTTACCAGCAATCTTAAGCCTACGAATGGCGCGATAGCCTTTGACCCCTTTAGGTGGGAAGTCATACTTTCTTAGTTCTTGGTTCCAATACCAGAGGTAGTAAATTCCGGGATTTTTCGGGACACCTGACTCCGTTTTGGGACCGCAAAACAATTCGAAATTAAAATCTCCAAATTTAGACTTTGTAAAACTCATAACGTGCTCCTTTCATTGAGCCACGTTTCAAGCTGTTCCTTTCTAAATCTGAGTAGACCTCCGATTTTCACAAAAGGTATTTCATCTTTCCATACTAAATTGTAGATATGCTTTACTGAACATTTCAAAAATTTAGAAACGTCGTTAGCATTCCACAAATCATTTTCAAAGACCGAATCCTTTCTAGAAGGATAATTAAATTTATACTCTTCTCGTTTACCTTTTGCTAGTGGAGAATTTAGGCGGCCTTCCCTCTGAAATTCGCTGTGATCGCGAGTTTCAGATATGGCCCTTAAACCACCTTTTCTCAATCTAGAGGCCCTTTAAATGAAACCGTTTCAGGACCTTGAGGTCCCTCTTGTTGTTCAATTTGCAAGAGCTCATGTGAAGCGTTGGGCGTACCATTTTCAGAAATGTAAATATTTTTAATTTTTTTTATCTTCTTTTGCCGAATCGGCTCAATACGTTCAACCGGCCTCTGACTAAAAAGTTCTTCGACCGTGGGTGTGGTTCTACCTTCTGATTCTGCCTTTTCTATTTCTTCCAGGATCCACTTCGCGAATGCCTTCTCGCTGTAGAAGACTGTCTGGATTGATTTAATCTCGTCGGCGGAGAGCTCCGAAGAATGACTCCCAATAAGCCAGTTGCAAAACTTGGTAAGGGTCAACTTCGGTCCTTTCATATTTTTATTTGCTTGTCCTAAGAGAGACTCAATGAGCTTTGCATTCTCCTCGGTGAACTCGATTTTAATACCCGCCATTTTCTTCTTGGGCTTGATCTCGTCTAAACTCATTCCGGACTCCAAACCGCATCTTTGAGTGTGCAGACTCTGTGGGCTTCTTCCCACCTTTTGCCTTCAAACTTTTCCTTTACCGTTTCGCACTTTGCATTTGGCATAATGACTTTGGGAACGTGGGGGCCAGAATCGGTTTGCGAGGATTCTGATTTCTTTGTGGTTGAACAAGAGACTGCAGCGGATGCTAATAGCACCGTCATACAGGTGGTTAATTTTTTATTCATAGAGTACCTCCTTTGAATAGGGTTAGTGAGAGTAAGAACAGAAAAATTTTTTGCTCGGAAGAATAGAGATAATGAGAGAGTGAGTACAAGTGATTTCGATGCGAGCGAAGCTGAAACTTAAAAATGTCCAAATGGGTATACACTTAGGAAAAGTCTCCGACGGAGTACAGCTTTGAAGTGCCTGTAATCTTATGAGATTTTGAAAGTGTCAAAAGAAGCTGAGGGTATACATGTATAGAGTGAGTATAGGGCTTGTATACCTTTGGCAAAACAGGGTTTTCAGAGGTTAGTTTGTGAATGAGTTCTCGCATCGGCTTGCCTTTGGACTGACCTAGAGAAATCTTAGCTGACCAACCCTCACTCAAAAAATCACAGACGAGCACAAAGCTATGAATATTCCTTTTTTCCATTTCAGTGTTCTCGAAGATGTTTCGGATATAGTTAGCAAGTGTAAGGTTGGGAACTATCCAAAGGACATGATGGATAATCTTGGTCGTGGAATAGAAGAATCCTGTCTGGAAATACTCTGAACTTGATTTAGGGTTGAGCTCTACCTCTAAAGAAATAACCTTCTTTTTACCGTCCTCTGAAATGAACCAGTAGCCATCGGAGCGATGAGCGGAATCAACAGGAATTTCTTTCGGATATACTTCCAAATCGTAAGCTCGGAGCTCTTGTTCGGAAATCAGAGTAATATCTTTTTTTTCCCTCTTTAAAAAATCACAAATGTGAACAGCAGAGCATAGTAGGTCATGGCCAAGATGCTCCGAGCGATATGATTCTGATCTCAGTGGAGGAAGAAAAGGTTGAATGCTCTCAAATCCTTTTTTTCCGAGCGTCCAGGCAAATTTATTTCCAAGGGGCTGGACTCTTCCCTCAATGTAACCTGCTTCCCAGAGTTTCTTTAGGCGATAGTAGGCATTTTGAGCATGGCAGTGGGAGTAAAATCTTTCTGCAATAGCAAGTGTAGTCGATGCTTTCCATTTCCATAGAAAGCAGAGAATGGCAAAGTCGCGCTTACTGCTTAATCTTCTCTCAACTTTCTTTTTTCGATTCATTTTCCTCCATTTGTCTGGGATCGATGCCGAGAGGCACTAACTCACGAACTACCGTGCTTTCGGAAGTTCCGTGTTTGCATTCCGGCGGAGTTTTTTCGTTGCCAAGGAGGAAATGCGTTCTCTCAACGGATAAATGGGGAGTTTGTATTTCCGTCATTTCCCCTCCAATTTTTAAAATGGCTCGGCCTGGAATTTTAGGAAGGTTTGCCGCTCGTGCGTTATCCAAAATAATTTGGCTTGAAACATTGTTGGAGGCTTTGAAAGCGAGAACGAGGGACAAGTTGCTTTTGACGTGGACGTCAAGCGCTGCAACATCTGGACGTTGAACTCCAATGATCAAGTGAAACCCTAAAGCTCTTCCCATTCTTGCAAGTTCACTAACTGCCTCTCTGCTTTCTGCGACTTCTCTTGATGAGTTCTTTTTGTTTACCAAGTAGAGTTGTGCGGCCTCATCAATAGCAATGATGTGCCGGGGAAGAGAGGGCAGTTGTATGGTATTTTCATCTGGTGATTGTGACCGCTCTCTACGTATCACCTCATACTCTTCCAGATCTTTGGCCTTTGCTCGCTTGAGCATGGAATATCTAGATTTCATCAATGCGCGGACTCGCTGGAGTTCAGAAAGAGCTGCGGCATGACTTTCAAACACTCGAAAATTTTTAGCGCCTTCAAAGATTTGACCCTCTAGATTATCCTTTAGATCTATGACGCTAAACTCGGTTCCTGGATTGTTGAAGGATAAAGTAGTTAGGATATGTCGAATGCTGCTAGACTTTCCGCCCCCAGACTCTCCAGAAATAAGAAGATGAGGAGTTTTAAGCAAGCTTCCCGCGACTTCTTTTCCTCGGGTTCTACCAATTAAAAACTGGAAATGTGGGAATCTATTGTAGTCAGTGCATTCAAATTTGGAGGGCATGGAAACGCTTGAGTAAAAAATGTCAACAGTTCCAGCTTCACGAGATTCCTCGATACTCTCGATGTGCATTCGAAGTCCTTGGCCTATGGCATTTGAATTGCTATTGAACTGTTCTAGCGTTAGATAGCGTTTCGAAAGACGCATTATCCTGTTGAGCTCATCCACCGGTTTGTCAAAAATTAGTTGTGGGACTTCGGCATGTCCGTTTTCCAGTTTGATACCTCGGAATGCATTTTGAATTTTCAAACCTAGGAATTTTAGGCGGCAGGCCTTGATATAGGCCCAAAACCAAAAGCCAGAGGTAACGAGCGGAATATAGGCGATATAAAAAACAATGAAGCTAAAGTTTAGTAAATTGGTAAGTCCTATGTGAGACAAAACCGCTCGGTCACAATCGAGAAAGAGAAGAATTGAGAAAAAAGCACCGGGAAGAGTGCAAAGACCAATAGGAATCTCCCTGTTTTTCAGCCCGAGAAAGAGTGTTTTAGACAGCTCGGAACAGAAGCGAACACATGTCGCCGCTTTGTCAAAATAAAGTGCGGAGAGCTCAGCATTTGAGAGCTTCTTATTTTGTTCCATTGGGATCGACCTCATCAAAAAGAATCGTGAAAGAGGTTTTAGCTGGAACTTCTATAACCGGTTTATCTTCTTTCAATGACTGCAGAAGATTTTTTGATTCATCGAGAGTGGAGTGAGCAGTCCCGTTGAGAATGGAATTCCTGACAGAATTTTCCGGAATATTTGCGCCATTCACATTTTGGGTATTTTCAAGCCCCTCAGACAATCCCCCGACAAACCCGAGGCCTAGCCCTCCAATTACTTTTAGAGCCCGGTCACTGACTCTATTTCCATTGAGTCCGAGTATTTGATCTTTTATGTCGTAAGCATGGCCTTTGATCTTTACAGGGATGTGAGAGATTATTATTTTTTGAAATTCAATGTATAGACGATCTTCCGAGGAGTTGCCTTGGCCCAAAAGAATTGCTCCTTCAGAGATTAGGTTTTCACCTCCGACGACGATGGGTTCGAGAAGTACGGCTTTAACTGGGCCATTGCTAGCCCCAGTGAAGAGCTCTGCGCGAACGGAAACTCCCATAGGGATTTCGAATTTTTCTTTTCGACTTACAATCTCCGGCCCAAAAGTAATATCCGTCCTTTTCTTTCTCACTTCCTTTTTGGGCTGCTCAGTAGCATCAAATCTATGGAAATCAGCTTCAATGTTAAGTGGAGGGAGAAATCTGTTTTGAAATTGAATAGTTTCAATTGTTTTATGAGTCAGTGATAGGGAAACAGAAATAGCAAATATCGTAATTAATACGGTTGTTAGGATTTTATTGTTGAGAACCCTTTTAAAGCCCTCTTGCTTCAACCACGGACTGATTTTTCCAACAGCTTTTTGTTTGAGATTGGAAAAAAGTTGAACGTTCATTTTTGGACTTTCACGGAGATAGTATCGAAATCACGAATGAGTACAATCTCATCTGGATTTTGACTTCGAGAAACAAGGTCTAGTGCGTAACGTCTCCCTTCCAAATAGACAAAGAGGTTTGACTGAGCTGACGGATGAAGGGCCGCGATGGCCAGGTCATTCTCAATGTATTCGATAGTGAAGGAGCCATGATTTCCGAGGACCACTTTTGAGGGTTTGGAGGGAAAACTGAGAACTGTTGATTTTCCAAATGACACAAAGACCTTCCCAATTTTTTTATCGTCCAACCGAAGTGTCCGAGCCTCACCAGCACGAGCTTCGTCCTGGAGAAGGAGAGGAATTAGAATGAAAAATGGCGCGAGGCAAATGAGCATTATTCCTAATTTTCTAACGGGCCACCTCCGATTTTAAATTTTTTGTGTCTAACTTTATCTCCTTTAAATTTTCGATCCGAATTCCGTAAGGGTTTGCATCTGTTCGCGGCTGAACGGAGATAGTCGCCTCTAAACTTAGTGGGAGGGTAGATCTCACACTTCCCAATATGAAAATCCTTTCGGCTTCAAATGTAACTTGGTTTCCACTGATCTTTGGGGACTGGTTGTGAACGTAAATGATTTGAGAAATTCCTTTTTTTGAAAATTCGGATTGTTCTTTATTCCGCGCTGCTAATTCCTCATCGGAAAAAAATTCGGAGATCGGTTGAACCTCAGTGTCAAATCGATATGAGATCGCTTGCTTCAAAAATCCTTCCATCTCCTGATTAGTAAAATCTATGGACTTTGGAGTGATTGGCTTTGTAAAACAACCTCTTTCTAAAATAAGAGGAGTCTTCATGGATAACTTGTAAACTCCGACTCCTGCTGAAGTTAAAGCTCCGCAGCTTAAGAAAAGTAGGATTTTTAAAAACTGATTTTGCTTTTGGGTTTCACCCCATACTTCTATAAATTTCATTTTTCACCTCCTTGGTTCATTGTTAAATCACTCATTCTCGGGAAAACCGTGGTTATCTTGTTGGCCAGGTTTATAAGAATTGCCGGTGTAGACACGATCGACATGTTTAAAAGCATGAGTTTTTAGGGCGGTGAATTTCCCACCTGCATAAGTGCCTGCTCCCATTCCTCCGGACTTAGCTAAGCCTGCCGCACCTCCAACGGCTGCAAGTGCTCCAACTTTGATGGCAGAAGAAGGGTTTACCGAGACAGGCCC
Source organism: Oligoflexia bacterium (assembly GCA_043732305.1). Taxonomy (GTDB): domain Bacteria; phylum Bdellovibrionota; class Bdellovibrionia; order JABDDW01; family JABDDW01; genus JAYTHU01. Next base: position 25,641 of record JAYTHU010000161.1, read on the forward strand.
TACCTGAACTCCCTGTAATGACCCCATGAAGGCTGAAAGTCCCGGGCCAGAGAGCATTGCCACAATTTGGGGCGTTCTAAAAATCGCTGAGGCCATAATGAGGTTAAATACAATCACTGAGGGGAAACTGATCTGAAATCCTGGCTTGTTTATTTGTCCGAATGCCGTGCTCCACAATAGAGTAATTAAAATGGCCCACATCACTTTCCAAAGACTGACCTGAATTATACTGGAGTAAAGTGATCGTGTGACTTGAGAAGTCTGCGGAAAAATAAAAAATGCAATCAGAAGGGGAGAGAGAACGTAGAGAATCGTCCAAGTGAAGAGAAGTATCCCGTTACAAAAGAAGACGGAGTAATACATGCAGGCGACTGAAACAAAAGAGATGATTGCAATGAGACTATCCTTTGCGAGGGGCCAAGCGTTATGCCATGAGAACTCGTGAAGCTTTTTAGAGAGTTCATTTAGAATCGTATTCACCTTGGTGATGTCTGTGATTTGAGAGGTGAGTCCGTCTATCAGCGAAGCAACCGTGTCCTGAAATTCAGTAAAGGTGCTTAGTAACAAAAATGCGATGAATACTCTTCCAATGAGCGGAGCAAAGCTGAGGCTTCCGCCCATAGGGAGTTTGAAATATTCCAGGCAGATTGAGATAACCAGAAAAGTTGAAACCATCATGTAGAACGATCCAAGAAATATATCGTGGATTCTTTTTGCTTCGGTTGCGAGCCAAGCGACGTCCATCATTTTACTCAAACCTCGGAAAACTAAATGTCATCTGACTCTCGGCCATATCCTTCTCAAGTTGCCCAGATGTGGCCACAGCAATCTTTGTTGATTCTTTGTCTTTATGGTTTTGAATTTCTAGCGCTTGGGCTTGAAGTTTTAGCGAAGCCCCTTGTATTCTATTTGAAGCACTCTGAGCATGGATCAGCGCGCCAAGGGCCTGAGCTGTTAGCTTCTGTGCTCTCCCTGGAGAAGCGTCATTGCTGTACTTTTTGATTTGCTCGCCAACAGCATCAAGCTCGTTTGAATAATCGTAAACTTTATTATTAAGATTTATGGCCTCGGCAACTTCTTTATCTGTATCATTTTGAGTTACAAATTCCCCTGACTGAGTTGCCTCTCCATAAATCGATTTAAGTTGACCCAAGATGTCTTTAATCTTGTCATATTTTTGATAAATCCCAGGATCGATCCTTGGAAACATGGAATGAAGTAAGGCAAGGGATTCCCCAATTCCCGCATTAGCGTTTAGAAGAATTTGTTCGGTTCCTTGACCGGTTGAAACAATTTGAGTGAGCGCTGAATATTGTTGGACGGCCTCTTGAAGGATGTCGGCTAATATCGCGTCATCGCCACCAAAAATATCCGCACGAGCTGTTGAAGTAAAAGCGCAACTAAGAATCACCAGTAGAGATCCTATCAAGCTGAACTCCTTCTTTTTGCCGCCGCCACTCCATGTGGAAATTGCCTTGCCAAATTTTCAATGAGCTTTGATACGTCCAGGTTCGGTGACTTTGATAATTCGCTGGTAAAGACGGTCATGTCGGCGGGGTCTGTTGTACCTACCCAATATTCGTAAGAGGTTGGTTCGATACTCACCATGGCTCGATTTTGTCCGCTCATAAGAAATGCCTGAGAAAAGCTTCCTTTCTGCTGTGAGATATTCTGGATGAGGGAAAGCTCATTTGGATTTAACTTAAGAACTTCCTCCAAGCGCTTACTATCAGCGCCTCTTTGACTAAGGATCCAATTTGTCGCGCAGTTTGGCAATAGGGCTTCAGCTATTTTCCCTTTTGCAAAATCATCGATGTTTTGGGAGATACAAGTGAGCGAACCGTTTGCCTTTCTTATAGTTCTCGCAAATGTTTCAATTAAGGCCGCGCCAGCTTCATCCGCAAAAAGATCCCAGGCTTCGTCGATAATGACTAGTTTGTGGCGAGAGATATCCTTATACAGATGGAGGTTGATGTAATTGGTGATCAGATGGAGTGCAACGCTTTGGAGATCAGGAACAGACTTTAAACCGAACAGATCAAAGCAACAGACGTTTTTAGTGAATGCGACGTTGGTAGGTCGATCTATGATTTTTCCAAAAACAGAATCTCCGCACCACGTCGAAAGTATTTTCGCTATACGACGCATTTCAGGATCGGCGTGATTTTTTAAAAGTTCTCTCAAGTCAGAGAGTCTTGGGAACTTAATATGGTCGTATATTTCTGAGATCGCTTCTTCTATCAAAGATCGTTCGATGCGGGTGATCCGATTTTGACCTTCTTCCACCGTCATTTTTTCAACTAGCCCCAATAAGAATTTTAGGTGATCCGAGCTTGGGACAACGTCACCGGGAGCTAGATCGAACGGGTTTATTGAAACTCCTGAGTCAAGGCGCATTTGAATATATTG
>JAYTHU010000162.1:0-10851 GCA_043732305.1 Oligoflexia bacterium
ACTATAGAACCCGCAGATAAAAGATGGAACTCTTCAATATGATTACAAAAAACCGTTTGATATGTTTGTGAATGTCACTGATTTGAACGAATGGCGGAGCGTGCGGGACTCGAACCCGCGGCCTTCCGCGTGACAGGCGGACGTTATAACCAACTTAACTAACGCTCCAACAAAGTAATGATGAACACATTTTATAGCCGTCTCAGAGGCTATATTTCAAGGAAATTCCGTAAATATGGTCGGTAAGAGTTGGGGCGTACTCATACTCGAGACTCAAACCTGCCCGAAAATCAGCAAACAGCTCATATAAAAAGCCACCTTTGTAACTCCAAGTCCAAGACCCGTCTGAAGCTGCGGGGGATCCCACTATATCCCCGTCAAACTCCCAAAGTTTACCCGGCGTCCAAACTAGCCCCAAACTTTCCTGCCAGGCGGGAAATCCACCAACTGTTCCAGAAAAAGCCGAAGCTCCCATAGCGACAGATCTTGGCGAGTCCAAGAACTGTAAGAAACTATTCACGTCACGATCGTAGAAATAATAACTATAACTGACCTTAACCGAAAAATTATCAGTGGGATTCACATCCAATTCAAATTCAGAAGCAACTTGTTTGATAACGTTGTCACTGTTTGATGGGCGCGGTAATCCGCGTTTTGTAACTGTGTTAGTTGTGAAAGTTTGTGTGTAAGTAAGATCAGTAAACTCCACTTTGGCGGAAATCACAGAACTAAAATTATATTTTAGTGAAAGCTCTGGTCCAAAATATTTCAACGCTTCTTGAGGGGTATTGGCATATTGAATTCCAAAGGAAACATCAAAGGTGTTCTTGTTGTCATAGCCCAAATCTAAAGTGATTTGGTTTGTAGTGTCTGTCACCCCTCCCCCGGAAATTCCATCACCTGCGGATGTAGTCTTAATGATATCGTAGACGGCATTCCAATTAAAACTTGGAAGTGGCTCCGCTGGTTTTTTCCCATGACTCAATTGCGCACTTTCAAAATCACCGCTTGCGCCTAAGGTCTCTTGAATCAAATAACTTCCCACTTGCGTGTCACTCGAAAGTTCCACTGCCTGCGCTCTTAAAGACAACGCAGACAACAGAAGACCAAGTCCGAAAATAAAAAACTTCATATTCCCCACCCCAAGAAAATTAAGCTAAGCTTTTCATGTCGATGACGAAGCGATATCGGACATCGCCTCTCATCATACGTTCGTAAGCTTCATTTACTTTTTGAATAGGAATCACTTCCACATCAGAAACTATATTGTGAGCGGCACAATAGTCGAGCATCTCTTGAGTTTCCTTAATGCCACCAATAAGCGATCCAGCCAAACTCTTACGCCCACCGATGAGACTGAAAGCATGGACGGCAGCGGGTTCGGGCGGAACTCCCAAGAGAACCATGGTTCCATTCAGTGCAAGTAAACCTAAGTACTGGTTGTAATCGTGGGCCGCAGAGACAGCGTCAATGATCAAATCGAATTTGCCTTCTAAGTCAGTGAAAGTTTTTGCATCTGAAGTGGCTGCAAAATGATGGGCACCCAATCTCTTCGCGTCCTTTTCTTTTGAAAGCGAAGTGCTTAGTACCGTGACGTCAGCACCCATACTGGCAGCAATTTTTACGGCCATGTGCCCAAGCCCACCAAGACCAACGACTGCAACTTTTTTACCGGGGCCGGCTTTCCAATGTTTCAATGGAGAATAAGTTGTGATGCCGGCGCAGAGAAGAGGTGCGACAGCTTCTAGAGAAAGTTTAGGCGAAATAGTAAGGCAGAAACTTTCTTTGGTGACGATTTGATTGGAGTAGCCTCCATACGTAGGAGCGCCATCTTTTTCAAGACTGTTGTATGTTCCGATCATTCCAACAAGGCAATATTGTTCTTCCCCAGCTTTGCACGAAGAACAATTCTGGCAGGAGTCCACAAGACAGCCAACTCCGGCAAGATCTCCGACTTTAAATTTTGTGACTGATTTTCCAACTTTCGTGACTCGGCCTACGATCTCATGACCGGGGACCATTGGAAATGTTGATCCGCCCCACTCATTTCTGGCTTGATGAATATCGGAATGACAAATTCCGCAGTAAGCGATTTCAATGACAACATCATCATCTTTAGGTTCGCGACGCTCGAATGTAAACGGTTCGAGCTGTGAGCTCGCAGATTTAACCGCATAACCTTTGGCCAGAGAGTTAGATTGAGACTTAAGTTGAGACATTAAATACCTCCGGGTAAAAATTTTGTGACACACAAAATATTAGTCCCGGAAATTTTTTTTGGCCAGAAGCAAAGGTGAGACTTAGAACCCGCCGAATTTATCCTGGTTATTTCCAGCTTCGGTAAAAGCAGATGTAGAAGTTTCACCCGAATTGTGACGACTGTTCGCGTTGTTATCTGCAACTCGATCATCACTTCTTTTTTGACCTTCAAGAAATCTTGATCCAACATTCTTTTTATCGGAATTGCCACTAAGGTAATCAGAGCAATTGCTGCTCGATTTATCTTTTTTACCTGCATGAGAAGCAAAGCTAATGAAGCTTAAAGACAAAATTAGAGAAAGTGCCAAATATTTCATTGAAGGCCTCCATATATTTAATAAAGATTTGATATATCAAGGCATTGCAATATCGATACCCAATTTAGCACTGTGTAAACAAGCAGATTGCCCGCGAGCATCTGTCAAAGTATTGCGCATGTAATTTGTCGCATAATGATTAGAAATTATTCGCCTTGAGAAACTTTCGGGCGAGGAGCTTGCAAGATCGCAACAGCGTATTCACGTCTCATCATCGCAATGTTTGCAATGCTAATTTCAGCGGGACAAGCTGCTTGGCATTCACCAATGTTGGTGCAGTGTCCAAAACCTTCGGCGTCTGCCCGCTCGACCATATTGATAACTCGATCATGCCGTTGAGGATGACCTTGGGGGAGCATAGCCAGTTGAGAAATTTTAGCAGATGTGAAAAGTGAGGCAGAAGCGTTGGGACAAGCTGCAACGCAAGCGCCACAACCAATGCATGCAGCAGAAGACATAGCTGCATCGGAAAGATCTTTTCCAATAAGAATGGAATTGCCATCTGCATGGCGACTGGTTTTTGCGGAAGTGTATCCGCCGGCTTGTTGAATACGATCAAAAGCTTGGCGATCCACAACTAAATCTTTGATCACTGGAAATGCTTTGGCTCTCCAAGGTTCCACAACAATGGAATCACCATCTTTGAAAACTCGCATGTAAACCTGGCATGTGGTTATTGCCAAATCCGGTCCGTGCGGTTGGCCGTTAATCATGCAACTGCATGAACCGCAAATTCCTTCGCGGCAATCATTATCAAATTCTACAGGTTCATCGCCTTTTTTAATCAACCCTTCGTTTAATACGTCGAGCATTTCTAAAAAGGACATGTCCCCCGAGATACCGTCTAGGTCGTAATTTTTGAATTCACCTTTGGCTTTGGAATTTTTTTGTCGCCAAATTTTTAAATGAATTTTCATGATCGCCTCACTTATTTATAATTTCTTTGAGCCAAATGAATATTATCAAAATCTAATTTCTCTTTGTGGAGCACGGACTCTTTGTCATAGCCCTTGTATTCCCAGGCACTCACAAAGCAGAAGTTTTCGTCATCACGTTTAGCTTCACCCTCGGGGGTTTGACTTTCCAATCGAAAGTGACCGCCGCATGATTCTTTTCTGTTGAGCGCATCAGCAGCCATCAGTTCGCCGAGCTCTAAGAAATCTCCCACTCGTCCAGCAACTTCCAAGTTTTTATTGAATTCGGCGGTGTCACCAGGAATTTTGACATCGTTCCAAAATTCATGACGAAGTTTTTTAATTTCAGACATGGCCGTTTTAAGTCCGTCTTCACTGCGCGCCATCCCCACGTGTTCCCACATGGTTTTTCCAAGCTGGCGATAAATTTCTAAAGGTGTGCGATTGCCCTTTTTCCCAACGGTCATAAACTTGTTCAATTCAGTCCGCACATCGTTTTCAGATTCTTTAAATGCAGGATGATTGGTATCGACTTTGGGAAGCACAGTTGAGGCCAAGTAATTTCCGAGTGTGTACGGAATGACGAAATAACCGTCACTCAGACCTTGCATGAGTGCACTCGCGCCTAGTCGATTTGCTCCGTGATCGGAGAAATTTGCTTCGCCCAAAACATGTAATCCAGGAATGGTGGACATCAAATTGTAATCCACCCAGAGACCACCCATGGTGTAGTGAACCGCAGGGTAAATGCGCATAGGAACATCGTAAGGATTTTCATCGGTAATATGATGGTACATATCAAAGAGATTGCCATACTTCTCTGCAACAGCACTTTTGCTGTCGCGCTTGATCGCATCCCTGAAATCGAGATAAACGGCGCGTCCAGTTTCGCCAACTCCCAAACCATCATCACAAACTATCTTGGCGTTACGAGAAGCAACATCGCGAGGAACCAAGTTTCCAAACGCGGGATATTTTCTCTCGAGATAATAATCTCGATCAGCATCAGGAATTTGACTGGGATTCTTTTTTACGTCTGCTTTGTTTTTTGGAACCCAGACTCTTCCATCGTTTCTCAAACTCTCACTCATCAGTGTAAGCTTCGATTGATGATCACCGGAAACAGGAATGCAGGTGGGATGAATTTGTGTGTAGCAAGGATTTGCAAACAGAGCGCCCTTGCGATGCGCTCTCCAGATTGCATTCGAATTAGAGTTAAACGCATTGGTAGAGAGGAAATAAACCCGTCCATAACCACCGGTGCAAAGCAGAACGGCATCGGCTGCGTACTTTTCTATTTCACCATTTATCAAATTTCTAACCACAATACCGCGAGCTTTTCCGTCTACCAGTACCAGATCCATCATTTCGCGACGAGCGAACGTCTGAACTTTCTTAGCTTCCACTTGGCGCATGAGAGAGCTATACGCTCCCAACAAAAGTTGTTGGCCTGTTTGACCGCGAGCATAAAATGTGCGCGAAACTTGCGCACCACCAAAAGACCGGTTGGCTAATTCTCCGCTATACTCCCGTGCAAACGGAACACCTTGAGCCACGCACTGATCGATAATCGATTGGCTGTTTTCAGCCAATCTGTAAACGTTCGATTCACGTGAACGGAAATCTCCGCCCTTGATAGTGTCATAGAAAAGTCTCCAGACGCTGTCGCCGTCATTAGAATAATTTTTAGCGGCGTTGATGCCACCTTGAGCCGCAATTGAATGGGCTCTGCGCGGGGAATCTTGAATGCAAAAGCTCTGAACATTGTAGCCAAGTTCCGCGAGTGATGCGGCAGCTGAAGCGCCCGCAAGTCCGGTGCCAACAACAATGACGTTAAATTTCCGTTTGTTCGACGGGTTAATAAGTTTTATGTCTGCTTTGTGACGCTCCCATTGAGTGTGAATGTCTCCCGAAGGACCGTTTGATTTGAGTTCCATTAGTGGGCACCTCCGAGGTCAAAGTAAAGCCAGAGGGGAATTCCCAAAAATCCGGCCGCGAGAGCAATCGCAAGAATGATTCCTAAAATTTTAACAGGCTTGTCAGTACGTGAGTTGATAGCGCCCAAAGATTGAAACGCACTCCAGAAGCCGTGACGCAAATGAAGTCCTAGCATCACAATACAGATTTCATAAAACCCGACGTAGTAAGGATTTTTGAAAACTCGATAAACCATGGCGTACAAATCTCCTTCCATGGCTTTGTCAGCAGCAGCAAATCCAAATCTGAATTGTGTGAGATGAACAATTAAAAAAGTCAAAAGAAGAAGGCCAGAGATAATCATGTGACGAGATGAAATATTATTGCGTGAAGGACCACCTTTAGTGTGAACTTCGGAATAACTTATGGGGCGGGCTTTCATCGCTTTAAGTTTAAGCGTGATCGCCATGTAAATGTGGATAAGAAACGCGAGGAGCAATCCAACTTCGGCTATCGTTAAAAGAAATCCCAGAGAATCAAGTTTGGCGGCGTAGGCGTTGAAAATGGCGGGATCTTTTTTAAAGAGTAAAAGATTTCCCAACAAATGGACAATTGTGAATACCACCAAGCCCAAGCCCGTGAGAGACATCAAAAACTTTTTTCCGACGGATGAGTTCAAAGCTTTACTGATTGGGATCATAAACAGCCGTTATCCTTTTGATTTTTGTTAACTTAACTTTAACATTCTAAGCTTACTCTTGGACAGAGCCAAGAAATTTCGGAATGATGCTCGAGCGGTGAGCGAAAATTTTTTTCACGTCTGGCGTAACAAAAATAGGTGTGACGAGCTCACCAAGAAAACCAAAAGGCGCGAGATAGCGCACGGTATCATTCATCATTGTGCCGCTTATGGTTCCGGTTGGACCCTCTGAAACTGCTGAGCGGAATTCGTGAGTATGGTGCCAATATTTAAACGGACCTTTGACTTGCACATCCACGAATTTCACTCCGGGCACCCACTCTTCTATGCGAGTGCGCCACCTGACGGGTACGCCGTGGATTCTAATTTTATAATCAATGATAGCTCCAACTTCCATGTGAATTGGAAGCGGCGTGATAAATTGAAAATGGACTAGCGGCGGAGTGATTTTTTCCAGGTTTTCGGCCTTGGAAAAAAAATCAAAGACCTTGTCTAAGGGAGCGTTAATAAAAATTTCCGACTTAAATATTTTGGGTTCGCGCATGGATGAAAGAGTAGCGTTTTTAGAGGGTGCAGTCAATTGAACCGTGGCCAAAAACCCTTGCAATATAGGCTCTCGTCGGATTTAATGCGGCGGACTAACAAGTCTCAATATGACTGGGGTCTTCGCAATGAACGCTTTGCAAATCCCGCCAGATCCGAAAGGAAGCAACGGTAGCGATAGTGATCATGTGACGGAGATACCCCGGTCACCAATATTTTTTAAGGAGCACGTGGCGTACCAGGTATTAGCCCGAAAATGGAGACCGCAATCTTTTGATGCCCTCGTCGGTCAGGAAACTGTAGCGACGGGACTTCTCAACACGCTCAAAAATGATCGCGTTCCTCATGCTTTACTTTTCACTGGCGTTCGTGGAGTTGGAAAAACTTCTGCGGCTCGCATATTAGCTAAAAGCTTACGTTGCACAAATTTAAAAGAATTCGTCCCTTGTGGTGTTTGCTCGGATTGCGTGGAGATTGCCGAAGGCCGCTCCATCGACGTCATTGAAATTGATGGGGCTAGCAACAACGGCGTAGAAAATGTGCGTGAACTTCGCGAATCAGTCGGCTTCATGCCGTCTCGTGGAAAATACAAAATCTATATAATAGACGAAGTTCACATGCTCACCGGAAACGCTTTCAATGCGCTTTTGAAAACTTTGGAAGAGCCACCTCCTCACGTGATGTTTATTTTTGCGACAACCGAAGTCCAAAAAATCCCGGTGACTATTTTATCTCGTTGCCAGCGCTACGATTTCAGACGAATTGCGATTAAGAAAGTTGCTGAAGCTATTCGGCGAATAGCCGAATCAGAAGGTGTAGAAGCTGAAACTTCTGCACTTTGGTTAGTGGCGCGCGAGTCCGAAGGCAGCATGCGAGATTCGCTGAGTCTTCTTGATCAAGTCATTTCATTCTGCGGAAATAAAATCACTCTTGAAAAAGTTGTGGAAATTTTAGGACTGACCGATAGAACTTTATTGAGCCAGACTTTGAAAGCTCTCATCGACCGCAATGCTGAAGGAAGTTTGGATATTGTCGAGCGAGTTTTTAAACTCGGCTATGACCCAAAACAATTTGCGCAAGATCTTCTCGAGCATATTAGAAATTTGATGGTCGTGAAACTTTCAGGCCATGGGCGAACAGATTTTTTAGATTTACCGGATCAAGAGGTAGACGAACTTTTAAAATTTTCCGGAGAACTCTCCAACGAAGACATTCATTTTTTATTCGATATGACTCTCAAGGGAGTCAATGATGTCATGCGCGCTCAAGATCCACGCGTGGTGATGGAAATGTTGCTTCTGAGAATGTCTCAAGCTCCACGTCTTTCATCGATTGAAAATTTACTAGCCGATATGGAAACGGGCCCGGTGACTACAGCCGCTTCAACTGCAACCGCACCTGTCATCTCTCCTTCACCGGCAACTTCAGCTGCACCAGCTGCCGGGTATGTTCGAACGATTGGACAGATGGCAGCTTCGAGACCAGCTCCTCAACCATCAGCGGCAGCAGTTGCCTCGACACCTACTCAAGATTACAATTCGATTCCCGAGCCCCTTGTTCACACAGCACCGATTGGTGAATTTTCCTGGGCAGGTTTTGTTGAGAGAGTGAAAAAAGAAAAGCCACTCTTGGGCGCGAAGCTTGAGTACGGATCTATGGAATCTTTGGATGACAAAGCCATGGGAATTTTCTTTCGCAAGGAACAATCTTTTTTCTATGCTCAAGTTTCTGATAAAGATGTGCTTCTTCAGCTTGGCGAAATTGTCATGAAGAACTGGGGCAAATCTTTGAGAGTCAATGTGCGCATTGGAGTAAAACCCAATGAAGGCACGATGTCTTCGCAAGAGACAACGGCCGCGCAGGAAAAAACGGATCATCTGAATTTAATGGAAAAGATTGATAATCATCCGGTAGTGCAAGAAGCTAAAAGTCTACTGAACGCAAAAGTGACAGGTGTCAGCGAGAGCTGACAAAATTAAAACAAATCTAAGGAGTTTTTATGAGAAATCTTCCCGGCGGCATGCAGAATTTTATGAAGCAAGCCCAACAAATGCAAACCAAGATGGCCAAAGTTCAAGAGGAGCTCGTCACAAAAACGGTTGAATCCACCAGTGGCGGTGGAGCAATCAAAATCACCATGAACGGTCAGCAAGCGATCACGCAAATTGTGATCAGCGCCGATGCTGCGGGCGATGCCGAAATGCTTCAAGACTTAGTCATGACTGCGGTCAATGATGGCGTCAAAAAATCCAAAGCTTTGGCCGAAGAAGAAATGGCTAAAGTCACTGGCGGCATGAACATTCCAGGAATGTTTTAAGCGTGAGCTATAGACGATGAGTTACAGAATAGCCGCTCTCGATCAATTGATCGGCGAGCTCGCCAAGCTTCCAGGGCTTGGAGAAAAATCAGCGCAGCGAATTGCTTTCTACATTCTTCGCACTCGAGCGAACTATGCAGAAAACTTAAGCACGGCTTTGCTTGAAGTAAAATCTTCGGTGCATGATTGTCCCCACTGCTTTCATCTCACGGACAAAGACATTTGCGCGATTTGCGCTGATCCCACTCGTCCCATGGATGTGCTTTGTGTGGTTGAAGACCCAGCAGACGTTTGGCGCATTGAAGAATCCGGAACTTTCAAATGCCGCTTTCACGTGTTGCAGGGTGTGCTTTCGCCGCTCGATGGAATGGGTCCGGATCAAATTCGGTTGCGCGAGTTGCTTGAAAGAGTCGACCGCGAACCTATAAAAGAGGTTGTTCTAGCCTTGGATGCGGATATTGAAGGAGATGCCACATGTGTTTATTTGACAAAACTCATCCGAGAGCGAAATATAAAAGTAACACGCATTGCACACGGGGTTCCTATTGGGGGAAATCTGGATTTTGTAGATACTCGCACTTTAGGGCGAGCACTTGAAAATAGGATTGAGCTAAAATAAATGTCATTTATTAACGTCAACGCTAAGGAAATTCACTGCAAGATCGTTTACTACGGTCCGAGCCTTGGCGGAAAAACCACCAACGTGCAATGGATTTACCAAAAGACGGCCAATGATCAAAAAGGCACGTTAAGAACTCTCCCTACAGAGAATGAACGCACACTTTTTTTCGATTTTCTTCCTCTGTATATTGGCGATGTTCGCGGTTACACAACCAAGTTCCATCTCTACAGTGTCCCGGGCCAAGTGGTCTATGATGCGAGTCGAAAATTGATTCTCAAAGGTCTCGACGGAATTATTTTTGTGGCCGATAGCCAAGCCGAACGCTTGGAAGAAAATGTCGAAGCTATGAAGAACCTCGAAATCAATTTGAAGCAACAAGGGTACGACATCAAACAAGTTCCCATGATCATTCAATACAACAAACGAGATTTGAAAAACATCACTCCCATTCATGAACTGCGCCGTTTGCTCAATAAGCACAATGCACCCGAATTTGAGGCCGTCGCGCATCAAGGACAGGGTGTTTTTGAATCGCTTAAGACTTTGAGCAAATCCATAGTTAATATTCTAAAAGGCGGCGATCTTTAAAAATGAAACTCCTACTTATTGCAGTTGGGATTGCTGCTCTAAGTTCAACCGCTGCTGCTTCCGGCTTGAGCAAGTGCTTCAACATCGACGGCACCTATGTTTCCGAGAGCGGCTCAGTCAAAACCAATCGACAATATTTAAAAGACGGAATCGACATTCTTGAGATGGAAGAGGGCAAACTCGTTTTTGTCCTCGATGGCAAACGCCACAGCAGTCACGTGTTCTTTCATTACGTGGCCAGCTGCACGGACGAGAACACCATTGAAGCATCGGCCGAGGGAATGGGTTACCAGAGAAGCATCGTGATCAGGCGGACGCCCCATGGCTACACTTACGAATCCAACGATCCCCGCCATCCAAATGGTGAGTTTTTCCGCCAATAACGGTCCTTGCTTGACTTTGCCAAGCTGGTCTTTTAATTTAGACATTCCGATTTTAATCAGTACTTCATATTCAGGTGTAGCTCAGTCGGTAGAGCAAGTGACTGTTAATCACTGTGTCGCAGGTTCGATTCCTGCCACCTGAGCCATTTCAAATAGCGAGCCTTGAACCCAAATCCGAAGATCGAATAAGTCGAAACCCAAATCCGAAGATCGAATAAGTCGAAAAATTACGAACCACCTAAAGGTGGTTTTTTTGTGTCTGGATGTTGCCGTTTATGATTTTCGCGGGCA
>JAYTHU010000163.1:0-10824 GCA_043732305.1 Oligoflexia bacterium
CTCAATCCGCGCGCAGGAACTAAGTAGGCACCTTTTGCAGCCAATTCCCTGAGTTCCTCAAACGCCACGCGCTCTGCATTGCTTGAATCAAAGCTAAAAAGTCGAGATCTAATTTCTAAATCGTAAGCGGCCATTCCGATGAAACAATAAAATATTTTTCGATCCTCTAGATTTTTCTGAGACATCTGAACATACATATTGTTTATCACTTGATTTTTTAAGATCATAAATGGAAAGCGAACGCTGCCTCTGGAAATCTCTGTGACAGCTTCTACGGGATCGTATCCTAAAAAATGGCGAACTTCGTTGTATGATTTATCGAATCCACCTTTTTTATTAAAGACGGATCGTAAAAAAGTCGCGGCCAAAGACATTCCTACGTACTCTTCGTAATTGAGACCAGGCTCCAACTTTTCAAAATCTCTTGAAAACAAATTTATAAATTTATTCGCATCCCCTTTTGTTTCTCGTAATAGATCTGTTGAAACCGATCGAATATAGCTGGCACCTTCGGTTTTAAATTTCAAAAGTGTATTTGATGAAGGAGAACCTATCTGCGAAAGTGAATCTAAGCATGGGGCAGGAGCGAGCACCGTCGAAGCAAACAGCGGAGAAGTCGCCAAAGCACCCGTCAGCAACGCAAAAGCCAACATTAAACCTAAAATATATTCTCTCAATATTGTGGTCAATTCTTCTCCTTTTACTTGTAATCACTGAATAGCAATATTTGTGCTTGGGTTAAAGCCCAAATACCTAAGGCAGCTGATTTAAAGGCTAAAATCGGGGAATAATGTGCCAAAATTTGGCCTATTCTCAAGAGTTTACCTATGACGCATCTTGCACCGATTGACCCACTTTTTTCCCTGGACCTTGCGGAAATTTTGCAGTCAAATGAATTATCAGAAATTAGAAGTACGACGAACTTAAGGTAGGACACAAATGACGACCATCAGTAATTCTGCAAAATCAAAAGACTTCGCAAGCCTTTTACAAATTGGCAAAAACGAAAAGGGAATGACCCTGATCGAAATCATGATCGTTTTGATCATCGTTGCTACCATGGGTACAATCGTCGTCAGTAAAGTAAGCGGTCAATTAGGAAAAGCCCAAGTCAATGAAGCGAAAATCCTCATTGGCGAAGTTGGGAAAACTTTAGAACAGTACAATCTGGATTGCGGAACCTTCCCAACTACTGAACAAGGACTTGCAGCTCTTGTTTCACCACCTACCGGTGGCAGAACTTGCCCAAACTGGGGCCCTGAACCTTACAGAAAATCAGTGCCTCGTGATCCCTGGAATCATGATCTTTCTTATCAGAGCGATGGATCAAAATACTCAATTAAATCTTTAGGTAAAGATGGCCAAGAAGGCGGAGAAGGTCTCAATAAAGACATTTCCAGCGACGACCTATAAAGGTCTAACGAAGCCGCAGGGTTTCACGCTTGTGGAAGTTTTAATTTCACTGGCGATTATCGCCGTGATTATCTCTATTGGTGCGCCAAGACTTGCACGGAGTTTTGGCTCTCCACTTAAAACCACTACTCGAAAACTCATTCTCCTCACAAAACAACTTCATTCCAGCGCTAAACTTAGAAATAAGACATATCGCCTTGTTCTAGAATTTGAAAACGTGGATAACAAAAACCCCGCTCGTTTTTATGTTGAGAGTGCGAGTCGCGCGGCACTGGTCGATCTCGACATGTATGATAAATATAAAAATACTTTTGATAAAACAAAAAACAAGGACAAAGAGCAAGCTCCCGGTGGTTTTGAAATCGATAAAGAGTTTGTAAAAAAACCGGAAGCTCTACCCCGTGGAATAAAATTTACCACCATAGAAATTGAAAACCTAGATAGTCCTGTCTCCGAGGGAAAAGCCTACATCCATTTTTTCCCGCAAGGATTGATTCAAAAATCGATTATTCACCTCACCTCAGGATTGAACAAAGAAATTTCTCTCATTATAAATCCACTCACCGGCCGAACGGATGTGGAAGACAAAGTCGTTACACTGAAAGATGTAGAAAATGGAAATTAAATCTCAAAAAGGATTCACCTTAATCGAGGTTCTGATTTCTCTTTTGATTTTGGCTTTTTCAATGACCGTGCTTATGCAAAGCTGGGGGGGAAGTTTGCGCGGGATCAAAAAATCTCGAAATTATACAACAGTAGCCATGCTGCTTCAGAAGAAAATCACTGAGTTTGAACTCGTCAACCGAAATAAAAGCGTAGACGAAATCAGCGAAGCATCACACGGTGACTTCGGCCATGACTATCCCGACTACACTTGGGACATCAAAACTCAACCTTTTTCTATGCCAAACATTTTTCCTCCACCTAAAAATGGACAGGACAACGCCATGACTCAGACAATTGTGAAAACGCTAGAAGAATATTTTTCTAAAACCGTCAGAGAAATTTCTGTTACCGTTAATTTTAAATCTGGCAAACGAACGCAACATTTTTCCGTCACGACACTTTACGTTGATTATAAAAAGGATTTGCCTCTTGGGTTTTGATTCACGAAAAGTTCAGCTCAATCAAATCGGTTTCACGCTTATAGAGATTTTAATCTCAATCGTCATTCTTGCTTTTATGGCCACAATGACTGGCGTGAGCATTTCGAAAAGTATTAAAATCAAAGCCAAAGTAGAAAAGGAAATGGATGATGACGCCCAACTCAGAGAAGTGGTTGCCATTATGACCAAAGACATCAATTTGGCTTTCCACTGGACGGATCCGCAGGAAATATTAAAACAACAAGTGATTCAAGACACCGTTAGCCAGGGAAAACCGAATCCCTATCCCGTTACGGGCAATATTGATCTTGTGGCCGCTGACAAGCTCACTGCTTTTGTGGGAGACGCAAGCTCTCTTTATTTCAGCACCCTTACTAACGAGCGCCAGTTCAAAGATTCACACGAAAGCGATCAAGCGAAGGTGGGATATTTTCTAAAAGACACAAAATCTTATAAAGATAAGAAAATGACAAAATCACTCGTGCGCAGAGTTGCTCCATATTTAGATGGGGATGTCACTCAAGGTGGAAGAGAAACGGTACTGATTGAAAATATCAAAACACTGAAATTTCGTTTTCTTCCCGATGACATAAAAGAAATCACGGACACGGTATGGCTCGACACTTGGAAGAATTATGAAACTCTAGATGAAAAAATGAGAAATAAATTTCCAGCCGCAGTTGAAGTTCACATCGTTGTGGAGAGAGACAAGCGCGTGAGTGACATCAACACGATCATTGCACTTCATTCCACTGGTAACACTCCATTTCAATTTAGTGGAAACACAACTCCAAGTGGATCGCCATCTCCGGGAGCAAGTGGGACACCTGGGCAAAACACTGTTCCAGCAGGCACCATTCCGGCAGGTACAGGCAGATGAAAAACTTTTTTAGTAAAGTCAGAAATGAAAAAGGTATAGCCATGTTGGTCGCGCTGTCGGCGGTTATCATCATGACTATGCTTGCGGTGGAAGTGGGGTATAACACCTCTGTGGAGTTGGCGATCGGCGTCTCCCAACTCGATCGACTCAAAGCTTACTATCTCGCAAAATCAGGTGTGAACTTAAGTCTGCTTCGAATAAAACTTTTTCGAACAGCGGCGCAAAAACTCGGATCATCACTAGGCAAAAATGCTTCTATGCTAGATTTAATTTGGAACGTTCCATTTATGTGGCCACCTCAAGCGCTAGGAGACATGGGCGCGGTAGATAAAGCTGCTCTCAAAAAAACTATTGCGGAAAGTTATATCGACGGGACAATTCTTTGTGTCATCGAAGCCGAAGGCTCACGCATCGATATTACAGACCTCATTTCACCCTCGAAATCTTTGCAAACAGCCACAAACAATGAACTGGTGCAGGTCATACAAAATCGTCTCGATGACGACGACACTTGGGCTCGGGAAAATCGCAGAAACATCAAACCTCAAGAGCTCGTGAATAATATTACGGATTGGATGAGTGCGACAACCAATTCTCTTAACGGAGGAGATAAAAATTCTGGATATTCTCCTCCTATAAAAACGCCAAATCGTCCGATCAAAACTTTAGAAGAACTGCATATGATTAAAGGAATGACGGACGAGATTTATAAACTTCTCGCCGACCGTGTCACTCTGTACGGAGCGAAAGGCATCAACGTCAACACTGCACCTAAAGAAGTTTTGCGTTCGATTGACATTCAGATTTCAGACAAAATTGCAGATGCCATTGCTGAACGGCGTTCTGACCTCGACAAAGGTCTATTTCAAAGCACGGATGACTTAAATACATTTCTGCAAACTCAGGGTGTAAACATGCAAACTTTCAATAAAACTCCCGTTACTCCCCTGTACTTTGAACCAGAATTTAACTTTCGCATTCATTCCACCGGAATTCATGGCAAATCACAGAGGGAAATCTTTGCGATCACCTACGACTTTGATAAAGTAAAAGAGAAGCTTGAAGCAGCAATACCCCAACCGTCCCCGTCACCTAGTGGAACTCCTCAACCCACTCCTGGCGGAACGGCAGGTGTAACTCCCGCAGCAAGTGCATCACCGTCACCGAGTGGATCGGCGCTGCCTTTGCCCACGGGACCGCCAACAATTGTGTTTTGGCAGGAGACATAAATAGAGTGCGTACTATTGGAATAGACATTGGAAGTTTTAGCGTCAAGGTTGCTGAAATTGATATTTCATCTCGTGGAAACACATTGAAAGATTTCTACGAATTTGAACTCACTCACGAGCCCGGGCAAGACACTCGATTTCAAACTGTCGAAATTTTAAAAAAAATAACTTCAAACTATGATCTAAAATACGTGCGCACAGTTGTGGGATTGGGAATGGAACATGTTTCCACCAGAACTTTAGAATTTCCATTCACCGAACGCCGAAAGATTTTGCAGAGTCTCCCTTTCGAATTAGAAGATAACGTTCCTTTTTCCCAAGACGATGCCGTATTTGATTTTAGGGTTGTCAGCACTCGTCAAAATCGTTCGAACGTTTTGGCTGTGGCTGTTCCCAAAAAATATGTTCAAGAAATCTTAGCGCTTTGTGATGACGCAGGGTTTGATCCCGACGTCATCGCGCCAAATTCACTCTCGCTTTCAAATTATTTCGCAGCCGAGTTTGCCCACTCGCCATCTCCTATTGAACCTGGAGAATTGACGGAAAGTGGAATCTACTCTCACTCAGAAATATTTATTCACCTGGGTTATAAAAAGACTTTGCTCAACATCACAAGGCAAGGAAGCATTGTTTCCAGCCGCGCTTTCTATTTTGGAAGCGCTGATTTAGCCAATAGTTTGAGTAAAGCCTACCAGCTGCCTTATCTAGAGGCCCTCAAGGGCGCCAATGAAAAGGCATTCGTCCTGACAACTACCGCCGGCGCAGATCCCAGCCAGGTTGCATTTAGTGAAGTGATCACGGAAACTTTTTCTCCACTACTGACCGATATCAAAAGATCATTGGTGGATTTAAAATCGCAATTTAAACTGAATTTCACCGCATGTTATGTTTCAGGTGGCGTTAGCGGAATCCTAAATCTTGGTCCCTACATTGCGCAGGAAATTGGAGTTCCCACTGCAATTAAGAACCCACCGTCACGCTCACCACAGGCAATGCCTCTGGTGAGCGATGCCAAGTTCAATGACAAAATTGCTATGGTTGCTATTGGTCTTGCCCTCGAAGGTGCCAGAAAACCTAAAGCTCCGGCAATAAACTTTAGGAAGAATGAATTCTCCAAACAGTCTCAGAATCTAAAAATATTTTTAGAGAACAACAAGAATCTCATCAGAGGCACACTTGTTGTTTTGATCGCATTTTTTACTTATTCATTTATGCGAGGAAGTTTTGCCCAAGAGAATATTGACAGCTTGGATGTTGTGATGGCGGATCAAGCTAAGAACAACACCATTGGCCTTACAAAAGGTGGCACAAAGACCGAAGCTCTGAATAAATTTGTCCGCACTAAGAAAAATGAGCTTGAAGGTCGTAAAGAAGTAGTAAAACTCAATCAGACTCTCTCCGCTCTTGACGTGCTTAAAAATATTTCAAGCGCCATGCCTAGCAAAGATCAAGTGAAACTTGATCTTAGAAATTTTCAAATCACGGAAGATCAAGTGACTCTCGCGGGAATGGTTTCTTCCGTCGAAGAATTTGTACTTTTCCAAAGAAAAATTTCCCAACTTCCGCAAGTGAGCAACATCAAAGCTTCACCATTTCCAGCCCCTCAAGGTAAATATGGATTTCAGATGACCTTCAACATGAAACACAATAGAGCGGCTGGAAAATGAGAAATTCATGAAAGAAACCATCAGCAACCTCTTTGATAGTTTGAAAGAAAAATTAAAAGCCGTTCTGCAAGAACAGCAAGAGAGCGAATGGTTCATTCGCGTCAAAGAGAAATACGAAGAACTCACTCCTACCATGCAGAAAATTGTTCGCTATGCGGGGATGGCACTCGTAGTGACTATAGTGTTGTGGATTCCTGTCACAAACTTAATGGACGCCTCAGACGTGAACTCACAATTCGAACAGCGAAGGCTCGCTCTTAAAGAGCTGTTAAAAATCGAAAGAGACTATTCTTCTGTTCCGGCAATGCCAAATCCTCCCGCACCATTTTCACTCAAGCCTCAGCTCGATCAAAAAATCATTGGCCAGGGTCTGAAACCGGAACAGATCAAGGACGTTCAAGAGGTTTCTGGCAAGGACACTAAGACAGTCGAGCAAAAAGGAATTTCCTACAATCTCACTCACGTGACGGTCAGACAAGCGATAGACATCGCCTATGAATTAGAGCAAACCGATAAAAGCTTTAAACTTTCTGAATTTCAGTTAGACGCTCAACAAGAGGATCCCCACTTTTATGATTTGAGACTCAAAATAATCAACTACTCCATCAAAGCACCTCCCGTTTCCGCGGCGCCACTTGAAAAATCAAAGGCGAGGGCCGATGCTAAGTAACATGTGGGGAATGATTTCTGGAGTTTTTAAATTCCACAAAAGGAAAATTCTTATCTTCGTAGGACTCACTCTCATTCTTACTTACATTTTTTTCCCGTTCAATGATTTGAGCGATCTTGTGACATCAAAAGTTTCCGAACTCACGAGTGGGCAAGTTTTTGTGGGTTTCGATAACTTGAATCTCAGTCTTCTCCCCTCACCGGGGCTTTCACTAAGCAATGTTTTTTTGGAAATGCCAGCTGTCCCACCACTCAAAGCAAAATCCATAACCGCTAGACCGAGCATTGTGGGACTTCTTACTTTTAAACCCGGAATTGCGATCCAAGCAGAAGATTTCCTTGGAGGAGACCTGTCACTTTCAACGCGTGGTGGAGATAAAAATTCCATCGGTAAGCGAAAGCAAAAAGTAGATGTTGATTTTAGTAGCCTCAAACTTGGCGAAATCCTCAGCATGCTTGATCTCCCCGTCAGAGTGACTGGCCAAGCCGCAGGCACTTTTACTTCGATGATTGATCTCGACATGACAGATCAGCCCTCAGGGGATGTGCAATTGAATCTTAGCAAAGTGGTGATGGATGAAACTGATTTGAACCTTCAGGGAATGCCGCTGAGCCTTCCAAAAGTTTCGCTTAACCAAGTGGACATGGAAGGACATTTAGACAAAGGAAGTCTAGAGATCACTCATCTCAATGTTGGAAAGCCCGGCCAAGATCTATCAGCTCAGGTCAGTGGCCATATGAATTTGCAATTTGTAAAACAAGGCCAAAGCGTCAACGCCATTCCAACTAATTATGAGTTTTACGTGAAGCTCCAAGTGGGTGAAAGTCTCAAGCAGAAAATTGGACCCTATCTTGGTATTTTGCAGAGCTATATGGTCGCCCAAAACACATATAGCATCAAGTTGAGTGGGCCTAATTTTTACGCCGTCCCCAACATGGTCAAAGGCCCCTAACCTACTCTCTTCGGCAGAGCATAAAATCTACAAATCTTCCCTTCTGACTATTATTTTAACAAATCGTGCTCTTATAATCCGGCCATAACGAATCACGGATTAAAAGAACCGGCATGGCTTTTGCTCATGCCAGTGGGAAACCTATGCTCATTAAAAAGTTGTCCTCTCACATCTCATTTCTCTTATATCTTCTCATACTCTGTAGTACGCCGAGCTCTCTTTTCGCGCTCGATCTTCCTACCCTCGCCCCACAGTGCACGCTCAAATTAGTTTCCATCACCAAGAAATTAAAACTTGATGGCTTTAATATTTCGCCGAATCTCCAAAAATATATGATCCGAGAAAAAATTTCCGGAGAATTTTTATCAAAATTAGTAGATAAGCGAATGGTGCATGAAGTCTATTTTAAATGGCAAGACTCTGGCGATTTGAAAAATTACGAATTCTTTTCAACACTGGATTTAGGAAAAAACACTTATCAAATATTTTACACCAAGAACATTGTCACCGGTGAAAAGAATCTGACAGGCCTTTATCAGTCAAGCGATCTCAGAAAAATGTATCTGTATTACAATCGAGGCGCGAGATCGCAAGGTTTGGAAGAGCGATCATTCAAACTAAAATCCCCGTTCGAAACTGCCGTTTTTCCGAATGTAAAGTTTGAGCGTGTGGTGGTTCCTCGATTTGTGATCTTTAAACTTCAGGAAAAACATGAAGTGGATTTGGAACTTGCTGAAAAGTTAATGAATGCTCTTTCCATAAAAAAAACGATTATGGAACGCTTTAGCCCAATGCAAGAAAGAGCAAAGTTTTATTCTTCGCCCACACTGGATGGTTTTAAATATCGTTTGGTGTTTAAAGCTTTCGCAAAATCGAAAGAGCTTCATCTGGTTTCAATCTATCTACTTGACTAACTATTTCGATTTTATTGAACAACAAAACTGTCAAATAAAACGTCTTTGACGGTTCCTTTTTGCAACATTTTATTCATTGCGGTCATGATCTGATCTTTCAAAACGAGCTTTCCTTGAAACGTTTCGATCTCGGAAATTTTCTTCGAATTGATAATTTTCACAATTTCATCGCGAGCTTTGGGGGTCTTTTCCACAATCTCGACGTAGCCATCTTCATTCAACATTTCAAGTTGAATAGTGGTGTTGATGAGCTTCTTGGGTCTCTCATCGAGATTGGCGGTGAACGGTTCAAACGTGAAGCGGATATCGGCGTTCTCGCGATTTTTGCGGTCAGCATCCATCTCAGGCTGAAGACTTTCTTCGGTAATCAGATCACGCTGATCGAGGACTTTAACTTTGTAGATAACAAAGGTAGCTCCAAACATGACAACCATATTCACAATCAAGAAAACACCAACAAGTAGCTTTCCTAGATCAAAGGGCGGCTTGGGTTTACCGCCTGTACCTTCGCCCGTAGCTTCGGTCGATCCGTTTTTTTTCTCGTCTGCCATTATTTACTCCTAAACTGATTGTAGTGTCTGTGCACTAGACCTAGTCTTTTGCCTAACTTCCTATCGTGAAAACCCCAGACTACCTAAACGTCCTGGAGCGTATTTTTCGCATTATTTTTTGATTTTTTCGTCGAAGTGTTCGACACTATAGATAAGGTGGATAAGTACTTAAAACTATTACTTCTATTATTGAGTCTAAGCTTTCTCGTTTTCTCCCAAAACAGTCACGGAGACGATCAAGTGATGGGCGATCTTTTTCCCGAAGGGCTTATTAACTTTTCACCTAAAGCCTTTTCTGACAACGCTCTCATGGTGGATAAATCCAAGAAAAAAATATACCTTTTCAAAGTCGAAAATGGTATCCCAAAACTATCCGCGCAATATGACGCCGATCTCGGAAAAAATTCCGGCGATAAAATTTCAGTGGGCGACAGTAAAACTCCTGAGGGAATTTATTTCTTCGAAAAGATGATCGATGGCAAAGAGTTGGATCGGCAAAAATACGGCGCACTCGCCTTCACCACGGACTATCCCAATTTCTTTGATAAACGTTTAGGTAAAAGTGGAAACGGCATTTGGTTGCATGCAGTTGCTGACTCCACAACTCTCGAGCGTGGAAGCAAAGGTTGCGTTGTGGTTCGAAATGACACGATTAAAATTTTACAGCCTCAAATCAAGGTTCACTACACACCGCTCATGGTTTACGACCAAATCACTTGGGTGCCTCGCGAGCAATTCGTAAAATCTCAAACAGATTTAAATAAGTATATTCAAGATTGGAAGTCAGCTTGGGAAACCAAAAGGTTAGAAGATTACATCGCCTTTTACGCGCCTGATTTTCATTTTCAACGGATGAATCTAGCTCGCTATAAGAAATATAAAAAATATTTCAATGATCATTACTCTGACATTAAAGTCACCCTAAGTGAGCCCCAAATCTTTGAACATGGCGGCGATATGGTTGTCAGATTCTTGCAAGACTATGTGAGCGCTGAGCACAAAGATTTTGGAGTGAAAATCCTGTATTTGCAGAAAGCTTCAAAAGCAGCAATGCGTTTGACCGCAAAACAATCAAGTGAACGTGCTCTGGCCGTAGCCAGAGAAGCTAAGATTGTTTATGTGAATGCCTCAGAATATAAAATCATTGGTGAGTTCTGGGAAGCCCTACCCGCCGAAGACAAATCCAAACTATAATTCTACACCTTCATTGCGAAACTGACATTCCCGTCTTAGATTACCCCGCATGAACCATATATTCATTTGGGATTTGGTTTTTATGGCGGTAAAATCACTGAAATTAATATCATAAATGTTGATCAAACCAAATTGTCGCGGTGAATCTTCACGTTGGACTCACTGGAACGCATCTCCAAATCCAAAATAAACACATACCGTGATTTCTGACAATGATTACGCTTGGCACCGCGTGACACCTTTCAAAC
>JAYTHU010000164.1:0-27737 GCA_043732305.1 Oligoflexia bacterium
CATCCAGATTTAGAGGAAATCTATGGCACAAAATTTTTACCACCTGAAGTTTATGAAAATAATGGCGAGGTTTTTTCAAATGCCATGGGTACTACGCCCGAGCATTGTCGGCAGATTTCAAATGCCATAATTTATAGAGGGTCTCTTCCATTAGCTGAAACCGCCGTCACAAATTTAAAGCAATTTGAAGGGTATTATCGATCTTACTGTAAATAGACCGTCGACAATCTTGGCAAAGAGCATAGGACAGTGACGTTCACAGACGCAAGCCCCGGATATATGTGATTGATCTTGACGCACACCTCTACCCTTACATGATTCGCCTTCCTCGAGGCTTAGAGCCAAAGGCTGATGACTTTTTTAACGGAATCTTCCATTTTTTAAGAAGCCTTGACCGGTCATTCCTAGGTCTTAAGGAACTTGAAAAAGAAACAGTACTTGATGCCTCCGACCATCCAACAGACTTGACAATACTAATTGGCTTTAATCTGAGGGCTTTGTTGAACTTGGGGAAATAAAAATAGAATTGATGATCAGGAATCAATTACCTCTTCGACCATTTCCGTTCCTGAATGCTTTTTTCTCTGGGGGAGACATTTTTTGTTTCTGAGGCAGTTTTCAGCGAAATTTCAAGATCTGACTGCGGCACAATCAACGCCGAGGATGACGTAATAAACTGCTAACTGAAATATCCATGTAAGTTTTCTACGGTATTTGAAACGATTTTATCTCCTAGTCTTTTTTATAATGCTTTGGGAAAACGCATGGTACAACAAATTTTATTTTTAACAGGAGTGTCTTTATGAAAAAAAGTGCATTGGCAATTTCCATATTTTTTCTCAGTATTTGTTCCTTCGCCGCCTCAGAAAAGAGTCAAGAAATCCCAAATGTGCAAGCATTTAAAGACGCCTATGATTTCATAAATTGGTTTAATCAAAATAAGAAGGACTCCGCCGTTGCATACTCCAAACTAGGCGTCAATGAGCTAAATTTTGATGGGATGATTATTTACCCCCTTTCTGATGACCAACATGGCGCTGAATATTATGGCTTTTGCGAAGGATATGGTGCTACGAGAGAAGATAAAGATAACAAACGTGCCACAAAGTTAAAAGCTCTTTCGGTACAGGAAATATCAGAACTAGTACGCACTGGGGTTCAAAATTACCACACAATGAACCAAAATGAGATTATAAATATACCAGAAGAAGCGCAGGCTTATCGCAATGGTTTGGGTATGATAACGTTGCCTTCATTCACTTACAAAATGAAAAAAGCATTTCACGCTGTGCGTGCCGGAATCGACGAGGTTGCCGTAGTGACGGAAGTCATTAAAGCAGGTCAGAGTATGTATGGTTACTTCAACGACGAGTTTATTTTGGTTTATCGTTCAAAAAATACCGCCGCTATTTTAGGCTTCGATCTTTTTGCAATCTCCAAAAATAAAGCGCCAGGATTTCCTAAATATGAGCTTTCATCAAATGCTACGGAATTACAGAAAGCGATCTTTGAGACTCAAAAAGTAACTGCGTTTATCCGATGTATGTTGCCGCCAAGACCTTCGCTCGTTTTTTAATTCTTGCGACTGGCTTTTGCTCTAAGCAATAATCAATCGACTGAGGCTTCTCCTATATGAATATGAAAGACTCGATATCTGACCGTAGGAGTATCTGACTCGCTTTAAGTCCTGCCTCCAATGTCTATAAAATCAGGTCATTTGATGGTTGCAGTTCGATGCGAAACTAGAACTTGAATGAGAAAAATTATTACATTTTTATTTGTGTTTTCTATGACAATCACCTCCTTTGCGGAGGATCAAAAAAAATATTGCAGTGATATCTATGGTGTTTCTTGTGCGCCCGGCGATACAAAGGATTTAACAGGCAGCGCTGGCAATGGCGTTAAACAGTCCGATATAGATACTACAATTAAAGATGCGCTTCCATCTGTGACCGATGCATTCAGGAAGAAGCTGCAAGACCCTGATCAAAAATATTTTAAAAAAATAGCGATGGATGTACTGGATTACTCAAATAGTCCTGAGTGCCAGTTCAAAGACAGCAAAAATATAGAGTTATGTGATCAAAAAGTGGCGGGGGGCTTGTCTAATATGGCCGCCGCAAATATTTCAAAAATGAGCAGCTTCAAGAATAAATTAAAGGCTTCGTTAGAAGACGTTAGTTTATTGCAAAATAATTCTAATTTTAGAGAAATTCTCACCGGTTTGAAAGACGACCTGGCCATTAAATTCAAAAATAAAGACCTCGAAAAGAGGGTTAAGACGGATCTATTTCCTGAAGCAAAGCAGCTCTTGATTTCAAAAATCTAAAGTATGGAAATTGATGACAAGTCTAAAGATTTTATGATTTCAAAGATAAAATCTATTCATTATCGTGGTGACGACTGTGACGACAATACGGGTAGTCATGGACGTATTTCTATCGATTCAGACCTGGTTCCAAACGCATTTTATAAGCCTGAAACAAACGACTTTTATGTCTGTAATGGCTTACTATTGGCTGGGCAAAGTGATTTCCATTTAATATTTGTCATGGTTCATGAGCTTTCGCACAGTATTGATCCCTGCGGACTTCAGTTCGCCACCTCAGGAGAAAATATAAATTATGATAAAAAAAGTATTGATCGAGCAGAGTCGCAGTATCCAATTCGAAATTTAATAAAATGCTTAAGGACAAGCGACTCAGTTGAGGCCAAAAGAGATGAGGGCAAATTTGCGGCTATGTATCGAAGGGTATTTGGACAAGATCGAAAGACATTTTGTAACGGAGATCAAATTGGGGAAAGTATTGCCGATTGGTTTGGAGCCAGTGCTGTTGGCTCGTATATGCAAAAAATTTCGCCTCAAATATCACCTGATGAGGCACTAAAGGGAATCTCAAACGTATGGAAGCCTTAGTGTGGTGATCGCGGGCACATCGAGTCTGAAGATAATGAATTTGATGTGCATCCTAAATCTAGAGATAGAATCAACAAAGTACTTCTCGTGGAGCCCAATATTAGACAATTCCTGGGGTGTGCAAATTCTCAACCTCCGGCAGGTTATTGTGATGGCGCAAATGAAAAAGCTTCGAGAGGCGTGCGGGGCAAAGTTTCACCGGAACAAGTTAGGACTGTAAGATGAAAAATATCCTATTTATATGTACTCTCATTTTCTGTGGCTTAGCCCGTGCCGATAAGTATGAAGTGCTTGTACAATTTGGCGACAAACGGACGGATTATAAAATAGATTTAGGTGATAACGGTGGGACTATTTCTGAATCTGGTATTGAAAATAAAACGCCCCTAAAGATTAATTTAAAAGACTCACTGTTTCTAAATACACAAATTTCCGCAGTTTTTAGTAACAAATCAAATGACAAAAATTTTTGCTCCAATAGTTACGTTGCCACTTTTGATATTCAAAAAGACTCGCAACGCCTTGCTTGCATTAAATCCAAAACGGAAATATCAAAAGCTGCCACTCAATTGTCCAACTCATTAGTTTCGGCTTTTAGATTTTTTTGATCTTTTCAGAAATTATTTTCCCATTAGAACTTACCACAAAACCACAACTATTCAGTTGGCGCCGAACTTGGCAGTCGCGTGATTTGGTTCAAAGGTTTCACGATTTTATAAGTGATGTATCTGTTTTGGTAGCAGTCGCGCAATTCGTTCTGCAATCGTGCGAAGCGTGCGCTCTTTATTTCGTCGGACGTGATTAGTGGACGCAGGGATGTGAGAGTGTCGACCACTTCGAATCCTGCCGAGTTATCTTTGATTTCTCTTTTTGCTTCATACCACGGAGACGTTATGTTGCACTCCGCGAGCTCTTTACCAATCACTGAAATGTTGTGTCGATTGACTGTTTTTTTTGTAATTCCAGGTTGTCCCACAAACAGATCGGACTCGCGGTCCTTTGTTTCCAGATCCATCAAGTCTGCGACCTCTTGGTCCAAAGGCAATGGTCTAGCCAAGCCAAGAGATGTTCTTATGGGCTCACTCTTTTGCTTCGCCCAGAATCCGAGGCGTAACTTTTCATACACTATTCTGGAAGTCAAATCATAAGGATCAACTTTAGAATCCAGTATGGAAACGTATCTAGTATTTGACTCAAGAATTATCTTGTCTATGGATTGTTTGGATAGGCACTGATACAGCAACTTGGATTACGTTGCGAGTCTAAAAAAGGTCGCTCTACTAGAGCCGATAACTACCAGGCGCCGAATCCTCTCTTTGGATATAAAGTTCTTGCAGGAAAGCTAAAGACAGATCCGAGTGAAGTTAAAATCTGTAACCTAATCGTGACCCTGGCCCGTGATAAAAAACTTTCATGTACGGCCATTGCACAAGAACTCAACCGATTGGGCAAGTCGACCCGGCGAGGTGGAAAAGCCAAGTGGCACCACCAAGTCGTGAAACAAGTTTACGAACGCTGGAATAATAAACTTTAAAAACAAGGAGAAAACCATGAACTTTCAAGGCGCACTAACATCACTGGCACAGGCTTTCATAATTTTTATTTAGGATGTCTCAGCATTGGCCGACCTGATATTCCAATGAAGCTCGTGACCGAACTTCGGGTCAAGGCCCTTCAGGGTACGATGACGAACTGGGGGTGTCCTTCAGCATTTAACAAAGATGCCTGTCGCATCTATAGCTCACGAAGATATCGTTAAATTTTGTTTTCCATATTCACCTTGCCAAATATTTTTCTATAAAAGGACTGATCACACGAAGATATTTGGGGACAGATGGGTTTTCATATATAAATTCAAACAGATTTTTTCTTACCATTTGATCTGATGGAAGCAAAATTAGGGCTTTCTCCCAAACTTCCTTTGCTTCTTTGTATTTTTTGAGGCAGTAATATGCAGTGCCAAGATTGTTATAGGTTTCATTTAAATGGAACCTATCCTCCTTGGGATAGTTTTCGATCGCTGTTTGATAAAATACAATGGCCTTGTCATATTCTTCATCGGCAACAGCTTCAATTCCCAAAATATAGTTCGCACGCGGATGCTTTGGATTGAGTTGAATCGCTTCACCCAACAAGAGGTTGCATTTTTTCATGTCAAAGAAAGACCAGCTAATGGCATAACGGCAAACGATCTCAGCCGTACGGCCTGCTTTTTCTTCCGCTTGTTTCATAAAACGAAGGGCCTCGTTTAGGTCACCTTCCTCGGCGGCACACATGGCAAATACGATATCCTTGAAGGTCTTCTGGCAGCAAAACTTAAATTTCTTACCAGAGGCGCATGGACAAAGAGAGTAGCTTTCTGGGACGAAAGCCGCCAACTCTTCTTGTTCAATCTTGGAAAATGGTGGGGGCTCTGATGCTCTTTTTTTGAATTGGCCAAAGGAGTCTTTGAGCGATTGTACAAATGGCTGTAAATCCTTTGCAGTCATTTCTTTGTGCGGAATCTCTAGGCCTTTGCAAATCGCCTGGAAGGCGTCGGCGAATGGATCTTTTTTTAGCAAAAGAATTTGTTTGGGCCAGGTGCCAGCTTTTGAATGAGCAGTTTTTAAAATACCGTCGATTCTTGATAAGTCTGGCAAATCGACTGAAACTTCCTGACCGAAGCAAAAACCTGAATAAGCGTCGACCAATACATAAACATTGCAGCTACCATCTTGAATGGTTTCGATCTCTTCCCGGTGAAGAATCCAAGCGTCATTGGGTTTTGTAAAATCCAAGGATGGTTTTATCATTTAGTTCTGCCTTTTTCTGCCAACCATTTCTCAATGTTTTCAAGCGAGCAGGTCCAAGAAAACCCCTCTTCAAATTTCTCCTGCATTTCTGTTCCCTTTAGTAACGAGTATTCAGCAATTTCCCGGGCCAAAAGGACATTCCCAGTTTTTTCCAATTCTTCAATCCTTAACAAAATCTCGTCCAAAATTATTTCGTAGCCGTCCTCTGGGTAGCGTACAAGTTCAGGAACATGAATTGCGTAGTCGAGCGCATCGGTTACTTGGGAGATGTCGCTAGTGGAGTTTTGAATTGCCAAAGAAACTAAGAGTACTTTATTCAGGACAATATCGGTTTCTGCACGTACCGATAATATATTTACAAGTTTATCAACACCAAGAGTTGGAAGTCTATCAAGAAAATCCCTCATGTCATATGGCTGGCTGGGACCGCGATTTCTGTTCATGTATCTTCTTCTCTCCGATGGCAAATCAGTTCCCTTGGTTAAATCTATCTTTTCTTTGGCTTCTTCACGGTGATTTTCTTGGCAAGCTTGTCAAAATCATTTGTCGATTCGACAGCCTCAATGTGATGACGTTGTTTCTCGAATTTTTCAAATTCTTCCTCGGCATGTTCAAGAGCCAACTGGTGAGATATTTTTCCAGCATGAACAAGAATATTTTTCTCATTGAATCGCAAGAAACCATCTAATTTGCTAACCCAATCAGCCATGTGCATTGGTTTACGACTCTGAGCCTGGTCTTCGGCATAGTCCAGATACATGGTTACAATTCGATTGAGTGCTGCAAGCTCTTCTTCTTTTAAATAATTTTTTGCAATCGACACATCCGGTTTGCGAACTGGCCCGTGCGGGGAATTCTTCCAAGTGGTTAGTCCCATATTTTTCTTTGTGGCATCAGCCCGAGACTTTATCACTTCGGCGGCAGTTTGTCCGTGAGTTGCCCAGTGAAGTTTGTTTTGAACCGTTGCATAGAACTCCTGGGTGATTTCGGCTTTACCATTGTAATCAATGCTGGTGGCATAAATGTCAGTGACCTTCTGATAAAACCGACGTTCGGAAGCCCGAATGTCACGGATGCGAAGCAGGAGTTCGTCAAAATAATCTCGGCCTATGGATTTGCCTTCTTTTAGCCTGTCATCATCCATAACAAAGCCCTTCACTAATAGCTCTTGCAATTGAGTGGTCGCCCATTGCCTGAACTGCGTCCCGCGAGGACTTCTAACACGATAACCAACGGCTAAAATTGCTTCGAGGTTGTAGTGCTTTAGATTGCGATTTACTTGTCTTTTTCCCTCGTGGCGAACTTGTAAGTATTCCTTACAAGTTGCCTCTTCAATAAGTTCACCCTCTTCATAGATAGCCTTTAGGTGGATTGTAATGTTTTGTGGAGTCGTTTGAAAAAGCTCGGAGATAGAAGCCTGGGTGAGCCAAACACTGTTACCTTCAAATCGGACTTGGATTTTAGTTTGTCCAACGTTTGACTGAAATAAAATGATCTCGCCTTTAGAGATTGGATCACTCATGGCATCGTCCTTTCTGCAGAAATATTGAAGACTATAAGATGATCTAGGTCAGTAGCTCAAATGAAACTTTCTTCTTTTTTATAGCTCCTCCAAGTCCTCTCCAACGTCGAGTGCCTAGTCCAAGTGTTTGCGCATTGTTTTGGTGAGAGGTCGCTTGAAGTTACCTGATTCAATGATTCGAAAGACAAACTGTTGCTCGTCAAAAATTGCAGGGATTGACTTCCAACGATCTTCAATGGGTAGAGCTATTATTTTCGTCTGGAAAACCCATAAAATATTTTTGCCATCAGAGTCTTTTTCAAATCTCAACATTTCTGGATTATTCAAATTGTCAATTTCTTGCGGCCTCAAGCCTAGCCAAACGGAAATATACAGCCAATTGAGATTTGCTTGATTGAGTTTGGATGCCACCTTTAAAAGATCCTCGGGCGCCAGCGGTAGGGAACAAAAAGTGGCAAGAGTTCATCCGGATGGAATGGTTGTTCATAAGCCCAGAGGGCTTGCTGCTGCAGTTCGATGGAAGTCCTCACCGTTGGAATGGCAAAGATGTTTGGTGCCTCATAGGAGCCATTGACGACGCCACAAGTAAGATGCCTTACGCAGAATTTTTTCTTGCCGAAGACACTCTCAACTGCATGACGGTGATGCAAAGAATAATTGAGAAAAATGGAATTCCATTCTCTCTCTATGTTGATTGCGAGTTTATTGGTAAAACAGTTGTCATAGCGGCATCCTTTTTCTGGTCATTTTGACCGGTTGGTTTTGCACCAAAAGGTTATGCCGCTATATTTCTCTTTTCAAGCCATCCACAACTTTCCGAAATATCTCTCTATGGGAACTTCTATATATTCTGTTGGTACTGGTTCCAATGATTTCTCTAAACCATTGTTAGCATTTAGTTCCGCCGTGATAAAAACTCGAGTTGCCCAGGGAAGATTAGCTTCGGCTGATTCACCATAGACTCGGCAGGATGAAATCAGCTGAAAAGCAAAGATGAAAAAAAATGTAATTATCTTTTGCTCTCTAGACATTCCAGTTTCACCTATTTCTAATATGCTAGATTATAAAATCTAAAAATTTCACTGCAAATGAGTTGGGCGATAAGCTTCACGTAAACGCCTAACGAGGTCTCGCCAATAGCGGGGCGAATTTGCAGTTGCAGATCCAGGTGCCTCGAAAATCAAAGTCCAAAGATACGTAAAGCTTATCTGACTGGACTGCATTTGCCTGAATATGGATTTGAACTCATTAAGCTCCTGATCACTCATTCCCTCAATAATAGTATAAAGTTGTAAAAGATGCGAAAACTCACCGTGATCTTGACCGAAACCACCAAGATCAGTGACAATTCCGAAACGCCCATGGGTGTCTTTGTTATACGGAGCAATCTCCTGCCAAAGTGACAAGAATGATACAACTCCCAATTTCTTTTGATGAAACCCAGAAATCTTAAGAGCTTGAATAATATATTCTGGGCCTTTTTCATTTAAGATACGAATTGTATTTAGCTGACGGCTTGGATCGTAAAGCCTAGCAACAATTGTTCTGAGTAAATGCGGCGTTGGTTTCCAATATGTTGAGCCGAGCATTTCTCTTCGGCCTCGAGGAGCTCTGCCGGTAACAAGAGCGGGCCGCTCGTGAAAAAAAGAAATGAGTTCTTGTTCGCTCAAGTTATTTAAGAGAGATTTATTTTCAATGAAAAATTGTTCTAAAATATATCGATTTCCAGAATAACTAAGTTCGGTTACCTCTTGTGGAGTGAGCTGAATGTCATGTTCACTCTTGCTTCGCATAAGTTCGATAATTCCAACAAGCTCACGACTCGCTAGAAAAATAGTTTCATTTAAAAACTCAGTTACTAAATCTTTATGAGATAGGCTCTGCAGATAACCATCGTGCCTCGCAATTAATTTTGCCAGATCTGAAACAAAGTACAAATCGCCAACTATCGCCATTTGCGCATTGAGATCTTCTTTACCTTTGGATTCAATCTCCAATCCAAATCCTATGACTTCAACTTCGGCTACGGCATCTGCAAAGGAGTAATTGAAATTATTCTCAAGTTTCAATTGATCAAAATCGAATACGTATGAAGGCGCTTTTCCACTTTTTGAAACACTAGAATCGATTGCTTTTGGAGTTTTAGCTTTGTAACTAAAGAATTCGTATTCAGTTTTGCTACCAAATTTTAATCTTCGCGCGTGAACAACCAAAGAGGACTGTGCTTCTAGTTGAGAGCTTCCATTAAAGTCTAAACTTATTTGAACGCCAGAATATTGGCTGAAGTCTCTGCCAGGATACTTGAGGGAGAACGCTTGGGTTTGCATTTGGACTTCACGAACTGAGCCGGCACTTAGGGCGCCTTTAATTTCAAGCCTTTGTTTTTCTCGATTTGCGGTAAGGCTAAGTGTATTTCTCGTTCCTCTAGAGCAAAGCTTGCATAAGGTCTTTAGACTCCTCGCCCAGATACTTGTATTTGTTTGTTCATTTTGGATTTGGACGACGTTCATATTTTCGCTCGGTATCAAGTAAGGACTTACGCTTGTTGCAACTACGCTTTCTACCGAAACAGAGGTCTCAGCGTAGCTATACCCTACACTTGACGTTAAAATTGAACGCTGAGATTCAAATATTGAAATGCAATTCAGACTTTCGGCAAATTCAGCGGACCCTGAAGCTGTCGAAAGAAACGACAAAATGCCAAAAAAGACAATACGTCTGCGCATAAATAAGACTCTCAAGCTCTCTGAATTTCACATTAAACACCTATTGAGCTTATTAGCAGAATTCGTGCCGGCTGGAATGAAAGATCAATCGCTACATTTCTTTATTCCGTGAGAGGTACCTTAAATGGTGGAGGCGCGGGGAATTGAACCCCGGTCCGAAAGTCCTCGATCGAGAGGCGCTACATGCTTAGTCCCCACTTTTAGGATGACTGCTAGGCTTCCAGGAACAAAATCCTAGCTGCCCCCATTCTGCTAAGTTTAGACCCCCACCCACAGACTGACAAAGTGGGGATCGATCCAGTTTAATGGCATTTCGGCCCCGGGAACCTGGCTATCTCGGGCGAAACGTCAGCAAGCGATTAAGCTGCTAAAGCGTAATTAGTGTTGTCAATTACAAGACGAAATGGTTTTTAACGAGGTCTACTTCGTCCCCGGCATGCTCCCCAAGACGTCATGACCCCCGTCGAAGCCATTTCGCCCCCGTAGGATTATAAGTCTGAAAAACACCTTTAAAGTAACACAAATCAGATGCATGGATCAAAGGATCTCCAGAATTGCAAAGAATAAGTAAATAATACGCCAGCTCAGCCCCGTTTTGCAGTTGGTGTGTAATTGTTAGACAGTTCCAGGCTGGCACTGAAAAATAAACAGTAGCGAAATCCAACACTTGCGCAAACGCATATCACAAAATCGATGGAACAAAATTTGTAATATCGGATACTTAGGGAAGTAAAATGAAAATACAATTGGCAGTAAAAAGTAGAATAGCTTTTCTGTTTGGTCTGGTCACGTGCGTGCTGAGTCTCTCTGTGCAAACAACCGTTTTCGCACAAGATGGAGTCTCGACCACAAAAACCAGGACCTCAACGCTCTCCATTACCCCAGCAGTGGAAACTCAATCCATCCCTTCAACAGGTATCAACTCAACATCCACTTTGCCCACTCCAGAGCTTGGCCCCACGGGAGTCAAGAAACTCTATGACCTTTCAATCGACATCATGCTCGGTGGAAACAGTTATTTCAATGAAATGGGAGAACGCTCTCAGGTTGCAGGCATGCGCCTCAGCCCTGATTTTAGATATCACTTGTTACCTGAACTTGATTTCAATTTGAATCCATCGATTCAATTGGTTTCCGGTCAAACACTTTTCAGATTTAAAGACGCAAATTCTGACAACGGAATTTTCTTGAATGAAGCCACACTGAATTGGCATCTCTGGGATATTTTTATTCTTCATGCCGGCGCGGTGAACCAAGGTTATCTGCAGTCACCTCTTTTAGTTTCAGATTACCTGGCCTTCCCAGGAGCAAAAGAAGAAGTTGTTATTTATTGTGACAACCTCTGCGTGAAGTTTGTTGCGGAACAAACAATTCCCACTTCTTATACATTGTCTACCCGAACGGTGGATCGCGAAGGCGATCCTTCTTTTTATGCGGAGACGGTCAGTGCCGAATGGAAAATCCAAAAAGGAATTAAAGTCGGAGCCTTCGGTTCCATGTTCACATTTCAAAATTTACCCTCACAAGTTGCTTTCGACAGTTCAATCAATGGAAACACTGTGGTCGCACTAGCGGGTCCCAACTCTTCCGTCTTTGCTTATGATTACGGTGGATATTTGGCTGGTGGATATGTGGAAGCTCGTGTGAATAGCGTGCTTAACTTGCGTCTCTCCGGACAAATGATCGAAAATACTTATGCGCCACAGAATTACAATCAAGGTCAACTCATGGAGCTCACCGCCAACTATCGAACATCATCATCGCTGATGCTGAACCCTTCAATGCTTGCTTACTTTAATGAATCAGACACCACTCCCGCTTATTACAATAGCTCGCAACTTGGTCACAACAACATGCAAGGTATCGGCGGACAAGTGCAGATGGAATTCACCAAGGCAAAATTTAAAGTCACTGGACGTTACGTCAATGGCAATCCCATCAATTATAATTTGAATCAAGCACACCAACAATTCATGCTTCTGCAGCTGGAGACCAAAAATGATATTCTCTAGAGGCGTCACGCAAAAATTTATTCTGGCGCTGACAGCCCTCATGATGACCGCGTGTTTCAAACCCGGAACTCACGACAGTGCAGAATCCACGGCCACTTTCTACATGGAAATTGTCCATGGAGAGAGTCAAGTTTCGTCTACTTCGAATGAGTGGGATCTCCCCACTTCACGCACTTATTCTTTCAACGTGGTTGTGAGAGATGTTCACTCCACTGACGCCGTTAAGAATCATGATTTCTCAATCACGGATACTTCAGGACACATCATTGTTCCTCACGTTAAAACAAACGGCGATGGCACACTCACTTGGAGTGAAGTTATTGGAATCAATTACTTGGCAGATGCTAAGTATATTCCCATCACTCGTATTGTGACAGCTATTGGTCTTCATTCCGGCAAACGAACATTGCAGATTGCATTGAACCCCTGGTATGAACGTCATCGTAAAAACATGTCCAAAGACGTTGTTGATTTGAGCCGTGTCGTGATTCCCGAAAGTCAAATTGTCAGCGAGCAAGAATCTGCGCTCTATCTCATGGGTGAACGCAAGAAAACTGCTGCCACTCGAAGGTTATATATCGACGGCGCTCTTATTCAGATTTCACAAAAAGGTCCGTCTTCGACTAAAGGGAATGCAACCGTACGTCTAGAAATGACACCGCAAATAATTCTTCATGATCTTTTCGGAAATCCTGAAGGCATTGGATTACAGAAAGCAAAATTCCGCATTGAAGCACATTTGATTTCTCGCATCGGTGAAGGTGACCAATCAAAACGTTATCTTCTTGGCAGTACCGCGAGTGAAAAACCCCAACAGCTCTTTGGTGATAGAGTTCGCTTTGAACTTGATCTCAATCAGACTTGGGGAAGTAGCGTTGGTCAAATTGAACTAGCGATTAGACTTATCCCTGATCACGGACCAGCAGATCTTAAAGAATTTGACGGTGTGTTCCTGATTGGTAACTACAGTCAATCGATTGGCTTCGGCGGATTTGTTCCAGATCCTCAAAAGATCACAGATGATTACACATTCAACGTTCCTGATTATTTGAACAAAAACGTAGTCAACTTGGCGGCAATAACACCGGAAGCTCGTCCTGCGGGAATATTCGCCATGAAAGCTTACATGTTTGGTTTCTTGCAGCCGCAATTTACCCAAATCAATCCCGCAAGTGAACGCCCTTACTCTCGTCTAACAAATATCACATTTAAAACCGTCGTCACAAATCCCATGGCTCAACAAGCCAACATGGGATGGGTTTATTTCTGTATCACTGGGATCGATGGAAAAACCAAACACGTTCATTCGATTCAAACCGGTGAATTGAACTGGACGGACAGCTTAGAATTTAAAACTTACGGCTTCAGACATTACTTTGAAAGCCCGGTCATTATTCGCGCCGTCGGCCCTGAGGACAACGCTTGCGAAAAACCTGAAGATCCTAAAGCATTCAAAGAAACATTCACCATTCGAGTCAATCCCTGGGCGAAGTTTGGATTTGCTCTCGGCATGGACAACCGTCAAATCTCAGATATGGATGCTAATAAAATGCTTACGGAAAACGGAGTTATTCCGACCCAACAACAAATGGGTAAAGTCGTTTTAGCATTCAATCAAAATCCTATTTATGCGGTGAACCCTGATCTGACCGTTGAACCTTACAAATCGTTTATTATCAATCTTGCCCCTTATGTCATGTCCCCCACAGACCCCATTGATGGAGTTGAAAGTGCAGTGGCTTTCAGAGATGGATTCTATCTGTTGAAAGTAGGAGTGGTCGCAGTTGTTGATGGTCAAAGACATGTCACTACTTTCAAAAAATTAGTGAACATGCGCAACTCGCAAATCAATGAGCCCATTCGCTTGCACGTGCCTGATCTTCGTCAGATGAGAATTAGAAATCTGTTGTACGTTGAATTCCATGCCGTTGATTATGACAAGCTCGATAGATTTTTGATCATGACTAAAGGACGTGCAGCATCATGTCCTGATGGCGAGCTCATCTGCGGGAATAATCTCGACGATATCATCTTGAAAGATTCCGGCCTTGAAGACAGAACGTTTGTTGGACTCTTCACACCTTTCGCAAGCAAAAGTGAAGGACCACTGAGACCTAGTGACGATTTAGATGAAGTTTTTGAACTCCATAATCAAATTCAAAACTTTCTAACTGAAGACGGATTAAAAAAACTCAAGGACGCAACTGTTGGAGATCGATCTAAAGTTAAAAATCCTGCACCTGAACTCAAAGAAGACAATATGAACTCGGCTTTTCACGGAGAAGCCGCCTACACCACCATGATGAAAGATCCAGCGTTTAAAAACGGCGGGAAATTCCCTCCTGGAAACAATTCTGATATTTTAAAATTCATCACTCGATCAAGAAACCAATACGTCACACCAGTGACCGTGGCGGACTTGGAAAAAGAAGAAAAAGAAACCAATCAAGTTCGTGCAGCTAAAACTCAATCGATGGTTTCAAAAGACAATTTTGTTAAAAATACCAACTCTGAATACATTCCGCTCGCAGGAGTCAGTGAAACACTGACTCGCTTTCCAGGTCTCAAAAATAACAATCAAATTTTACCAGTTGCTGGCGGAGCAAGCCGCTTCATCCAACTTCTCAATAGCAATGACTACGAGGGTTTGTTTTCTGATACTTACCGAAACTCTCTTTATCCAGACAAAGACCTGCCTTTATTCACCGGTTCAAACTGGAACAAATTGCAAGAGTGGGCTTCAAATTCAGTCGACAAAATCACTGGCGGCAAACGTGGCGGTCAAGATGGTTATTTCTTCCAGTTCAATGCAAAAGAAATCAACAAACTTTTACCTCAGTTAGAACCACTCAATGACGAGTACAAAGAGAACATCAATAATATTTTGCTCTCCTACAAAGACACTCGTCCCGATGCAGACAACAGCAATATCGGTTTTGATTTTCCCGCTAAACAAATTAGAACAGGTGTTGGTGTTGGTAAAATGGCCGCCACCAGACTCTGTTCTTTCTGGTTCAACACGATGTTCAAAGAATTCAAACACTTTGATAAAATTCAATCCATGACCGCGGGTTGTATCAATCAAGTCATGGAAACTCAGAACATGGATGACATCTTTGTTCTAGATCAAAAAATCAGAGTGCTCGAGCAAGGCCGCTTCATAATGGATCACGGTTACTTCACTCGTCTCAATATTGGATCTGATGTGAGAGCAGGCTTTGGACAATCAAATTCTCAGAGTGAGAGTTTTTCAATCTCGCCACTTAGATATATTTCCTTCTTGCCGGATTTCCTATTCTCTTCCGTGAGTTACACTTGGTATCAGAAAAATGCGAGCCAAGATATTTCTCAAGGTAAATCTTCAAACGTAGGAGCGGGAACTCCCATCAGTACGGAAGAAGCCAAGTTCTACATGATTATCAAAGCATACGAGCGCTGCTCCATCATCCGCATGAATCCTACTTTTGTGTTGAGTCAAAAACTTCCGCAATATTTCGAAGTGGCTGACACGGACACAAAACGAATGGAAAAACTTGGTCGCGGAGTTATGATCTGTACTGGTCAGAGGGAAGAAACACCGTTTCTTGTTCCTGAATCGTTTTATTACATGACTCCAGATCCTTTCGACGGATCTGAATTGGAAATTTCGGATCACCGTAACTATCCATGGGCGATTGGTTTCCGCGGACCTCGTGATTACACACAGTTTTTCAATATGTTGGTGCAACGTGGGGTTCAAAGCTACGGCGGTCCAGGTTACTCATACGCTCAGCTCATGGGTAAAGAAATGAGCATCGAGCAAATGCGAAACTCGATTCGTCCTGTCGATGCGAATCAGCGTCCAACGGCTTACATCGACCAAGGTATTCGCGATTTCAAGAATTCAACCGGCGGCGTGATGACAACTTATCCAGGAGTTTACACCGTCCCTTAAAATTATATATTCGAATAGTTTCATTCTACTTCCCTAAAAGTGAACGAAACTTGAAGGCTCAGCTAACCCTGAGCCTTCTTTTTTTAGAGGTTGACGATGCTTCCGGAGACTCCTAAAATTATCTTATATGACGCAAACAAACGTGCAAAAAATTTGGGAACAAAGTCTTCTGGATGCTCGAACAACTTTGGAGCGATTTGTTGCGTCGCCTGATGTTTTTAAGAATCTAGAAAAATTCTCAGAAATTCTAATTTCTACTTTTGAAAATGGTGGAAATGTTTTTTCCTGCGGCAATGGTGGCTCCATGTGTGACGCCCAACATTTTGCTGAAGAATTCACCGGACGTTACCGCAAAGAACGTAAACCACTCGGCGCATTGGCTTTGGGTGAGCCCAGTCACATGTCCTGCGTGGCCAATGACTACGGCTTTGAACATGTCTTTGAACGTCAAATCCGCGCACTAGGTCGCAAAGGCGATGTGCTGTTGCTCCTCTCAACAAGTGGAAATTCACCAAACCAATTGCTAGCGGCTGAAGCTGCAAAAACTTCAGGAATCAAAACAATCGCACTCTTAGGCCGAGACGGTGGAAAATTAAAATCACTCGTGGATCTAGCAATTGTTGTTCCCGCTGAAACAAGTGATCGCATTCAAGAAATTCACATCAAGTTGATTCACACTGTGATTGAGACTGTGGAGAGAAAACTTTTTCCGGAGAATTACAAATGATTAAACCCAATCTGATGATGACTTTACTGACAATGTCATTGGCGGCAGTTTTGGTCGCCGGGTGTGCTTCCACTGGCGCAGATCATTTTCCTGAATTGCAGCAAGGCATGGACAAAGATCAGGTTTTGCAAAAAATAGGCAATCCTTATCGCACTGATAAAAATGCTGTCTCTGAAAAATGGGGATATCGCTACTTCACCGGCGATGACAAAAACGTCGAAGCTTACAAATACGTGCAATTTGTGAATGGCAGAGTGACTTCATTTGGCGATGATTTAGACGAATCCCGCCGTCTTGAAAAATTTAAAGAAACTGAAATCAAACACGAAGTGAAAGTTAGAAAAGAACAACACGTGGATGATGTCTTAGATAAAGAATATTCTCACTGAACTTTGCACTCTGCGTCCGGGCTGCAATATTTCATTTCCGCTTTTTTCTTAAGCCTTAGCATTTGACCTTCACTCGAAGTGTCATTCTCCAATTCGTCCAGTGACTTAAGCTTCATGTGTTTATATTGGCGTAAAGTTTTATCGCCTTTTTCGGGATGTTCAAAGCGCACGTGGTCCATTTCCTGGAGCATGCTTTTATAGGATTCCTTGAGGTCGAGATATTTCTTTTTGATATCTTCTAAAATTTCAATTTTCTTTTTAGGATTAGGCTCGGTATTTTTCTTTGCCGACAACTCCATGATCTCATCCTGAAGATTGTTAATCTTTATTGACGACTGATTCAGACTGATCTCATGATGTGCCCAATCACTCGCTTGAGCGACCGAAACCGCAGTGATTTGAGAAACCCCAACAGACGCAAAAAAAATCAATGCCAGCACTAGGATTTTTTTAATCAATTGGCCAGTGGTCCATTTCACTTGCAGACCAGTGGATTTTAAACGATTCACCAAAACAGATGCCGCCACCGGATGCAACTCCTTGATCATTAAGATTCCACCAGAAACTTTAGTGAGAAGTTTCATTTCAGATAGCCCTAATTTTTTATCCTGCAAAACAAAATCAAGGTCTGATCTTAACTCTGGCGTGTCTATCCCGGAAATTTCCACGTCGTAGAAAAGTGCACCGGAGGACATATTGTCTAATTGAATATTTCCAAACTCGGCGATTTCATCCAGCTTCACGCTACCGTCAGCGGGAATCGCTTCGGGGACAGGTTCAAAAAGTGATTCTGCAGATAGCGAAGCGACTTTGTCGTCCACAATAAATAAATGGCCGCAATGGTTACAGGAGATCATCCCAAATTCAAAAAGGCTTTCAACTTCCTTTTGGCAATTCGG
This sequence comes from Oligoflexia bacterium, assembly GCA_043732305.1. Lineage (GTDB taxonomy): Bacteria > Bdellovibrionota > Bdellovibrionia > JABDDW01 > JABDDW01 > JAYTHU01. Next base: position 17,919 of record JAYTHU010000164.1, read on the forward strand.
GCAAATCTTCTGCTCTCCCATTAGACTTTACCCATTAGACTTTATTAGCCCCGTGACATTTTTTATATTTTTTGCCGCTGCCGCAAGGACATTGGTCGTTGCGTCCGATCTTGTCGTCGTTAACAACTGGCTTAGATTCTACAGGCTCATTGCCGTGAGAAAACTTCATTCTTTGCACGGGTGGAGCAACTGGAATCGGCAGAACAGGTTCTTTCTCTTCTTCTTCTTTAACGATCTGAATTTTCATCATTCGCTCAAGAGTTTCAAACTTGATGGTGTTATCCATTTGACTGAAAAGATTGAATGCTTCTTTTTTATATTCAATGAGCGGATCTTTTTGTCCGAAGGCTCGGAGATTGATCCCTTCCTTCATGTGATCCATGTTGAGCAAATGCTCTTTCCAGCGCGCATCAATGCTTTGAAGCAGCAGCATTTTTTGAACATCTTTGAAAATCACACCCAATTCTTTTTCACGAGCGTCATAAGCTTGATCGCCCTTAGCGTTGAGAATTTTACGCAAACTTTCTGAATTGTCAGTGCCGTTGATTTCTTTTTTCAGATCGAGTGGCATTCCCAGATTATTTTCTAAATAGCTTTGGAGTCCGGACATATCCCAATCCTGAAGCTTAAGACTCTTTCCGGCAAAAGTGGCCACACCTTCATCGACAATCTCATGAAGCATTTGTCGAGTGATATCCGTGATGCGATCGCCTTCTAATATCTGACGGCGTAATCCATAAATAGCTTCACGTTGCACGTTCATGACATCGTCATATTCAAGCAAATGTTTACGCATGTCGAAATTATGTCCTTCGACTTTTCTTTGCGCACCTTCAACTGAGTTTGTAACCATTTTAGATTCAATGGCTTCGTCATCTGGAATGTTAAGCATGTTCATGATTTTTTGAACACGCTCTCCATTGAAAATTCTCAATAAATTATCTTCGAGTGATAAATAGAATCTTGTAGAACCAGGATCTCCCTGACGACCTGATCGACCGCGAAGCTGATTGTCTATGCGGCGAGATTCATGACGTTCAGTTCCGATAATATGCAATCCACCAGCGGCGACAACTTCATCGCGTTCAGACAAACAAGCCGCTTTGAATTTAGCGACGGCTTTATCATAATCTTCACCGGTCTCATCACCAATTTCTAAACCAAGCTCTGCTCGCGCCATAAATTCTGGATTACCACCAAGAACAATGTCTGTTCCGCGGCCGGCCATATTGGTTGCGATTGTGACAGAACCTTTGCGGCCCGCTTGCGCCACAATTTCTGCTTCTTGTTCGTGATATTTAGCATTCAGAACCGTGTGTTTGATTCCCGCACGTTTCATCATTGTTGAAAGCAGTTCAGATTTTTCAATGCTGACGGTACCAACCAAAACAGGTTGACCGTGAGTGTTTCTTTCTTTGACGTCTTTGGCAATAGCACCAAATTTTGCGTTCAAAGTTTTAAAAATCAAATCATTTTCATCTTTGCGAAGCATTGGACGATTGGTGGGAATAATGACGACTTCCAAATTGTAAATCTTTTTGAATTCCGCCGCTTCTGTATCAGCAGTTCCGGTCATGCCTGCGAGCTTGTCATACATGCGGAAGAAATTTTGAAATGTGACAGTCGCTAAAGTTTGATTCTCATTGGCAACTTTCACGCCTTCTTTTGCTTCAACCGCTTGATGCAATCCATCGCTCCAACGTCTACCTGGCATCAATCGACCGGTGAATTCGTCAACAATGACAACTTCGCCGTCCTTGATCATGTAATCCACATCGCGCTTATATAAATGATGCGCTTTGAGTGCTTGATAAACGTGATGCAAAAGTTCAATGTTGTGAGCGTCAAAAAGATTTTCTACGCCCAAGAGCTTTTCAACCACGTGATTGCCGTCTTCAGTTAAAGATGCGGTCTTGGTTTTCTCTTCGATCTTGTAATGAACTTCCGCTTCTAGTTTAGGAATAATTAAATTCACAGAAGTGTATTTATCCGTGCTCTCTTCAGCAGGACCAGAAATAATCAGCGGAGTTCGAGCCTCGTCGACTAAAATGCTGTCGACTTCATCGACAATCGCAAAATTGAAATCACGTTGAACATATTGTGTGAGATCAAATTTCATGTTGTCTCTGAGATAATCAAAACCAAATTCATTATTTGTGCCGTAGGTAATATCTGATCCGTAGGCGGCTTTTCTTTCTTCATCAGTGAGATCATGAATGATCACGCCAACGCTCATGCCCAACCATTTGTATAATCGGCCCATCCATTCAGAATCACGCTTAGCCAAATAATCATTGACGGTGACAACGTGAACGCCTTTCCCAGATAACGCATTCAAATAAACGGGAAGTGTCGCCACTAAAGTTTTACCCTCACCCGTTCGCATTTCTGCGATGGCTCCGGAATTCAAAACCATTCCGCCTAAAAGCTGCACATCAAAATGTCGCATTCCTAGAACACGCTTGCTAGCTTCCCGACAAACGGCGAAAGCTTCAGGTAAAATTTGATCAAGAGTTTCGCCTTTAGCGAGGCGCTCTTTGAATTCGACAGTCTTATGCTTCAGTTGCTCGTCGCTAAGTGCCGTTGTTTGAGGTTCCAAAGAATTGATATTCAGAACGTTGGGGAAGAAGCCCTTCAAAACGCGTTCGTTGCGGGTGCCAAATACTTTTGTGAGAACGGAAGTAAGCATTATTTGTCCTTCAAATTTGGAGCGATAATAAGGGTCAGATTATAATTTATATTATCTAGGAAAGGAGTCAAGTTTAGCTAGGGCTTAGGAGGATGGATCCTTAAGGGATTGCCGCGCCGCCTCGTAAAGAACGATCGAAACAGCATTTGATAAATTGAGACTTCTGATAGGTCCCCAAATGGGAATACGAAGAATTTGCGCAGGATTCACACTCTCAAGAATTTCTGCACTCAGGCCTTTGGTCTCTTTGCCAAACACAAACCAATCTCCAAGTTTGAATTCCGCATCGAATATAAGTCGCTCAGCTTTTTTGGAAAAATAGAATACTCGAGAAGGATCTGGCATTTCATTTTTGACATCTTGGAAACTGGCGTGAACTTTAAGGTCTAGTTTTTCCCAGTAATCAAGTCCGGCGCGTTTGACAGCGCTATCGGTAATATCAAAACCAAGCTTACCCGCCAAATGAAGACGGGAAACAGTGCCCACGCAGGTGCGGCCAATGCTTCCCGTATTATTCGGAATCTCGGGTTCGACAAGAACCACGTTGTAATTTGGATCTTTAAGCAAGGTAGCGGAAAACTTCCGAACCAAGATTGGTCAAAGCAAGTCTACGACCCTTGTCCACAATGAGTCCTTTGTTGAGAAGGTCACGGTAGATGTCGAGATTGATAGGAACAATGTCTCGGCCTGAACTTGCGCCAAGTTTCAAAATATATTTCTTCTGAGAATCGTTGAGTTGCAAAGGCAAAGGAGACTGAATCTCCATGCTGGCGCGGTAATCACCGGCTTCGATCACTTTAGCATCTTTGGGAAGCTTCAAAGGATTGAGCATGTAAACTTGAGTCATGCTGGGCTTTTTAGCTCCATCTGCAGTTGCTGGTTTTTCCATGCGAACGTGCAAACTTTTTTCAGGAACTTGGGCCGAGAAACCTTCGAATTCGTCCAAAATTTTGATGAGTTCTTTGAAATTTTCAAGAACAAGCAATTCTCCGCGAACAATATTTGTTCCTTCGATCAAAGCGGGATAGCCAACGGCCATACGATAAAGAGTGCCTTGAATGGAAGCGGGTTTGATTTCTTTAACAAGTGCTGCCACTTTATTGTGGTGGACCATGCCTTTCATCAAAGAACCGTAGACAAAAAGGGTGTTTTTGCTCATGGTATTAGAACCTCTCTTGTTTAAAAGTATTGAACCGAGATGTATAGCAGAACATGACGCTTTACACAATAGTTGACTTCTCGCTCAATTAAAGTTGTGATTATTACACATGCAAGTCATTGAAATCATTTACATCATCTTCGCTTATCTTCTCTGCGCTATTCCATTTGGAGTCGTGTTGAGCAAGATGGTTTCAGGCACCGACGTGCGCTCTGCTGGGAGCGGGAATATCGGCGCCACCAATGTCGCCCGAGTCATGGGAAAAAAATGGGGCGTGATTGTTCTTGTGTTGGACGCTTTGAAAGGTTTCATTGCCGTTGGATTGGCCAAACACGTTGGCCCCGACTGGTATTGCAATGTGGTGGCGGCTTTGGCGGTAGTGGCCCACTGTTATCCTGTGTACTTGCGATTTCGCGGCGGAAAAGGTGTGGCGACTGGTTTAGGCGCAGTGGCAGCACTTTCTTGGCCGGTGATCGGAGTTTGCGTTTTGGTTTTTGCTCTCGTGATTGGTGTTTCACGTCGAGTGAGCGCTGGAAGTTTAGCCGGTGTTTTCGCCTTGCCTGTGGCGGCGTTAATTTTGCGCGATGATTTCAATTGGATATGTGGATTGTTTCTTTGTCTGCTGGTCTCGTGGAAACATCGAGAGAACATTCGCCGATTACTCGCTCGAACTGAGCCGAAATTCTTTTAGTTACCATTTAATTTATTCGGCTCAACCTGCCTAGGTTTGATTTCTTGACAAGCCCAACTTCATTTGCGAGTTTGAGCTTTATCTCACAGAGGAGTTTTAAGTTATGGCAGATATGGGCGCAGGTTATATTCCGTACATGGGTCACCAGTGGATCACCGTTGAAGGTGAAGTTATCACCGTGGGCGTGATGGAAGAAGCACTTGAAGAATTAGACAATATCAGCAAGATCGATCTTCCCACCGAAAATGATTCAGTCGAAAAAGATGAAATCTGCGGCGAACTTGAAACCAAAGATGGCAGTTTAAACATTTACGCTCCCGTTGAAGGAACCGTTCTGGAAGTAAACACTGCTATCTTAGACAACCCTGAGTTGATAAATGAAGATCCATACGGAGATGGCTGGGTTATCAAAATCGAAGCAGCCAATCCTGAAGATATAAAAGAACTCACCAGCGGAGCGAGCTACGAGAACTAAGCACTGAAATTAATTTTGGCTTTTATTCTAGTTCTGAGTTCACTTTCTAGTTCACACGCGCTGGCTATTTCTCCAACTTCTCCATTTTTTCTGTATCGGCGAATACCTATAATATCGCCAAAGGTATTTTTGAGACGGATAAATCAACAGCAGCCGAATATTCAGATCTGGAAATGTGGGGAACTCCCAGTGAACGAACATGAGTCGAGATGAATGATAAATTATGAAGTCTGACAATTGCGTGACCAAGATTCTTTACTATCGCTCTGATTTTTTCAATGCATCCAATGTTCCAACCTATGATGCCCTTTGCAGAGCGTTTGCAAATTGTCCAATGAGTTGGTCCCGCCATGACCCACCGGTTTCAAATGATGAATGTCAATCCACCTTGAATCACCACACTTCTCGCCATTAGGAAGTATTTCCTGACATTGACCATTGTCGCGCAAATACACTTGATGAAATATTGCTAGTGGGATCAAGGCATTTACGTGATTTTGGCACGTGCCAAAATCAGCGACCTCTTGTGTCGCCGAATTCATCTGAGTCTCGACGCCATCATCTTCAGCTTTTGCCTTTTTTTCTTTTTGCCGCTCATCGGCCAATTTCTTTTTCAAAGTCTTTTTCAATTCCTTTTCTTGATAGGCGAGAGCTTTTTGCACCGGATCTTCGCTTCGCATAAATTCTGAAGTGAGATGATTGATAGTGCCCCTCAAAGAAACCGGCAATTTTCTTTTTTGACAAAGAAGATCTTGAGCTCTTTTAAAAGATTCAAACTCTGTTTGTGTCATGATTATTTTCACTTCAAGCCGATTAGCGGAAATAAATCTATAGCTCTCATAAAAATTCGATTCAGGATTTTTCCCAGTAACATGTTTTTCTAAAGCCCGATGATTATTTTTCTGAGCTTTTGAAATCCATTCCTCTTGATTCCGTTCTTCTAAAACTGGGGCAATGCGCCTTGCTTTTGAGAGTGAAATTTTCCCACTCGCCAAAGCCATCTTGAGTCTATCGAATTTCATAACTGCAGATACCACTGACGAAAATTCCTTTGCTCGACTTTCAGATAAGCCATGACTCATAGTTAGATAAATAAAAAAGTTTGGATAATTATAAGCCCGGTAAACTTTATGCCTAACAACTTCTTCCAAAATTTCAATCAAGTCAGATTCATTTTTTCCAAGAGTTTTGACAATCACTTTAGCCCGCTCATGAATAGACACGACCAATTTTTCATTTCTTACCATTATGTACTCCTTAAAAATCCCGGAATTAAATTTGACAAATCTCTCTTGAAATCAAACAAGTTTAACACCAGTTTTAAGGTGTACTTTTCCGCGAAGTACTGGGGCTTTACAAAATCAAGTTTCCAGATATCTAGAGCCTCACCACCATATCCGAAAGAACGACAATTTCGAAAATGGCAAAACTGTCCAAAGGAATCTCAAGATGCACCAGCAGGGAGCCGCTATTTTCACGTCAAGAACAAAATAATAATAGAAAACTAATATTCCCGGAATGACTCGAAAGGAAAGTAACTAAAATCAAAAAATTTGAATAGCGAAGTTCACCTCGATCTGAGACCAAGTCACTTCACTCAGTTATTACCGTTAAACGAAAAGAAATTTTGGCACGTGCCAAAATCGAAACAAGCGTTCGCGCAAGTAACAACTGACTGGAAATTTGAAGTCGCCTTACCACATCCATAAGACTATCCACCCAACCGTGGCGATTCGTGTTTTGGGAAAAGCTCGGAAACTTTGATTGAGCTTTGTGAACGATTTCAGAGTAGGAAGGCAGAGTTTCAGGTCGAGCATTTTTGTCATAAATTCTCTGGCCAATCGCATATTCGATTGGCGCCGAGGCCAGTTTCAAATATTTTTCAGCCTCTCCTTGAGTCCCCAAAGATCTTTGGATTTCCGATAAATAGATCAGTCCGAGAAAGAACAACAAAGTAAAGAATTTAAATTTGTTATTCGAGCGATCGAGGGGTCTATTAGCCAGGTTGTTGTCCCAATCCTAGAGCGTAGACCCAGGGGCGGGAGAGCCACTCATGTTTCCGTTTGCGCCTTCGGTGCCGCCAAATTCTTTTACGCCTTCGCCGTCGTAGCGGTAAATTTTGGGAGTACCTTCCATGACGGTTTTCATGAGTATCGGGCGAGACCAAATGAAGTATAGATTTTTTAAAGTTTCGTCCATGTAGTTTGGCTGTAGATCTACGCCTTCATGAATGTGGTCTAACAAAAGCTCACCGCGATTTTCAAAATTTCCATCAATGACTTTAATAATGGGCTGACCAAAATTGGTAAGTTGAAAGAGCAATTGCTTTTTGATTAGTGGAAAATCGCGAGTGTTGATTTCAAATTGACCACTGCGATTATTGTACTGATACACAAACATTTTATTGCGCACGCAGAAATCTTCGGTCAAGTAGGCATCAATGAACATGACGTCATTCATGTCGCGACGGACTTCAAAAATCTTTTGCTTGCCTAAACCAAGTTTTTTATCCCAACTCATTTTTGTTTCGTAGTCAGTGCAATCGTCATACTCTTTTCCGAAACGACCTTTATTCCAGCGATCTTCTATATCCTTAAAAAGTTCGATTCCTAATTTATAAGGATTCAAACCGCCAGGTTGCATCGCCACGGTTCCACTGTGATGATCAGCGTAGTCGACAACTTCGCTGTCATTGAGAATTTCCGTCGTCATGAGTTTGGAATGCCAATAAGAGGCCCAGCCCTCATTCATGATTTTGGTCATGCCCTGTGGAGAATAATAATAAGCCTCATCCCGAATGATACTCATCATATCGCGTTGCCAAGGTTGCAGAGGTGCAAAGTCCATTAGAAAGAGCAAAACATCTTGCTCTGGGCGCGGAGGAAACTTTGTACTCTGAATTTTGTCTTTGTCTATTTGCTTCTGCTGGTCGTCCAAAAAGCTTTGTGGATTGATAAAGTTTTCCATATAGCCGTGATCAGTTTTTAAACGCTGAACCTGTTTTTCAGTGGAGTCCACAGGATCACGGGCATGATGACGTTTTATAAAAGGAGAATGGCGATCAATTAAGTTTTCAAGAGACAAACACCGATCCGCAAACTCTTCCACGGCGTCGTAACCAATGCGATCAATTGAGCGCTTCACGCGCGTGGCGTGATTGGCCATTTGATCAATCATGTGTCGATTGGTTTGCGAAAACCATTTGTTGTTCTTAAAAAAATCGCAGTGACCGTAAACATGGGCCATGACTAATTTCTGATCAACCAATTCATTAGCTTCTAACAAATAAGCATAACAGGGGTCGTTGTTGATGACCATCTCGTAAATTTTAGAAAGTCCGTAGGAATAGCTTTTGGAAATGCGTTCGTAATCCATTCCAAAGCGCCAGTGAGGATATCTTGTTGGAAATCCCCCGTATGCCGCAAGACTATTCATTTCGTCATAGCCGACCATTTCAAAAATTGTTTTGAAAAAATCTAAACCATGATTTTTGGCAATGCCCTCAATGTGTTCCTGAATTTTGGCAAGCTCCGGACTAATATCGCTCATTTTCCCTTTCCTAGAAACTCTTTGATGGATCCGTAAATCGCATCTTTGTTTTCTATTCTGGAGGTGATGACCGTTTCGGTTTCGGCGAATTCTTTTTGTAGATCTTTTATAAATTGACCGCTGCCATATTTGCTTTCAACTTGACCGTAACAAAACACATTTACTTGTGGCAGAATTTTATTTTTCAACAAATCTACACAGACGCGCGTGTCTTCCCCACTCCAATTGTCCCCATCGCTGAAATGGAAAACATAAATATTCCAATCGTGAGGAGGATATTCTTCTTCAATCATTTTATTGGTGAGCAGGTAAGCAGAACTGATGAGAGTTCCACCACTTTCGCGAGTTTTAAAAAAAGTATCTTCGTCTACCTCGCGAGCCGCAGCGTCGTGAATGATAAAACGTGTTTCTATTTCCTTGTATTGGGACTTTAACCACGTATTTATCCAAAAAGATTCTAATCGAACGATTTCTTTTTGTTCATCACCCATAGATCCAGAAACGTCCATGATGTACAAAATCACGGCACTGCTCTGCGGCTGCTCAGAATATTTATAACTACGATAGCGAAAATCTTTTTTGATTGGCACGATGATTGGATCATCAGGATTATATGTTCCCGCAACAATTTGACGTTTCAGCGCTTCTTTATAAGTGCTTTTGAAATGCCGCAAACTATCTGGGCCTGCATTATGAATTCCAGAAAATTTTGTTTTAAGAGCCTGAATTTGCTTATTGCCCTTAGGTTCAATCTTTGGAAGTTCAAGTTCGGTTCCAAGCATTTCTGCGAGCTCTTCAAATGAAACATCCACTTCAAGAATATGCTGTCCCTCACCACTTCCGGCCTGGCCCTGGCCCTCTTGGGGTTCACCTTCAACCGGCTTCCCCTCTTCACCCTCACCTTGTCCCACTCCACCTTTGCTTTTTGGGCCATACTGAAAATGAGGGATTTCAATCTGAGGGACGGGGATAGAAATAAATTCCTTATCTTTTTTCCCGATCATTTCGCCCTGGGAGATAAACTTTTTAAAGTTCTGTTTTATCCTGCCCTTGACGATTTCTCTAAATCGATTGTGATCTTGCTTGATGTACAAGCTCATTGTTTTTTAACGTCTCCTCTAGCAAAAATGCTAGCCACGTAATTTAAAACATCCGTTGCGCTGATCTCATCGTAACCGAATTCTTTAATCAATCGACTCTTCACAATGTCGATCTTCTCTTGAGTGTTCTTGTCGACAACCGTGGTCACGAGGCTC
>JAYTHU010000165.1:0-3283 GCA_043732305.1 Oligoflexia bacterium
CAAATTACCGCACGTCAAAAAGAACTATTGGCCGATCAGGAAAAAAGAAACAGATTAATTCAATATTTTGAAGTGAATCGGGCTAGAGATATTGGAGTATTGCAAATTGGAATACAAAGTGCCAGTGAAAACATAATACAGTACCAGTCTCGTCTTAAGAGTGTTCCTACTTCAGAACTTTCTCCTAGAGACCAGGACTCTCTAACGATTGAGGAGGCAATAACAATCAACGAAGCCGAAAAAAAGTCGTTAGAAGAAAAAAATCAAGAGCTGGCGACGAAAATCACAGAAGCTAAATTGCTTCTCGAAGGTCTTAAGGCAATTGTATTAGAAGTTAAGGCACTGGGGCGTAGATATTTAGACCATTCATCAGGAGAAAAGTGTCCACTTTGTGAGGCTACGTATGAGCGTGCAGAACTAGAAAAAAGAATAACACAGATTGAGTTTAGTGGCGATCAATTGCCGAAACTTTTGGACGAGAAAAGTGATATTGAAGAGCAATTAAAGAAATTAATTTTCAACATTGAATCTCAAAAAACTATTGCCCATGTAGCCAAAATTGTCGAATTTCCACTGATGTGTACCAGTGAATATCCAAAGATGTGTACCACCTGATTTCCTTGATAGTGTACCAGGCGATTTCCATCGTGTTGTGCCACGTCATAATTGAAACCTGAGCAGTTTTATCGCCGAAAGTAACCGCGATGATTGACCCTGAAAGTCAACATCAAGTGGGAGCAAAAAAAATGGCGGGAAACGGACTCAATTTGAAGGATGCAAACGAGATCAAAAGGCTTTGGAAACTAGGATTAAAAAAGCGCGCCATTGCCCGCATCACCAAAGTTCACCGTAACACCGTTAGCAAATACATCGACGAATTTATTCTTGAAAATTCAGATCAAAAATCACAACCGACAATGTTAAATGCGACCGCGCCAACGAGCTGGACCAGGAGTATCGATTGGGAAAATGTTCGTTCAGAATATCTCCGCGGTGTTCCGCTAAATATAATCCACGAAGAGCTCCTCGAAAGTAAACAGATCGAAGTTCAGTACGCAGGCTTTTGGAAGCAAGCGCAGAAGAGAATCAGTCTCACGGAAGCCACCATGGTGAGGATTTTCACGCCGGGCGAGCGAATTGAAATTGATTACGCAGATGGAATAGAACTTCTAGATCCCGTGACCGGAGAAGTTCGAAAGACCCAATTTTTTGTCGGCGTGCTTTGTCACAGCAGGTATGCGTTTGCGGAGTTTACGATGACCCAAAGTAGCGGTGATTTTTTGCAGTCACATGTGAATATGTTTGAGTATTTCGGTGGCGTGACCCCGCTTTTGTCGCCGGATAATTTAAAAAGTGCGGTGACGAAAGTTCATCGCTATGACCCAGTGATCAACCAGGCCTACACACGACTTGCTGAGCACTACGAAGTGGCCGTGGTGCCAGCACGGGTTCGAACGCCAAAAGACAAAGCCATAGTGGAGCGAACAATCCAGATTTTTCAAAGATATTTTTTCATGAAAGTCCGCTACCGAACCTTTACTTCGCTATTGGAGTTGAATCAGTGTTTGCGCGAGCACTTGGTTGTCTTCAACAGTAAGCTTCATCGTATTTTCAAACGAACCAGATTAGAGATGTTTCTAGATGAGAAGCCCCATCTAAAAACTCTGCCGGAAGTGTCGTACAAGGTGGCAGTTTACCACCACGCCATTTTAAGCCGGGACTGTCATTTATTTTTTGATCAGAACTATTACTCAAGCCCGCATCATCTTCGAGGCAACGATTTAGATATTTGGGCAACTGCAAAAACAGTGGAAATATTTTATGAAGGGGACCGCGTGGCGTTTCACGCCCGCGGGAAGACGAAAGCGAAGTTCGTCACCGACAACAGTCACTATCCACCCGCACAACAAGCATTTGCGGAAGAGGACGTGCAGAAGATCATTGCTCGCGCCGTCAGTGTCGGTCCGGAGACCACAGCAATGGTTAAGGGCTTGCTTGAGGGGCCACAGCCATTAAAGCACTTCCGGCGCAGCCAAGGGATCGTGGCGCTGTCCTGGACCTACACGCCAGCTTTACTTGAGGCCGCATGCAAAGAGGCCAACCGTTTTAATAACCACAATGTTCAATATCTCGAACGGGTCATAAAAATGAGAGAGGGGGTGAAAAGAAATTTAGAGAACGAAATCAGCGAAAGATCATTCAATCCGCACTTACGCGGCGTCAACAATATCCATTAAAAAAAGGAATTACAAATGTTAGAACAAACGAGAAATCAAATCTCAGAGATGAAATTATTTGGCATGCTCAAGTCTCTAGACTTGCGTCTGCAAGAGTCGATCAGCCACGGCTGGAGCCCCAGTGAACTGTTGTCGGCGTTAATGACAGATGAGAAAACTTACCGCGATTCTGCGAAAATAAATCGTAGACTGAAGGCCGCAAACTTCCGAACACAGGCCAGCTTTGAGTCCATCGACTACACTGCGAAACGAACTCTGACAAAGGCTGCGGTGAAAGATCTTATGCAGATGAACTTTATTAAAGCCTCGCCTCGTAATGTGATGATCGTGGGCCCCACCGGTGTCGGTAAAACATTTTTATCCACAGCGATCGGCAATCATGCCTGTCGGCACGGTTACACCACAATATTTGTGGGCATCAGCGTGTTCGTAGAAAAACTATTAATGGCGCGAACTGACGGCACTTACTTGCGTCTACGAGAACGTTTAATCAAAACGGATTTCTTGATTATCGACGACATCGGATTAAAAAAACTGCCGCCACAAATTGTTCAAGATCTGCACGATCTTTTGGAAGAACGTCAGGAAAAATGCACACTGATCACGACACAACTTCCGCTTAAAAACTGGAAAGAAATCATCGATGATGAACTTGCGTTAGACACCGTCGTCGACAAGCTTCAACACGGCAGTATGCACATTGTTTTGGAGGGTGAATCTTACAGAAAAAAGAAGGGCCAAAAAGACAAACTTGACAACCATAGTGTACCAGTGGAAATTGCAAAACAGTAACCGCTGCTCATGATTTTGAGGGTGGTACACTATCAGGAAATCGCCTGGTACAAATCACGGAAATTCGACAGGTCAATGACAAGTTTGCCATTTAGCCAGCAATAGCCATAGCTGGCGACACCGCCTGTTCGCTGATGGCTTTTAGCTCTGGCCTTAGTTGTCTTTTGGGGGTTGCCCTCTTGGACAACGCCCTTTTTCAGAAATGTTCCCCGTATGGTGGATTTAGGGATTCCAGTCGTTGATGCAATTTCTCT
>JAYTHU010000166.1:0-3271 GCA_043732305.1 Oligoflexia bacterium
GTGATTGAATCCCAAGCCTCTTGACCTTTTTCTGATGCTTTCCATCGCATGAACATGAATGCACCAAAAGCTGCACCAATGATAATCATGATCCAATAATCCGCCACAAATTTACTGATGTTAATGAGAACTTCCGTGTACCAGGGGAGGGATTGATTCATGTCTTCAAAAATTTGTGTGACCTTGGGAATGACAACGACAAACAAAACCACCATGACGGCCAATCCAAAAAATCCCATCACGATGGGATACATCATTGCCCCACGCACGCGATTGCGCAAATTGTTTTGGCTCTCGGTGAACTCTGCGAGGCGAATGAGAATAATGTCGAGAGTTCCTGAGGATTCACCGGCTTCGCACATCGTGACAAATATTTTGGTGAAAATTTTTGGATATTTCGCCATGGCTTTGCTTAAGCTTAAGCCTTCTGTCACCATCTGACGAATCTCACTAATTGCAGATTTCAGATTGGGGTTTTCAACCTGATCCACCAATGCTGCGAGCGCATCCACCAAAGGTATTTGTGACTTAATTAAAGTCGCAAGCTGACGAGTCATCAATGACAAATCCTGAACGTTGACACCGCCGCCGAAGGAAACTCCGCCAGTTGCTTTTTTAGTGTTGGCCGATTTTTTATCTTTGATATCAATAACGTAAACACCGTCACGTTTAAGTCTGGTACGAGCATTTTTAATCGTGTCAGATTCGACACTGCCTTTGATGTTTTTGCCTTCCCGGTCAAGGCCCTTGTACTCAAACATCGGCATGGTTTATGTGTCCTCTTGAGTTGTGGAAATCAGTTCTTCGATGGTGGTAATTCCTAAAAGCACACGTCTCGCACCATCTTCACGCAAAGTTCGCATGCCCTGGGCTTGCGCCGCTTTTTTAATGGTCATGCTGTCTTTGTTTTGCAAAATGAGCTGTCTGATGGGTTCGTTCAATTGCAGAAGTTCTGTGGCCACAGTACGTCCAATGTAACCCTTGAGGTTACAGATCTCACATCCCACAGCCTTATAAATAGTTCCGCCAGTGGCATCCGCTCGAGTGAGTTCGATGCTTGCAAGCTCGGCGTCTGTCGCTTCATAGCGCACCTTGCAGTGAGGGCAGAGCACGCGAATCAAGCGTTGAGCTAAAATTCCAATCAAGGAACTGGCCACCAAGAAGGGTTCGCAACCCATATCAATCAAGCGGGGAATTGCTCCGGCGGCATCGTTAGTGTGAATCGTCGAAAGAACCAAATGACCCGTGAGAGAGGAGTTGATCGCAATTTCTGCGGTCTCCAAATCTCGAATCTCCCCAATCATAATGACGTCTGGATCCTGTCGCAAAATAGCTCTGAGACCATTAGCAAAAGTCAGATTGATCTTAGCGTTAACTTGAATCTGCCCAATCCCGTGAATTCTATTTTCGACGGGATCTTCAACCGTGATGATGTTTCTCTCAGTGTTGTTGATCGCCATAATACTGGCATAAAGAGTGGTCGATTTTCCAGAACCCGTCGGGCCGGTGACTAGAAAAATTCCATGTTGTTTTTCTACAAGATCTAAAATATTTTTCAGATTTTCATCATGGAACCCAAGTTGCGGCAGTTCCAAAACAACGTTACTTCTATCCTGAAGTCGCATGACAATGCGTTCCCCAAAAGCGGTGGGCACAGTGCTCACTCGAATATCGATGTCTTTACCCGCCATTTTGATAGGTATGCGACCATCTTGAGGTAAACGCTTTTCGGCGATATTTAAATTCGCCATGACTTTCACGCGAGAGGTGATGGAGTTCTGTAATTTCTTTGGTGGCTTGAAAATATCATAGAGCACGCCGTCGATGCGAAAGCGCACAACCATGTCGCGCTCATAAGGTTCGACGTGAATATCTGATGCTTTCTCTTTGGCCGCGCGAAAGATGAGCGAATTGACTAGTTTGATAACGGGAGCGTCATCGTCAGCCGCATCAAGCAGATCGATGGGCTCGTCAAAATCGTAATCACCATCGCCAGCACTGTCTATGCCTTCATAAACAGCGGAGCTTTTTTCGTAAACTTTGTTGATGGCATCTTGAAGTTTTTGACTTGTCACAAAGACGGGGAGAACGCGCTTTGCAAACATAGTGCGCATGTCATCCAGAATTTTAAAATTAAACGGGTTAGAAGTGAGGATTTTCACCAAGTCATTTTCATTCTTGAAGGGCAGAACTTCGTGTTGCTTGGCATAGTTGATAGGTATGCCGCGCACAAGTTCGACAAAAATATCGCTGACCGGAATATCTTTTATATAATCGATTTTAAAATGCTGACACAACACCTGTAGAGCTTCGTCGGCACTCGTGGGATTGGCTTTGATAAAACGCTCATTGAGTTTTTCGCCAGACGAATTCTTCTGACCGAGGATTTCGCTGATTTGCTCCTCGGTCATTGTTGTGTTCTTTATAAGCAATGCTTGTACGGCGTCAGTCATACTTTATTTAGTTTCTATCGGGGTTCCGTTTTTTTCTAATCTCAACTCATCGATCAATTCACCTTGCGTGTCTCTCGCGCCAAGATTTTTTTCGATGAAATTTAAACGTTCCGCAAGTTTTCGTTTCACGAGATTGCTTGATGCTTGACTGCTACGAATAATCTCGGGAGTCAAAAAGATCATCAAATTCATTTTTTCTTTGGAGGTAGATTTACCTTTGAAGAGCCAGCCTATGATAGGAATATCACCTAGCAGAGGAACTTTTGTCTCTTTGACGGTCTCAGTGTCTTGCATCATTCCACCCATGACAATAGTGTCTTTGTCTCTCGCAATCAAGTTCGTTTTCGCATTGCGTGTGGACAGCGCAATCGCGTTATCAGCCAAATTTTTAGCGTTGATTTGTCTCGAGCTAAAACCTTTGACGGACTGTGTGATTTCAAGACGCATTGTGTTTGAGCCCGGGCTGATGTGAGGTTTGATGTTGAGTTTGATTGTCGCTTTTTCGCGCTGAGTGCTGGTGGTGGTTCCAGCAGCGGTCGCAGTTTGAGACGCACCGACTGGAACGTCATCTCCAACTTCAATTTCAGCTTCTTCATTATCGAGTGCCATGATTTGCGGAGTGCTTAAAACATTCACATGGGTCATCGTCGCCAGGAAATTAATAAATCCAACAAGGGACGGAATCGAAACTGGAGCGCCTCCAGGAGGAGTGATCGTCACACTTCCTGAACCTGCGAAAGGAATGAGCGCTCCTTTGTCACCAGAAGGATCAAAGAATGTAGCTGCAGGATTGGTGTCCGTGACAACTCCCCCTCGAC
>JAYTHU010000167.1:0-3268 GCA_043732305.1 Oligoflexia bacterium
GGCGGCTACTCTCCAGATTGAATCCTCAGAAATTTTAGACAAACTCCAAGAGTCACCAGAATTGTTTGGCACCAATCCGATATGGATGCAACATAAGCCCGGCGGTTTAAAAGATTTTACTTATAGAGTTAAAAGTCATCCAAGGATCTGGATTGAGAAATCCAATCAGTTTCGCTTCGGAACATTCGTCCAACTGTCTATCAAAGCACTCGATCCTCACGCGGACTTAACAGGACGTAATATTGCGTGGGTCGAAAATGGGCAAATTGTTGCAACTGGAAATTATAAACGTTCCCATCGAGTTCAGTCAGAGACCTACCGCTTTTGGTACAAAGAGAAGAATAAGCCATTTGATCCAAAAAAAGGATATCCGATCATTTATGAATTTGGGCCTGAATTCGGGTACCATCTGTTTGCTAAACCGAAGCAGAAGACGATTCGATATTCTCCCGAGTCAACTCTCGCAAATAAGGAACTGTTTTGGCAGAATAAAAAATATGGCTTTTCACAGTTTAATCAGGGACATGTCGACAACATCAGTATTGAAAATAGTGTTTTGTCGGCTCACTGCTGGAGCGTCAATTCTGCAGGCAACTCGGGACCGCTTAGAATTCTCTGCTTCCTAAACGGAAAATATTCACCTGCTATGAGTATGGAAAGAAAATCGCGCCCTGATTTGGTTGGTACGATTTTAAATGTCGAACTCTCGTCGGTTAATAATGCGGGCTTTATGTGCACAATACATTTAAAAGATGTCTCTCAATTAGCTCATCAAAAATTAACGATCATCTCAATTTTTGCGGACGGGACGGCCTTCAAACTCTTTGAAGATTCATTAAAGAATATAGGCAAAACTTCTCCGTTGCTCAAAGCTAAAAAGCCCTATGAAGTTCCTTATCTGAGAGCATCGATTAAAAATAATAAAATTCAGCTTAAGAATTCACGGTCCGGAGCAAATCTGAGAATCCCAGAAATTTCTCTAAGAATTCTGCAGGTAAAGCTCGGTTTGCATGAGGCTAAAAGATATTGGGGCTTTGTCGAGGCAATCTATAAAAAACATAATCAACAGATTCAAATGAGCGGCTGGTGTCTGCATCCCAAATCGAAAAAGCCACCGACAGCAATTTTGATATATTGCCGTGGAAATGCAGTACTCGTGGAGCCTCAACAAGTGAGAAGTGATATTCAACTTCTTCACGAACTGCACCAACCACTGAGGTGCGGATTTGAAGTGACCTTACCGCAGAATAGTTTTCAAATAGATGAAATAGAAGTTTATGGTTTATGGAATTCTGGAATTGCAGTTCGACTTTCAAAGCTTATATCTTATTAGAATGAAACTGCTGGTGCTATGAAAAAAATTTCGTTTATTGTGGCTATGGAATCAGAAGCCAAAGATTTGATTCGTATCCTCAAGCTTAAAAAATTTATTCCACATCCTTTCTATGACAATTCTCAGATGTTGTTTTATCAAGGGAGCATTAATTCCAAGCTTGAGATGACACTCGCTATCCCCGGAAAGGATCAACGCTATCGAGTGGACAGCATCGGCACTGAGCCCGCTGCTGTGACAAGCTTTGCAAGCATTCGTGAGTTTCAACCTAATCTCTTAGTAAATGTCGGGACTGCCGGCAGCTTTGCAAAAGTAGGAGCTTCGATAGGAAAAGTTTATCTGAGTCACTCCGCATTTTATTTTCACGATCATCGCATACCGATTGAGGGCTGGGATCAGTTCGGACGTGGAGGATACCCTTCACTGAATGTCGAAATTCTTGCACGTGAACTCAATTGTGAGCGAGCAAATATTTCTTCTGGTAATTCATTGGACTTCACTCCGGAAGATCTCGAAAGGATTGAAAAGAGCGGTGCCAAGCTTAAAGAAATGGAGGCCTGCGGAATAGCCTGGGTCGCGTCGCTGACAAAAACGCCCTTCTTCGCATTGAAAGCCATCACCAATCTGATTGACGAGAATTCGGATTCTTCTTCGGAGTTCGAAAAAAATTTTGACGTCGCAGTTCAATCTTTAACTACAAAAACATTGAGGATGATCGACATTTTATCAACTCAAGAGTGGACTGAGTTGGGAATGGGTCATCTTTAAAATCTTGTTTTGAGATTGCAATTCATCAAGCCGATTACTCGGATGAACCATGAACGGAACGAAAGCAGCTAAAGCTTTAGGTAAAATTTGAACTCCGAGCCGAGTCGAGTGCTCGAGCACATTTTTTTCTTCGAAACGAGAAGTGACGAGAACCGAGTTCTTCTCAATTCCTAAGCGCTCAACTAAATCAAGTCCATTGCCAGACTGACCAAAAAATTCATAGTCGATCAAATATCGTGCGGATGAATTTTTATTATGAACAAGCCATTCCTCGAATTTATGAAGAGACGAAAACATAAAATGTCGAACTTTTGGCGCATCACTCAACAATCCTAATCGCCTTCTCCAAATTTGATGGATGGTTTGATCGTCGTCTGCCGAGACCAAAATCGTTTCTGAATGGATTTCAAATTGTTTTAAAAACCAACTCGGAGTTTCTGTTTGAGGGATTCGAATACTCACCAAGGTGCCATGTCCAAAAATAGATGAGATAGCAAATTCTCCCCCAACTCCTTCGACAGTTTCACGAGCATGCGCAACTCCCAAGCCACTACCTGCTGAGCCCCCCTCTTTACCAAAGCTGAAACCGCGTTCGCCGAGCCTTTTTAAAACCTCCGAAGACATACCTTGGCCATTGTCTCGAATCGTGATTTCAATCATCTCCTTGCATTTGCAAACAGCAATGGTGACATGACCCGAATTTCTTTGATTATCAGAGAATGACTCAACAGCATTATTAATCAAGTTTGAAATAACCCGAGAAAATTCACCAGCATTTATTTTTGCAAAGAGTCCATAGCCTTCCTGAAGATCCGCCTGGATCTCGAGCCCGATCTGACTCCGATATTGAACTCGTTTTTCACTGACGATCGAATCAAGAAGACCAATCAACATAACCGGTTCGACATGAGTCAGCGAAGGCACAAGCTCCGTCGCCTTGCTTTGATGGAGAAGACCATTCGCAATATCATTAATTCTCTGAGCCACTTGTTTTATAATCAGACGCTTTTCTTCCGGCAGATCAGCCACCGATCCAATCACCATGTTGAGTGCAGATAGTGGAGAGCGGATGTCATGGGCAACTTGTGATGCCATATTCGATAGCGCTAATTGTTTTTGATTGAAAATGCGGTCTTCTCGAAGCTTATGACCAGTTCTGTTAGCTAT
>JAYTHU010000168.1:0-3264 GCA_043732305.1 Oligoflexia bacterium
GTTGTGGGATCATGGCCCACCAAAGCGTCAACTCAAGTTTTTGACACCATTGACCATTTCTGAGCTCGATTTCGGTAACATCTATCGTGATTCAATTCGAACTCGCTGACAAAAAACGTCATCACTCTCTAGAAAAAATACATTCTACGTGCAGTTTTCAATGTCAGATGTTGCACAAACGAATATTTTTAGGCCTATAGATTGCAACTTCCGTGTAATTCACAAGGAGACTGCATGGCAAAAATGAAATTTTGTAAATCTGTGAGTACTGTAATCTTAATTGGATTATTCTTCTCAAAACCTGGAATGGCGGCTAGCCATGGTATGTGCAGTCTTATCCTGAGCGGAACATCGGTCTTCTCGAGTGACTATAAAAAATTAAAGGAACCATACAGAGAACTGGCTGCGGGGACTTCTGCTGCTGATATAAAATTAATTCTCGACCTTTTTTCTAAAACGGATACCGGTCTTCATGATGACAGCCTTCTATTAATTAAATGCATCTATTTAGGCTTAGTCCGAGATGTTGATTTTGCAAACGTGGACTTTTTTAGATTTCAAGGTAAAGAACATATTCAAGATCTAGTCAAAAAAGCTAACCTGCAACTTCCTGCTTCTGGTGCCGGCGCAAAAAGTGTGCGTAATTTAGTCCTAAGCAACGTGGCTGTACAGCTCGCCTGGTACTTCCTTGGTCTTAATCCATTTATTCCAGTGGGCTCCGAAATCCCAGCGAATCTCTTTCTCCCCGTTGCCGGATATTGGATTTCTACGGGACTCACTAATTTATGGGCGGGTCAAAGCTTAGCCAGAGCATTTGAAACAAAAAAACAAAAACTCAGTTTAGATCAGATTTCACAAGTATTGGAAGGCAAGAAAAAATTGAAAGACAGCGAAGGAATTTATTTTTCTGGCAACTTCGGATTCGACCATCTGGAATTTCTATTTATAGAAGTCGATGGAAAGTCCACTCTTAATATTATTCGATGGCGCTATAGGAAAGCATCAGACCCATAATGATCCGGGCAGGAAATGGCTTTGGCGCCTTTCATTGTTTTTACTGCTCAATAATTCTTTCGCACTGACAGCCCTAGTTCCACCGCCCAGAATGCACATCATCAGATACCACGGTGTTTTTGCACCCCACTCCAAGGCTAGGCCCGACGTCGTAAAGAGAAACAAGGTTCCCAAAAAACCAGAAAAAAAGGAAAGAGTCCAAAAAGAAGAACTTGTTTCCGAAAAACTAAACGCACGGAGCGGCAAAGAGACAAAAATCTTATCTGCCATATTAGAGAGAAAGGCCATCGTCAAAATCCTAAGTCACTTGGGGCTTCCAACGGATCCACCAATCATTCACCCAACCCGTGCTCCGCAACAAGAAGCGTGGGATCTGAACTAATTCTCAATGTGTACTTTCTCGGAGATGAGCGGACAATCTCCAGTGACACGCACCACACTTTCTGGAGAAAATGGTTTAGCGGCGAAATAGAATCTATCTAAGACGTCTTCCAGGCTTCCGCGATAGCAAGCAACACCCATTTGTTTGCACAGTTTGCGAGCGGATCGTCTAAGGAATCCAAGCTGGTCGCTAAAACCAGTTTTGAAATCTTCTTAGCCTTAAGAATTCTTTCGATCTGCCATTGAACCATAGGTTTTCCAAGGATAAGCTTTAGAACTTTTCCTGGAAGTCGCTGGGACGAGACCCTTGCCTGAAGAACGGCAAGTATTATTTGGCCTCAATATAATAGGAATGCAGTGATTTTTTTAGGGCGACACATGCTCCGCGAGAATCATGGGATGCATCAGACAGCTCATAGGTAGCTTTATCATGATCGTAAACCAAGCTTTCAACTTCTCGGTAAACTCCTAAGCTCTTGAATATCTCGGCATAGTTTTGCTTGAACGTGAAGACATCTTTGTCAGGCAGGTGGTGATATTTTCTCTTCTCAGGATGATCTGGCATAAAATCCCCGATGATCAAAATCCCTCCGTCACGAACCAGCCGGTCAATCTCCGAAATCGCCTTAGATAACGAAGCTCGATCAACCCAGTGGAGTACGTAATTAACAATTACCAGGTCGAAGACTTCTTGAACTGGCACGTTGGAAAGTAACGCTCTCTCAATCTTTAGAAGTGGGTAGCGGACTTTTGCATCTTCTATTGCTTTCTCACTTGCCTCCACCCCACGGATATTTTCAAAGGCAAGTTTGTATTTTGTCGCAAGTTTTTGCAAACGCCAGCCATTAGAACAGCCTAGCTCCACTACCGATTCGAACTGCATCTGAAGTTTTTCAATGAGAAAGGTTGGCCAGTCAATTTTATCTGCGTTGGCCAAGGCCGATCGGTTTCGCTCGAACCATTGATCTCCTTCTTTATCCCAAAATATCTTATCCTGATTCATAACATCTCAGCCTTTCTTGGTTATTTTGATGGGTCGATAATATTAAGGTTATCACAACTGAAATCCTTCAAAGATGGCATGTCGCTCACGAGAATGAACTCTGGTGCAACGTTCATGAGTAAACGTTACCAGGCGATCTTAAAAAGTCAAGGTACTGATCATTATTCAACTTGCCTTAGTAGTCACCAGCATCACGGCGGGGGCCACCTTCAGACCTAATAATCACTGTATTGACCTCCCCAGAAAGACCCCAATGAGATTCCTCAAAAATCGACGCGAGCTTATGGCGTATGGAGGAGTGGTTGACGAGGGGCAGCAAACGGTGGTATATTTCCCTTTATGAATTCATCTTTGTTAAAAATGTTCGTGTTTCTTTCTTTGATAGTTTTAGTTTCCATTGAAAGTTTTGCGGCGACAGCACATTTAAACTGCGGAGTTCTCATTACCCTTTCTAACGGAAAACGAGACTTAGCTGAAGAGATAATTTGGGCCGCCGCCCCGGATCTTTTCGTTCTTCACAGTCGTCCGCTGCGAATGGCAATGCAGAATGAAAGTCGTCTTAGCGATGCTCAAAAAAATTTATTAATTGAGGCGGTTAAAGTAGTTATTGCAGATTTTAAATTAAGAGCTGATGACAAGGAACGGCCCTTGTATAGATTTTATGAAGGCCCTGAACATTTGCGCTGGCTTGATCGAAAAATAACACAATTGCTGTCTGAATGGGAAATTTCGCAGTAATTTAAGAGCGTGACGTCCGGTAGAATTATCCATGCCTATCCGGTTGCGGCACAAGAATGACAGATCCATCGCCCATCAACGGAATACTCAAGATCTAAACCCAGGCCTATCAGCAGATGCTAGCAAAC
>JAYTHU010000169.1:0-10531 GCA_043732305.1 Oligoflexia bacterium
AAGGGGCCACTAGGCAATCCTTGGCTTCTTGTGGAAGTGCTTTGGACAAAAGTGATTTTAGGTTCGCAATGATCAATTGGGGGGTGTGGTAGTACCCATCCAAGCAAGCACTCTGCGAGGGCGGATTCACTAAACTTCCTGTTGGGGCTTCAACCGAAATTGCGCGCAGAACCCCGTTGTTAAGAGGGATTTCTTCATCAAGAAAACTCATGAAGAACCAAAAGCAACTGGAGAGAACAATATGGTATGGAATATTAATAGCTTTAGGCGATGCTTTGCTCGTTCCAGAAAAATCCACAACAAATTGATTTTCCCGCACTCTCAATTTTGTTTGAATTTGATTTTCACCAAATTTTAATAGAGAAGAAAATTCTCCATCTGGAAAACGGTGGAGGCTACCTTTGAGAAGATCTTCGGCATAATCTTGAAGGCTCGTGAGACGTTCTGGAATTTGATTTTTTCCCCAGCGTTTTTCTAACTCGCCAAAACTGATTTTAATTCTCTCGAGAGCGTATCTGGCCTGAGCAAAAGCAGTTTCTAGTTTTTCCTTTTTAATTTTACTTGAAGCCAAAAAAGCAAACAGCGCTTCTCTGACGGCTCCGCCACCGTCAAGCGGAGTTGGAGGAATTTTTAATCCTTCGTCATCGATCTTGGACGCTTCAAATTGCTTGGGTGTAAGAAGTAAATCTTCTAAGCTGATTTGAACAACCGCATATCCTTTGATTTCTTTACCTTTGTAAATAGCTGAAATAAAATTGATGTCGCAAAGTCTTGGACTGCCGAAAGCAGTGTCGTTCGTTAGAACAACTTCATCGGGCCCAAGCTTGAAATATTTATTGATGTTGGGAATAGTTTGCGTGAAACCGAAATAGTGCAGGGGATGAGGACCTTCGACATGAATGAGTTGTCCCTTCGCGTCCATAAGAGCGCCATGGGAAAAATCTGAGGAACTTACTTTCATCATACTTTGGGCAAGCAAATTTTTAATGTCACGGTAGGTGGACTGAAGTCTGAGATCGTTCATTTTTTAAACTTTGATCCTTCCCAGGAAATATGGCGCAAGCCAGCCCGAGGTGTGGAGTTGGTTGAGAGAAAGTGGTCTGCCCGATTTATCGGAATAAAGAGCGATCTCAGATTCAAATAGTTGATTAGCCAATTCTAAAAATCGAGTCATCGCCGATTCCCAGTCCGTACGCATTTGTTGCGATAGAAGAGTGAGATGTTTCTTCACGCGGGCATGATCCACCTTGATTTTTTTAACATCGTCAAATTTCAATTGATGTTTCAGAACAAGCAAATCAAAGATCGTGAGTTCCACGCCTTTACCAAAACAGACGGGACCTGGCTCGCTATCGATGGGAGCATACCTGATTTGTGGTGTGCCGACTTGATCAGCAAAAACCGGGCTTAATGGAGAAAATGGGAATGGAGAATTACTCTTAGGAAATGAAATTTTATCTTCTACAATAAAAGCTTCATGTTCTAACCACCGAGTTTTTTCAATGATATTTTCTTCCGCAAAGCCTAGTGCCTTAAATTCTTCTTGAATGTTTTTAAAGGTCCAGTTTTGTGCGAGATTCCTAAGAGCTGAATTAGCCTTAAGTCTCTCGTCTGAAACTAAAATCTGTGACGAGTCGCTCGAAGAAGTTTCTACTTCGAAACCTTGTTCAATTAAAAAATCTCTTACTGCATTTTCATTCTCGGAATTTAATTTAGAGTGTAGAAAAGAAATTGCCACGTGCTTGATATCGGATAACTTTAATTTAGCGGCAATGGTTTCAAGTTCTTCGGTGGTTGGTTTTAATGTCACTTCACCCAATGCATTCACTCGTTCGGCAACTCCGAAACAAAAATTTGCCGAAAGTGAAGCTGCTTTTTTTGCGGGTTTAAGAGTAAAAACACTGGTTCTTGTTTGATCGCTAATTTCCAAAACATTCTGAAAACCCTCGGTGCAAAGTAGCGCCATCGGAGCGAGCCATTGCTCTCTCCATAGAGTATCAAGATAGTCAGAGCGAATTTCGACCATGTCTTCAGGGCCAACTTCCAAATTCAAACTTTGAATGGCATCCTTAAGACCTGTCAACATCTGATCGCGACGATTGGCATGACGAACGAAAGTTACTGGCTTATCACCGAGTTTTTGAAGCAAACTCTGGGTCATTGTTTGTGGGACCGAGCCTTGAAATACCGATATTTCGACAAACATCTCTCTCAGATCAACTGAGAGTTTACGAAAAAACTTCTGAGACACTCGACTTGCTCCCTTGACTACCGTGATTCAAAGCATAATTATGTGTCTAAATTGTCTTTTTTTAAATGGGGAAATGATGAAAGTTTCAGAATATATCTCACAATTGATTCCGTACGTGCCTGGGAAACCAATAGAAGAAACAAAAAGGCAGTACGGTATTTCAAAAGTTTACAAACTGGCTTCTAATGAAAACCCGCTAGGCCCATCCCCTCGTGCCTTTCAGGCCATTCAGCAATCTTTGAACTTACTGAATCTTTATCCCGATGGGTCCTGTCACGACCTTCGAAAGAAAGTTTCTGCCCATTTTAATTTTCCAGAAGATGGTCTGGTTTTCGGCAATGGATCAGACGAGCTTGTAGATTTTTTAGTACGAGTCTACTGCGAAGCTGGTGACAAGATCCTCACTTCGCACCGTGCGTTCGATACTTATCGACTTTCGGCCCAAGCTTCACGTTGCGACACCACGCTCATTCCGATGACTTCTGAGTTCAAATTTGATCTTCAAGCGATTCAAAAGGCATGGACTCCGGAACATAAAATTATTTTTATCACTAACCCAAATAATCCCACCGGCACATATTCCACCAAGACGGAAATGGATTCGTTCATGGAATTTTTTGGCGGGCGGGAAGATGTAATCGTTGTTATCGATGAAGCTTATTTTGAATTTGTGCGTGCAAATGACTATCCTGATTCGCACGAATACACTCGAAAATATGAAAACGTAGTGACACTTCGTACGCTCAGTAAAGTGTACGGACTTGCAGGTCTTCGTCTTGGCATGATGTTTTCCTCTCGCGAAATTGCTAGTCACGTGAATAAGGTGCGCAAACCATTCAACATAAATAGTCTTATGCAGGTGGCAGGGATCGCCGCTTTGGACGATCGTGAATTTGTGAAAAAAACGTGTGATCTTGTTTGGAGCGGACTTGATTATTTTTATTCCGAGTTTAAAAAAATGGGAATCGATTATGTTCCTAGTCAGGGAAATTTCGTGCTCTTTGACACCGGTAAAGATTCTCTAGAAGTTTATGAAAAACTATTGTCTAAAGGATTTATTCTCAGGCCTGTGAGAAATTACGGACTGACTCAACATTTGCGAATGTCAGTCGGATTACAGAATGAAAATGTAGCGGCTATAGCGGCGTTGAGCGAGGTGTTAAAGTCATGACTACAAAGGCATTACCAACTTTTATTGTGACCATCGACGGCCCTGCGGGAAGTGGTAAATCTACGGTTTCAGCATTGCTCGCAAAACGCCTTCAATTGCAATTTCTCACGACTGGGGCATTTTATCGTGGATTAGGCCTTATGAGTTTGACTTACAAATATGGCGACGGTGGATGGACTTCAGAAACCGAAACCACCAGGCTTATTGAAATGGCCACAAGTCATAGATTTGAAGTGCGAGCTGACACGAGTGGAACAAAAGTTTTTATCGACGAAGTCGACGTGACCGAAAAATTGTCGGAAGAAAAAACCGCTCAAGAAGCGAGTCGAATCGCGACAATTCCAGAGGTGCGCGCCGCACTCTTAGAAGCTCAGCGTGAATTTGCTAAGCCACCAGGGCTCGTCGCTGAGGGGCGTGATTGTGGAACGATCGTGTTTCCAGACGCCCATCTCAAAATTTTTCTCACCGCAAGTTTAGATGCAAGAGCATTAAGAAGAGAATCCGTCGAAGGCAAAGAAAGTCTTGCCACTCGTGACAGAAATGATGCTGGGAGAAAAACCGCACCCATGCAAAAAGCTGATGGTGCCATTGAGATCGACACGTCAAAAATGACAATCGAAGAAGTCGTCTCGCAAATTGAAAAAGCTGCATTAGAGCGCCGAAAATAGGCTTTATTCACGCTCTTATCACCGATTAAAGCTAGGTTGAAGGCTCCTTTTCTCTGGCACACGCTTGCAATGTGAAGGGCAGGATGTGGAAAATGAGAACCGGTATATTCCTCTCTTTATTTAGCTTTTTATTGATCATGATTGCCATTGGCATTTTGGCTGGTTGCGCGCCTTCCGCACAGATGGGCCAAGTGATTTCGGAATCGTCCACTGGGGGCGTTCAATCCTTACAAAGAACAAATCTTTTCCAAGAAGACGTCGGGCAGAATTCTGGCGCAAGCGGGGATAGTGAATTCATATCTGCTCAGGGGGCCGTTTTATCTACCGGCGCCGAAGTGCAAATCAGTGTGCTTGCGGGGGACTTCACAGAGGTGCAATCCATCAAACTGGTTTGCTCAGGCTCAATGGTGGGTACTGGCACCACTCAATCAATTCAAAACCAGCGAGACGTGATTTACATGCTTCCTGGCAGCGAAATATTTATGCGTGGGCAAATGGCAGTAAACAAAAGTACGGTTCTGATGGCTTGGCGATGCGATGGAGCTTTTGTAAAAACTCTCGGCGTCAGAACTTTAAGATTAAGTCCCGAAAGTTCTGAAAAGAAAAAGGCTAATTTGGGTAATTTGCCTGTCGAGTGTTTGCAAACTGACCATGTAGGTGGAATCGAAAAAATTGACGACACTAAAACTTTAAATTCTCTTTGGATCAAGGCTGGGTCTCAAATTATTCTGCAGGGCCGACTCATATCCTGCGTTTTCATGTCTTTGCCAGTCGATGCCGCTAAGTTCTATTGAAAGTGCTTTCAGGTAGTCATTGACTCCGCCGTATTCGATCAGTTATAAAAACTCATCCACAAATAAGGTTCAAGATAGCAATTTCGCAAATCTGTAGCCCCTTGTTGTGATGAATGTAGGTAGAAATTGATGTCATCTGAAAAAACCCCCGCAAAAATAAACAAACTCAACAAAACGGCTTCAGCCCGTCTGGCGCTTCTCGAGCAGTTGGAAGCTGAAGAAAGAAAAGATTCCAATATCACATCCACTGGTCAATCTTTCGCCGAGCTTTTCGAAGCCAGTGTAAAAGAAAAAGATTTCAATGTGGGCGATGTGGTCACTGGCCGCATCTTAGAAGTCAACACTGACTACGTCTTGGTTGACATCAACTACAAATCAGAAGGTCTCATTCCTACTTCTGAATTTCAGACTGCTACTGGTCTCGCTCCAATCAAAATTGGTGACGAGGTTCAAGTTTACATCGACAAAGTTGAAAACGAAAACGGCATGGTTGTTTTGTCCAAAGACAAAGCCGACATGCTCAAAGCTTGGAACGATATTTCTGCCGCTTGCGAAAAAGAAGAATTGGTAGAAGGAACTGTCATTGCTAAAGTCAAAGGCGGTCTTTCCGTTGATATCGGTGTCAAAGCGTTTTTACCTGGATCACAGATTGATCTGCGTCCCGTGCGTAACCTCGATGTTTACATTGGTAAAAAACTTAAATTTAAAGTTATCAAATTTAACAAAAAACGCGGAAACATTGTTCTTTCCCGTAGAGCGTTGCTCGAAAAAGAACGTGAGCATCTCAAACACCAAACTTTGGAAACTATCCGTGAAGGACAAATTGTTGATGGTATCGTAAAAAATATCACTGATTATGGTGTGTTCATTGACTTGGGCGGTATGGACGGTCTTCTCCACATCACCGATATGAGCTGGGGTCGCGTGAAGCATCCTTCCCAAATTCTCAACATTGGCGATGAAATCAAAGTCAAAGTTCTCAAATACGATCAAGAAAAAGAGCGCGTTTCACTAGGCCTCAAACAATTGCAACCCGATCCTTGGGAAAATGTTCAAGCCAAGTATCAAGTGGCTCAGAAACTTTCCGGTAAAGTTGTTAGCCTCGCTGATTACGGTGCATTTGTTGAGCTTGATGAGGGTATAGAAGGTCTCATCCATGTGAGCGAAATGTCTTGGACTCAACGTGTGAAACATCCTTCAAAAGTTGTTTCAGTTGACGACGTTGTCAATGTTGTTGTTCTCGATATAGATACTGCCAACCGCAGAATCAGCCTTGGAATGAAACAACTCGAAGAAAATCCTTGGGTTGCTCTTAAAGAAAAATATGCTCCTGGAACAGTCATCGAAGGTCAAATCAAGTCTATCACTGACTTTGGTATCTTTATTGGTATCGAAGAAGGAATCGACGGCTTGGTACACGTCAGTGACTTCTCATGGACCAAACGAGTCAATCATCCTTCCGAAGTTTACAAAAAGGGCGACACTATCAAAGCGGTTGTTCTCGCCGTAGATATGGAAAATGAAAGATTCTCTCTCGGTATCAAACAACTTGAGAAGGATCCTTGGACTGAAGCCGTTGATGCGTTCTCGGTTGGAACTCAGCATGATGTAAAAGTCACTAAGATCGCAGACTTCGGCGTGTTCGTTGAACTCGCTCCTGAGATCGAAGGACTCATTCACATCAGTGAACTTTCCATGGACCGTGTCGAGAAGATCGAAGAACTTGTTAAGCCTGGCGATATCCTTCGCGCAGAAGTGATCAGCCTTGATCGCGATGCTCGTAAGATTGGCCTGAGTGCAAAATCTGTTTCCTATAAAGGCGACAGAGATGAAAGTGCTCAGTTCGGAAAATCCGGCGCGAAGACAAGTCTCGGCGATGTTTTCGGTGAACTGAAACTTAAAAAAGACGAATAGTACTTAGGAAGAATCCCAGAGAGGATTTATGAAGAAAAACCCGTTTTTTGTGTTCTTAGCTTTTCTTGGAGTGATCGTTGTTCTTGGGTTTTCTGCCTGCGTGGGGGCCGTGTATACGGCCTTCTCAGACAAATCTCCCGGCATGACTTCAAATTCCGTGGGTGTGGTTGAGGTGAGGGGAATCATTCTCGATTCCCGCGCCTTCATCAAGACTTTGCAGAAGTATCAAGAGAGCAAAGATATCAAGGCTGTGGTTGTCAGATTAGATTCTCCGGGTGGAGTGGTTGGGCCGAGTCAGGAAATGTATGACGAAGTCCTTCGCACTATCGCTTCAGGTAAGCCTGTTGTGGCCAGCATGGGTAGCCTTGCCGCCAGCGGTGCTTATTATATCGCAGCCGCTTGTCAGAAGATTGTGACCAATCCGGGAACAATCACTGGAAGTATCGGTGTGATCATGGAATTTGCTGATCTCAGCAAGCTTTATAATTGGGCCAAAGTAGAGCGCTACGTGATTAAGAGTGGCCAATTTAAAGATATCGGAAGTGAATCTCGTCCAATGACTGCCGCTGAAAAATCAGTGATGCAGGGGATGATCGATAACGTATTTATGCAATTCAAAAGAGCTGTCGCTTTAGGTAGGCATATGGATATGGCAAAAGTATCAAAACTTGCCGATGGCCGAGTGTACAGTGGTGAACAAGCCGTAGAAAATGGTTTAGCTGACAAAGTCGGTGGTTTTCAAGATGCCGTCGACATGGCTGCGCAGATGGCAAAGATCAAAGGGAAGCCTGAAATTTTTTATCCGTCTACCAAACGTAAAAAAATCTGGGATATGCTCTTGGATCGTAGCGGTGACGACAACGACGACGACATGTATGGTTACGAAAAATTCGCTAAGCGCATTTTAGGATTGGACCTTGTTGGACGGCCTCTGTTTTTGATGCCGCTTGCACGTTTCTAATGTCTGGTTTTATTTCTGGCAAACTTCGTGATGTGTTGTTTACTCCGTGGCGGGCAAAATACGTCAAGAGGGACCGACCGGAAAGCGAAATGGAATCTCAATGTGTTTTCTGCAGTGCCGTAAAAGCTGGGCCAAGCCCTGAATCTTTAGTTTTATTCAAAGGCAAATTCAATTCAGTTATTTTAAATAAATTTCCTTACAACAATGGTCACGCCATGATTATTCCCAATGATCATTTGCAAGAGCTCACTCAGCTGCCGGAACCAGCATTTTTAGAGATCCATGAGCTTCTGCGAACGACCTACATAATACTTAAAGCAGTATATGCCCCAGGTGGCCTAAATATCGGAATGAACGTAGGAAAAACGGGTGGGGCTGGTATCGCCGAACACCTCCATTATCATCTTGTTCCGAGGTGGGACGGGGATTCTAATTTCATGCCGATAATCGCTGGAACAAAAGTGGTCAGTGAGAGCCTGAGTGAAACTTACTCAAAACTTGAGCCGCATTTCAAAAAGGTTTCGTCATGAGTTCTTCAATTAAATCCTCTGGTGAATCCTTTGGAAATTTCCCTGATATCAAAATTGATCACATTGGAATTGCTGTAGATAGCTTAGACAAAGCTTACCCTTTTTGGAAAGCTCTCGGTTGGATGGAAGATCAGTCCCCCGAAATGGTGGCCGATCAAAAAGTCAAAGTGGCCATGCTTCCGCTTCAGAACGAAGCGCAAGTCGAATTGTTAGAACCAACTTCTGAAGACAGTTCTGTCGCAAAATTTATGGCTAAACGAGGTCCCGGTATTCATCACATTTGTTTTCGAGTTCCTGACATTGAAGCCATGCTAAATCAGTTAAAAAAAGCCGGAGTGAGATTGATCAATGAAACCCCCGTGAACGGCGCACACAACTGTCGCGTGGCTTTTGTGCATCCTGCTTCAACTGGTGGAGTTTTGGTCGAACTCAGTCAGCCGGGAAATTCGGTGGCTAAATGAGTCCTCGAGATTTCGGTGGTGGCGGTGGAGCCAGCGGTATGCAAGGACAACTGCAAATTGCGCCTCTCACTAAGGTTGTCAAAATACTATTAATTGTGACTGTGGGCGTTTGGTTTTTTGGTAATATTGTAATTGAACACTTCATGACCGATCCAAAAATCACACTTTGGCTTGGACTCACTCCATATTCTGTTATTAAAGATTTTTATCTCTGGCAGCCCGTCACTTATTTATTCATGCATGACGCAAATCCGCTGCACATCGTTTTCAATATGCTACTCCTTTGGTGGCTTGGTGGCGAACTTGAGCAGCTTTGGGGAAGTAAGTTTTTTGCTATTTACTATTTTGTTTGTGGCATTGGAGCCGCTTTTCTTTATTGTTTCGCGGCTTTAATTCTTTCGATTTGGACGTCAAAAGTAACATTCCTCGTGACACCAGTGATTGGTGCGTCGGCGGCTATTTTTGGTCTGATGGTGGCTTATGGAATATTTTTCGGAGAGCGACCTGTCTACTTCATGTTTTTCTTTCGAATGAAAGCTCGATACTTTGTTCTCATACTGGTGGGCATAGAGATCGTCATGACCCTGAACAATTCCTCTGGTTCTGGCAGCGTTGCTAACCTGGCTCATCTGGGCGGAATTATCATGGGATATTTATTCCTGAAGCTATGGCCTTACATCGGCGGTGGCAAAGGGCGTGGAGACTCGGGCGGAACGAAAAAAAAGAGATCGAAAAATCTAAGACTTGTGGTAAACAATACGGACTTCAACGCAGAAATTAAGCCCAAGTATTGGCAATAAAGGAGTTCTCATGCAGAAATTAAAAGCAGTCAATTTGGATTATGATACTCGGATGACCGAATGGAATCTCAAACATGAGGTGATTAGCCAAGCTGATTTGAACGTGTATCTCAAAGGTTTGTCTGACGACGCTTCAAACTCTACTCCTTTGACAATCGATGAAGAAGTGGCAGCCTCTACTGCAACTATTTCTAATGATGATGTTAGTGATGATAGTGCTTCAGACGAAACAGAATCAGAAGACATGGAATCAGAAGACGAAGAAGCTGATGAAGACACGGATGATGAAGATGCAGAAGCTGATGATACAGACGCAGAGCTTGAGAGCTAATTACTCTCATTATTTATTTAACTTTTAATTTTGATTTTATGAGGAGGGGTGCATGTCGGGAGTAAATAAAGTTATTTTAGTTGGTAGACTTGGTGGGGACCCAGAACTCAAATTCACACCTGGTGGTCAAGCCGTTGCTCGTTTAAGCATTGCTACCAGCGAAGCTTGGACTGACAAACAAGGACAAAAGCAAGAACGTACCGAGTGGCACCGAGTTGTCGTTTGGGGCAAGATGGCTGAAGTCTGCGGACAACATCTTTCTAAAGGT
Source organism: Oligoflexia bacterium (assembly GCA_043732305.1). GTDB lineage: Bacteria > Bdellovibrionota > Bdellovibrionia > JABDDW01 > JABDDW01 > JAYTHU01. Next base: position 10,150 of record JAYTHU010000169.1, read on the forward strand.
CGACAAGTTTATGTTGAAGGTCGTTTGCAGACCCGCAGCTGGGATGACAAAGCCACAAATCAGAAAAAATATTCTACCGAAATCGTTGCAAACACTGTTCAGTTCTTAGGTGCCGCTGGCGCCGAAGGCGGAGCACCTCGATCTAACGCTGGGGCCTCTTCCGGAGCTTCAGGTGGCGGAGCCGGTGCATACAATCAATCGCCTACTGGCGGTGGAGATTTTGCTCCTGAACCCGCATTTGATTCCGACGAAGAAATTCCGTTTTAAAGAAATCAAGCAAATTTAGATTTTTGAAGAAGCCGCGAGAAATCTTGGCTTTTTTATTGGGAATTTTTTGATGGAAAATCGAGTTTTACTGTACCACGGATGCCGGTGGCGCTCT
>JAYTHU010000170.1:0-107756 GCA_043732305.1 Oligoflexia bacterium
ATGAGCAAACAGTTTGGGCTGCTCTTTGCGAACATTCGCCAGCCACCGCTCGGCCTTCTTTTGACCAATGCGAAAGGTCCGACGAACCCATTTCAGCACCCTTGATTGGACCACTGTCCATAGATGGTAATGGAAATTCCAATACCAGTGCTTTCCGTAGTATTCGATCCATCCTCGGATGGTCGCATTGTACCGCCTAGCAAAGTCGCACAAGTCCTCATTCGTAGAGCGATGGATCTTCCACGATTTGACCGTCTCGGTAATTTGCCGAAGAGCTTTCTTTGAGGCTCCAGGCATGACCTTGCGGAAATATTTACCTCTAAAGTCTTTCAGGTTTCTGACTCGGAAGTCATAACCCAAAAAGGTAAACGTGGTTTCAACATTCCATCGTTCAAACGTGTCAACATAAACGATCTTGCTTTTCGCATCGTTAATTTCAAGGCCTACCGACTTCATTCGCTTAGCTATGCGCTCGTGGATATTGCGTGCTTCTTTCAGGCTTGAGATATGGCAAACGATATCGTCTGCATACCGCTCAAATGGAACCGAAGGAAGCTCGCGTCTCATCCAGCAGTCAAAAGCATAATGCAGGAAAAGGTTTGCAAGCAACGGACTGATGACCCCACCCTGTGGCGTGCCTTTGGTTCGCTGTCTTACTGCTCCACTAGAATCCTGCATCGGTGCTTTCAGCCATCGTTCGCAGTAAAGAATTGCCCATGAAGGAAAACAGTGATGCTTCAAAGCTTTCACGACGTAATCATGTTCGACATTGTCGAAAAATCCTTTGATGTCGATCTCTACTACCCAGTTATATTCCCAACACCTGATCTTTGCCTTTTCAAGGGCGTGGTGTGCGGATTTATTTGGGCGGTATCCGTAAGAGTCTTCGTCAAAAAGTGGATCGAGCTTCTCTTCGAGAAGGATCTTAACCGCGCCCTGAGCTACCCGGTCCGACACCGTAGGTATCCCGAGTGTTCGATCCCGTCCGTCGCCTTTCGGGATTTTCTTTTCAAGGACTGGTGGCGGCAGATAACTACCGGAGCACATGCGGTTCCAGATCTTATAGAGATTTTTATCTCGCTTTCGGTCGAAGTCTTTTATCGTTTCTCCATCACATCCAGGAGCACCGCGATTCTTCTTCACTGCAAGATATGATTCCCATATCAGTGCTTTTGGTATCTCAAATGCTTTTCCCTTATCCAATTGATCATCCTTCATGCGAAGTTGTCGAATCGTTCAGGTCTATGATCTGCATCCCTTCGCTCGGCAGACTTTCGTCTACGTCAACGCTACTACAAATGCATCCGCCCCTACAGCCGCTGAGGCGCCGCAGGTTCCCACGTTCCGTAACAAGGCCCAATCTGAACTCCTGCCGTCTTAACACCGGAGACCACGCAGGCGGTAAGCAAGTAGCCCCCACGCTTATCAGAGTTCGGATATACAAACTCGTTTTGATCTCAACTGGATTTCGATGCTTCATCGATCGGTTCACTTTCGTTCAACTTTTCAGATCACACATGACGGATCAATGTCCGCCTTTTCTCAAATCGTTCACGACCATAACCCTTAGGAAACAGCCGCATTGAGTAGTTTGGTGACAGCACTTGCATGCCCTCACCGAAGGGCCAAGCCTTCATCCCCTTTACAGCAAGAAAATAGGTTTACAGTTGTTTAGGCTGCCATCTCGCACCTCCGTCGTGGCACACACATCCAATTATTTCTCCCGATGGAGCGCATATATTTATCTGAGGAGAACCGTGAAAGTTAATTACGATCTATCTGGAGAAAATAAAATTTGGAAGGCGTGTTTGGGCGGACGTTCGCATCTCAGTCGAAAATTGACCGAATTGACGAGAACCTTGTCTCATGTTTACTAATGAATCAAAACGTTCATGCAAAACAACGCCAGTGCAGACAAGATGAAAGCGACCACTAATTTAGATGACATTGACCCCCCTAAGCTGAAAAATCCCCCGATTAGACTTCATTAAATCGCAGGCGTGCTTGAAAGTCAATGCGCTAAGCTCTCGTTTGTAGGGACAATTTCGCCGACTAGATCATAGTCGTGGGAATCGGTGATTCTAATGTTCACAATTTCACCAACTTTAGCCTCTCCACTGGTGATCAAAACATGCCCGTCAATCTCCGGAGCTTGCTCTTGAGTCCGACCTTTTAGCAGCAGATCTGACTCTTCAGAAATACCTTCCACGAGGACCGGAATGATGCGGCCAATGAATCTCTGATGCATGCGCTTGCTAATTCCCGCTTGGGCTTTCATAAGCTGATTATGCCTGCGCTGTTTGGTTTTCTCATCAAGCTGGTCAGGCATTTTCCCGGCAGCGGTGACATCTTCGGGGCTGTACATAAAGCAACCAACGCGATCAAACTCTTGAGTCTTAACAAATTCCAGAAGCTCTTGAAACTCTTCTTCGGTTTCGCCAGGAAACCCGACGATAAACTGAGTTCTAATGACGGCATCAGGAATCTCTCGACGAATCATAGTTAGGATTTCTACAATTTCCTCTTTGGTCATTTTTCGATTCATGCGCTTCAACACATTGTTTGAAATGTGCTGAAGTGGCATGTCAAAATATTTGCAAAGATTTGCGCGAGTTTTCACTAGCTCCACTAAATCTGGGGTGATTCCATCAGGATAAAGATAAAGCACCCGAATCCAATCGAGACCCTTAACATCAGAAAGTGCGGTCAGCAAAGCCACGGGATTTTCGATGGCTTCGGGATTTTTTCGACGCAAGTCCCATCCAAAATCCGTGAAGTCATGGGAGATAATGTTTAGTTCTCGCACGCCAGTGGCAATCAGTTTTTGCGCTTCCAGAACAATACTTGGAATAGTCCGAGATTGCAGATTTCCGCGAATTTTTGGGATAGCACAGAAAGCACAACGCTTGAGGCAACCCTCGGCGATTTTTAAATAAGCCGTATAAAAAGGTTGGGTGTTCACCCGTGGAGCGGAGTCTTCTTGAAGATAAGTAGGAAGATTGAAAAATGTTTTCTGAGCTTTGAGTTTATCTGCTTCGTCTAAAATTTCTGTTATCTTATTGAATTCCCCAGTGCCAATAAACAAATCTGCTTCTGGTAAACTTTGAACCAACTCATCTTTGTAGCGCTGAGTGAGACACCCTGCGACCACAAGCTTCATGTGCGGCTTGCCTTTTTGTTTATACTCGGCCATTTCTAAAATGGTTGAAATGCTTTCTTGTTTAGCAGCATCAATAAATCCACAAGTATTCACAATAATAGCGTCGGCCAATGCAGGATTTTGGGTGATTTTATAATCAGCTCCGGTCAAATGACCAAGCATGATTTCTGAATCGACCAAGTTCTTGGGACAACCCAAGCTGACAAAGTGAACAAATTTTTGGGGTAGGATTGTAACTTCTGGCTTCATAAAATTAGGGCCTCATGTTCGTGAACTGCAAAGGGATACCAATATCTTTAGCTTTTAGAATTTGCATGACTTCTTGAAGATCATCAATGCTTTTTGCTGTCACGCGCACTGTCTCATCTTGAATGGACGCGTTGACTTTCATTTTAAGTTCTTTAATTAAAGTCGTGATCTCTTTGGCTTTCTCTTTTGAAATACCATTGATTAGCTTGGCGGTCAGGCGACGGTTGCCCATCGATGCTTCTTCTGGTTTTTGAAAATCTAGAACTTGTGCACTGACTCCGCGCTTAATTAGTTTTTGCTGGAGAACTTCTTTGAGCGCATCTAGTTTTTCCGCAGAAGTATGAAGTTTTATTTCTTCTTTATCCAAGGAAATTTCAGCAACAAGTCCTTTGAAATCAAAGCGAGTGAGGATTTCTTTTTTCGCCTGATTTACGGCGTTATCCACTTCTTGTTTATTAATTTCGGAAACAATATCAAACGAAGGCATTTCTATAACTCCTATTAAAGCTCAATCAATAACGCTCACGCTGGAATTTTTGGGCGGCGTGAAATCAAATTCTTTTTTGTTAAATGTCACATCAAATTCTATATTTTTAAATTCAAGTTCAGTTTCATTCCCCAAAGCGTCTTTAAAACTCATCCAAGTGATAAGCTGAGCGGTTTTATCTAAGTTCATATTCAAATTTTGAACCATTTCTGTTTTTGAGATGGCTTGCAGTTTAATTTTCAATACGCCGCCGTCACTTTTAGATTCGATAATTTTAAAATTTTTACTTAACTCGCCTTTACCCATCAGAAAGGCCACCACCGCGGGTGATTGATTTTTCTTGGGCTTCTTGGATTTTAAGACAGACATTTTGTCTTTGGGATCCATCGGAAAATCTATAACCCAGACATTCTTTGGGGTGAGGATTACTTCTTGATGATCAGGTTTCAAAATTGTTAGTTTAAAATTTCCCGTTTTATTGATTTTGATGCTTCCTTCAGAAATCTTTTCTTTGTTAAGAAGTTGGATTTTAAGTTTTTTCACCACATCCATTTGAATCGTTTTTGATTTTTGATATTTCTTTTCTATGGCCTTGAGAGAAGTCATGTCTATTGAAGCCGGAGACGCGGCTGACTTTGATGTTACCAGGGAGTCTGTGGCAGTTGCATGAACTGCCACAAGTAGCACAAAAGCCGACAACATAATCAGAATGTGTATTTTAAAATTCTTCGCCATTTCTGAACTCTTATATCACGTGTCGGGCATTAAGTACACTTAGCGAAGGACAAATGGTCTCGACGCCAAAGTCAGGGCCAATGTGGCTTTCAAGCCTAGGACATTTCTGGCCTCCTTGAGTGTCGACCCTGTAGTTATAACATCATCAACCAAGATCCACACACCCTCGTCGTTCGCAAACTCATTGTCGGACTCGATTTTGCTGAATTTGCAGTCAGTACGTGCCGCAAGCTTTTTAGATTTTTGAGTCTCTCCGTTTTCCATGTAGGCCAAAACGTTGGTGACAAGTGGAAGATCCAGTACTCGAGAGATTTCTTCCGCTATCAAATGAGCATGATCTCTATCTTCCGATTTTCTAGGCGGAATAGGAATTACGCCTAGAAATCCAGTCAGCAAATCACTTTGTTCTGAATAATTTTGGATCAACAAATTAGAAAGTTTTTTAGACAAAAAAGGACTTCGTCCGCGCTTGCACGCATGGATGAGTTTTTTAGCTTCACCTTTGTAGCGGAGCAATGAGCACACTGTCAAATCTCGATGTTCACGGACCAACAAGGGTTGACGTGACATTTCAAGGAAGCAATTTTCGCAAACTGGATTTTCTCGCCAGGTGACTTTCAAACATACTTTGCATGAATCTATGAGCAACATGAGAGAGGCTATTGCAAGGCGTGCCGGACGGTGGCGGCTATTTTACGATGAGACTATGTCCGGTCATTTCCGGAGGCTGTGCCCATCCGAATATATCAAGGATAGTTGGCGCAATATCAGCGAGAATCCCGTCCTGAAGTTTTTTGCCTTTGGCATTGGCGCCAATCCACATCAACGGCACGGGGTTAGTAGTGTGCGCAGTATGAGGGTTGTGCGTGGTAGGGTCGACCATACACTCAGAATTTCCATGATCGGCGGTGATTAAAATATCGTAACCGAGATTAAGAAATTTCTCTTTAATGCGGCCTACACAATGATCCAAAGTTTCAATGGCTTTGATTGCCGCAGATTCGATTCCGGTGTGACCGACCATATCGCTATTGGCAAAATTCAAAACGATAAGTTTATAATTCTTTTCGTCTACTTTTTTGAAAAGTTCATCCGTTAATTTTTCGGCGGACATCTCTGGTTTCAAATCATAGGTCGCAACCTCTTTGGGGGATGGCACCAACACGCGATCTTCATTTTTATAAATTTCTTCGACACCGCCATTAAAAAAATACGTCACATGTGCATATTTTTCTGTTTCAGCGATTCGCAACTGGCTCTCACCTTTTTCAGAAACTAATTCTCCGAGCAAACGTGTGTAACGTGAGGGATGAAATAAAACTGGAAACTGAAAAGTGGATTCATATTTTGTGAAGGTGAGATAATTATGGGCATTGACTTTAACAGGTGTGGGAAATTCCTTAAATGCTGGAATGGCCAAGGCCTCAGAAATCTCACGAGCACGGTCTGCTCTAAAATTAATAAATATAAGACTGTCTTTAGCCTTTATTCGTGATGTCCCTTTGATCTGCCTAGGCTTGATGAATTCGTCGGTTTCACCAACAGAATAAGCAGTTTCTATAATTTCTTTTGCAGAATCCATTGATGTTTCTGTGTTTTCGATGGTGAGAGCGTCATAAGCGATTTTCACGCGCTCCCATCGCTTGTCTCTATCCATGTTATAGAAACGCCCACAGACTGTCGCAATTTGTCCCTGTTGCGTTTTCTTGATTGCTGCTTCCAGCTTAGCAACAAATGACAAAGCACTTTGCGGAGGAGTATCTCTCCCATCAGTAATCACATGAATGTAGATATTTTTTTTGACATTTAATCTTTGAGCGGCTTCAAGCAGTAAAAAAAGATGATCGCAATGTGAATGGACCCCGCCATCACTGAGTAAACCCATGATATGGAGCGAACCTTCAGGAGACGTCATGACTCTTTTCACATCAGCAAGAGTTTCAAAACCTTTCTCTTGAGCAAAATCACCGATCTTAGTGAATTCCTGTTTGATGATTCGACCACTTCCGATATTGAGATGACCAACTTCGCTATTACCCATGACACCTGGAGGAAGTCCAACGGCTGTGCCACTGGTGGTGATCAAGGAATGAGGATAGTTTTTTTCCATCTCATCTAAATTTGGTTTTTCCGCTTCGAAGATGGCGTTGTGTTCTTTGGTTTCAGAATGACCATATCCATCGAGAATTATCAGAATTGCTTTTCTAGTTGCATCACTCATTGTGATATTGAATCCCTTTTAAAATTGTCATTGCCCTATAAACTTGCTCCAAAATCACCGCCATTGCAAGATGATGATTGAGGATCATTTCAGACAATTTGATCTTAAAATCTGCACGATTCTTAACCGCATCGCCAACTCCATAAGCTCCACCAATGATGAAAATGAGCCGTTTCTTACCAGTTTGCATCCACTGGTTCATCTTTTTTGAAAACTCCATAGATGTGACAGCTTTACCATTTTCATCACAAAGGACGACGTAATCTTCATTGCAAATGAATTCAAGAAACTTTTCAGTCTCCGCTTTAATTTTGGCAGTTTTTTCTGATCGAGCAGAAGCTTTTGTTGAGAGGCATTTCACTTCGGTTTGAAACCAAAACGAAAGTTTTTTCTCATAATCCTTTTTCACCGCTTCAAGCCAGTCTGGCAGACTCGAACTAGCGGTGACAAAGATTAATTTCAATTCTTCCGAGCTTCTTTTTGGTCGTCTTTTTTCGCGACGGGCTTAGCTTCTAGAGTTTTTTTGGAACCCTGTGGTGGGAGTTCGTTTTGAATCTGGGGACAATCTCTCCACAGCTCTTCGATTCGATATTGGCCTCTCATCGCATCTTCGAAAACGTGAATCACGACGCCACCGTAATCTATCAAAACCCAGTGACCTTCGCGAGCGCCTTCAAAACTGATGGGACCTATTCCATACTCTTCCTTCACGCGCTCAACCACATTGTGAGCGACCGAGATGGCGTGACGTGTGCTTGTTCCACTGCAGATAACGGAGAAGTCTGCGTATGTGTTCATAGCTTGCATGTCGTAAACTTTAAGAGCAATGCCCTTGAGATCTTGAGCAGCACGGCCACAGAAAAGTGAGAATTCTTTGTAGTCTTTGACCGCAGGAACGCTACGTTTGTAGAAACCTTTTTCATTGATAAGGTCTAAGACCTGAGGGGAAACCATAGTTCTGGCATCACCACCGGCTCGTAATCTTTTTCTGATATCGGTCGATGAAACATTGATATCGTCAAGCTCAACCAATTCGATTGTGCGTTTGGTTTTCAGCTTGATGACTTTTCCATCGCTGGACGCAACATACTTTTCAAGTTCAGGATGAAGATCTTCCGCGAAGAGCGAAAGTTCAGTTCCAGGACGAGAAGTCACGATGAAATTTGCAAGCTTCAAAAGCTTAGGGAAATCTCTCCAAGTATGAAGATTCTTAAACGAGTCTGCACCAATGATGAAAAACAAATTGTCTGCATTATGAGTTTTGTTAAAAGCTTCCAAGGTGTCGACAGTGAAGCTTGTGCCACCACGTTTAATTTCTAGGTCGTCTGTTTGCAATTCAGGCTGATAAGCACTGACCGCAGCATCAATAAGTAAAAGACGATCTTGTGCTGAGGGTCCAGAAACTTCTCGATGAGGCGCGCGATTGACGGGGATGAAAACAACCCGATCAAGGATCATTTCGCTTTTCACAGTCATTGCAGCATTCAAATGACCGACGTGAATGGGATTAAACGCTCCGCCGAACAAACCTAAACGCTCAGTCGATAAATTTGGATTGAGTTTTGGCTCGCGAGGGGTTTTTGTAGCCTTTGTTGCTTTAGCTACTTTTGAAGCTTTCGCGACAACGGTTTCCTTTACAACTTTTCTTTTCGCAGCGGGCTTCTTTGAAAAAACTTCCTTAGATGCGGGCTTTTTCGAAACCTTTGCTATTTTTTTTGCCAAGACCTTCTTAGCCAAGACTTTTTTAGCAATCGGCTTCGCTTTTTTAGCGCCTATTTTTTTCTTAGGTGTGGGCTTTTTAGTTTTTGTTTTCTTCATTATTTTTTTCATCGAGCATCCTCGTCATGCGGTCAACCAGTTCTTTGATACCAAAGCCAGCGACTGCGGAAATAAAGTGGGGAATAATCTGTTTTCGTTTAAATTTCTGAGTGATCTCTTGCTTCTTCGCGTCGGACAAAACATCTGCTTTGTTCACGACTACCAATTGTTTGCGCGGAGAAAGCTCAAAGAAATCTTCTTGGTTTCTTTTGCTCTTGTCATAAAGTTTTAGCTCTTGATTGATGTCATCAAAATCTTGAATAGGATCGCGACCTGTGTGATCAGAGCCGTCCACCAAATGAACAAAGAATTTTGTGCGTTCGATGTGCTTCAAAAATTTTATTCCAAGTCCAGCACCCTCATGTGCACCTTTGATCAATCCTGGAATATCGGCCACAACAAAACTCTTTTCATGACCTTGAACAACACCAAGATTTGGAACCAATGTCGTGAAAGGATAATCTGCAATTTTTGGTTTAGCCGCTGAGATGCGAGAGATCAGTGTGGACTTACCTGCGTTTGGAAATCCGATGATTCCTACATCAGCGAGAAGTTTAAGTTCTAATCTGATTTCAGCTTCATCTCCAGGTTCGCCAGGCTGAGAAAACTTAGGTGCTTGATTGACACTGTTTTTGAAAAAGTCGTTTCCTTTTCCGCCGCGTCCGCCTGTGAAAAAAGTGAACTCTTGATTGATTCCACTCAGATCAGCAATAACTTCGCCGTTTTCTTTTTTGATAATAGTTCCGACAGGCAAAACAATGATGACGTCTGCTCCATTATGACCAGTCATATTTTGTTTGGAACCGGGATCACCGTCAGCAGCAATGAATCGTCGATTGAATTTGAAATCGAGAAGAGTTCCGATCTGGGCGTTGGTGCGAAAAATAACATCGCCGCCTTTGCCGCCATCCCCACCATCGGGGCCGCCGCGAGGAACAAATTTTTCCCTGCGCCAAGAAACTGCGCCGGCACCACCATGACCAGATTTTACATAGATCTTACATTCGTCAATAAACTTCATAGATCAAACTTCCTAAAACACGTTTCCAAAGACAACTTCTTAAAACAAAAAAAGGGGTGAGATTAACTCTCACCCCTTAGAGCTAAACTTTTTTAATAATTAAGCGGGCAGAACACTCACGGCTTGACGTGTTTTTGTCTTTCTCGTGAATGTCACTTTGCCTTCAATCAAAGCATAGATGGTGAAATCGCGGCCAACGCCAACGTTTGCACCGGGGTGAAACTGAGTTCCTCGTTGACGAACAATGATGGTTCCTGGCTGAACCGTTTCGCCGCCGAAGCGTTTGACACCTAGTCTTTGACTATTAGAATCTCGACCGTTTCTAGTACTACCACCAGCTTTTTTTGTTGCCATTTCTATCCTCTAAATTTCTATTCGCAAATGCTTTGCGTTTTATTTTTTAGCTTTTTTAGTTGCTGCTTTTTTTGGCGCAGCTTTCTTTTTACCGACGCTCTTTTTCTTAGCGGCTCCGCCTTTTTTTGCAGAAGCAGCTTTTTTAGCTGGTTTCTCGACTGCGGGCTCTTCGCCGTTGGCGACAGCTAAACGAGCAAGTCTTGTTCTTTCTCTTTGCGCTTCGCTAGCTGCTACTTTTCTAGCTTCAATGCGAGCTGCGTCCCAAACGTTGGGTTCGCCTTCGGCTTTGAAACTTGCACCAGCAGATGCGATTTCAGTGACAAAGAGTCTGGTCAACTCTGAACGGTGACCTCTCATTTTGCGATATTTGTGACGTCTTTTCTTCTTATAGACTAAGACTTTTTCTCCACGAAACTGACGTTCAATCACAACAGTGACTGTAGCTCCGGAAACATGAGGTGCGCCTACGAGCAATTTTTCTCCACCGATCATCAAAACTTCGGTGATAGTGATTTTGTCTCCGGGGTTACCATCTAATTTTTCAACACTCAGTGAGTCGCCAGCGGAAACTCTATACTGTCTGCCACTTGTTTTAATAACGGCGTATGGGATCATCGTTCTACTCCTTAAAATGCAATCTGAACTCAACGTTTTGCCACGGAAAGACTTGGGTTGTCAATGTATTAGACCGTTTCGCAAAAGACTTAGCCATCTTGTGCCTTGGAAATCACTTCAAACTGCTCCAAATGGAAGGTGGATTCAGTCTTTATGACAACGGGGCGGCCAAGATTTTTCTCGGTTTGTTCAAGCATTTCGCGCTCTTCGTCATAAAGCCAATCGGCCACTTCGGGATGAACATGGATTTGGGTAGAGGCGGCGCTCTTGATACGAAGTTCTCTTTGAAGTTCTCGGAAAATTTCATAGCAGATTGTTGTTTTGCTTTTAATGTAGCCTTTGCCATCGCAATAATTGCAAGGCTCGCACAATGTTCGAGTGAGACTTTCGCGCGTCCGCTTTCGAGTCATTTCAACCAATCCGAGAGAAGACATATTCAGCACATTGGTTTTTGCGCGATCTTTCAAGAGCTCTTCTTTGATAGCCGACAGAACTTTTTCTCGATTGGTTTCTTTTTCCATATCGATAAAATCCAAAATAATAATGCCGCCGCAATTGCGAAGCCTCAATTGATAAGCGATTTCTTTAACAGCTTCTAAATTTGTTTTGATGATTGTGTCTTCTAGATTATGTCGACCAACATAGCGACCAGTGTTTACATCGATCGCGACTAAAGCTTCAGCTTCGTCGACTATGATGTAGCCACCACTCTTGAGCCAAACTTTTCGGCCTAGTGCTCGAGATATTTCCAACTCGATTCCAAAACTATCAAAAATAGGTTCTTCACCTTGATAAAGTTCAATATTATTTTTTAGCCGAGGCATAAATTGATTCACAAATTTGAGAACTTTTTTATGCGCTTTAGGATCATCGATGATCAGACGCTTCACATCATCAGTGAACAAATCGCGAACTCCACGAAGCTCTACATCTAATTCTTCGTGAACTGTTCCTGCACCTTGTTTTTTCTCATAACTTCGCTGCACTTCTTTCCAAAGCCTGGTGAGATATTCCATGTCTGACTTGATTGATTTTTGACTGATGCCTTCACAAGCGGTTCGAATAATAAATCCGCCCTCAGGTGGCCTGAAAGAACTGACCACGTCTTTGAGACGCTTGCGTTCCGCTTCACTTTCGATGCGGCGAGAAACGCCGATGTGATTGACGGTAGGCATGTACACTAAGTTTCGACCAGGCAAGCTGATGTGAGTGGTGATGCGCGCACCTTTTGTGCCAATGGAATCCTTAGCCACTTGAACTAGAATCTCTTGTCCCTCTTTGACTAAATCTTGAATGGGGGGAAGATTCGAACCGGAGGGTTTGTTTTGTTGAAGATTTTGATGTTTCTGACCTTCTTCATCGCTAACCAAATCTTCCTCATCCTCGGTAAATTCATGAGCACGAATGTCACCGACGTATAGGAATGCGGCACGATCTAGACCAATGTCCACAAAGCAAGCTTGCATGCCAGGGAGAACGCGAATTATTTTTCCTTTGAAAACAGATCCAACTAGACCTTTTTCTCGAGAGCGCTCCACCAAAAGATCAGTAATGACCCCATTTTCTACAAAGGCCACGCGAGTTTCGACCGGAGTCGAGTTGATGACTAATTCTGACGGCATTTTTTAAAAACCTCTATAAACTTTATTGCGATTCGATCCGATCAAGTTAGCACAAAGGGTGGGTATGGCAAAGCTCGATCAACTATTCGCAGTGATGAAACAACAGAACGCGTCGGATTTACATCTGTCTACGGGGGCACCTCCGTTTCTGCGCCATATGGGGCAAATGGTAAAATTAAATTACCACGATCTTTCCGCAGAAGAATGCCAAGCACTTATCTTTGAACTACTCACAGAAAAACAAAAACGTCTATTCATGGAAAACTGGGAGCTGGATTGCAGTTACCAAGCTGAAGGTATCGGCCGATTTCGAGTGAACGTTTTTATGCAAAGAAAAGGAATCAGCGCAGTTTTCCGAATTATTCCAACAGAAATCAAATCAGCCACTGAACTTGGATTGCCCGATTCTATTTTGCAAATGTGTGCGGCCCCTAAAGGTTTGATCTTAGTGGTCGGCCCCACCGGTTCGGGGAAATCCACTACACTAGCCTCGCTCATTCATCATATTAATTTGAATGAAAACCTGCACATTCTCACAGTCGAAGATCCAATTGAGTTTGTGCACAACAATATTAAATCTCTAGTTTCTCAGCGGGAAGTTTCCGGTCACACAAAATCTTTTGCGAATGCACTGAAAGCGGCACTTCGTGAAGATCCTGACATTATTTTGGTTGGTGAAATGCGTGACCTTGAAACAATCAGCTTAGCTCTTACCGCAGCTGAAACGGGTCACTTGGTTTTTGGTACTCTTCATACTTCGGGCGCTCACAAAACTGTGGACCGAATCATTGACGTTTTCCCGCAAGAACAGCAATCACAGATTCGCGTGATGCTTGCTGAAAGTTTGCGCGGGGTAGTGGCGCAAACGCTATTGCCAAAAGCCGACGGTACAGGACGGGTCGCAGCTCTTGAAATCATGCATAACAATAATGCGATTGCGAATTTGATTCGTGAAGGAAAGACTTTCCAAATTCCCAACACCATGCAAACTAGCAAGGGCGAAGGAATGGTTACGCTTGAGCAATACATGCAAGAACTGATGAAAAAAGGATTAATTTCCGCAGCAACTTACGGAGATGCCCTGGGGAAAAAAGCTCCAGTAGTTCATTCAACATCGGGTAGCGAGGCTACATCAACGGGACTAACAAGTTCTACGGTAGCTCAAAATACAAGCATAAGCAAAGTTTTGCCCGGGATGCCTCCCCTTAAAAAATCATCTTAATATATTTAGAAGATAAGACTGAAGTTAGCCCCGCCACCATCAGGCTTTTGCGTTTCTGCGGATTGTGTGATGAATGGATCGACTGAAAATTTCGCGCCTTTTTTGCTTTTTTCATCTGGCTCAGTGTAATAGTCTCTTGTCGAAACAGATTTCACCGTCACATACGCAGTTCCAGCAATAACTCCGACGGCAAATCCAATTGCAATGTTCACTAATTGATCTTGCGGTCTTCCATAAAAACTTAAAGTCGAGAGGCCAAGAATTGCGCCACCGAGCCCCGCAAAAACAATTGTCGCCAACTGTCTACGAGGTCCAGAGCTATGTTTAAGATCACCATCGGCTTGATTGTTTTGCTGAGCCTGCGCCTGCGCCTGATTTTCTAGTGCAACACTGCAAAAAATGAAACTTAGAGCCAAGACTGCCGCTAATATTTTATTCAATTTCATCTCTCCTGATTTCAAATTTCTCTGACATCTGCTTTTCCAACGGCTCACTCGCAGCAATCGAAAAATCAATGACACTCACGTCTTTGACTTTAGCAAACATTGGGCCTTGCTTAGCCCACGCCACTAATGATCCCACATCCGAATCGGGACCGGATACAAGTATTTCCACTCTTCCATCCGGCAGATTTCTTACCCACCCCCTCAGTTTCAACCGAATTGCGGCATGAAAGCAAGACTTGCGGTAACCTACTCCCTGAACTTTTCCGCTGACGAAGATCTTTTTGACAGTCATAACAGTTAACCTAATCGAAAACGCAGCACTTTGACAAGACCCTGCATGTGTTGTTATGGTGCTCATGGAGCGGAAAAAACAATATGACTGATAAAAATAAAAGAGATTTAGAACACCTTGTTGAGGCGGTAACCGCTGCTGTTATGAATAAAATCTCGCCAAAAGCTTTGTCCGCCAAAGCGCACGAAAGCATTCCGATGGCTCGGCCGGAGGAGTCCATAGACATGAATATCGCGGCGATGATCGATCACACACTTCTGAAACCGGATGTCTCCCAAGATCAAATAAAAAAACTGTGTGAAGAGGCAAGGCAATATGGTTTTGCTACGGTATGCGTGAACTCGAGCAATGTGGGTTTGGCAGCACAACTTTTGCGAGGTTCATCAGTCAAAGCCATTGCTGTGGTGGGGTTCCCCTTAGGAGCAGCCACAAGTTCGGCCAAAGCTTTTGAAACTTTGGAAGCTATTCGAAATGGTTCACTCGAGATTGACACCGTTATTAATATTGGAGCCCTTAAAAGCAAAGATTACCGTGAAGTTTATCTCGATATTCGGGCTGTGGTTGAAGCCGCGGGATCTATCCCAGTAAAAGTAATTTTAGAAATATCGCAATTGAATCTTGAAGAGAAAATAATCGCCTGTGGATTATCAAAAGCAGCGGGCGCGGCATTTGTAAAAACCAGCACCGGATTCACAGGTGGCGGAGCTACTATTGAAGACGTGAAGCTGATGAGGAAAATCGTTGGCCCCAAAATGGGAGTCAAAGCTAGCGGCGGAGTGAGAACTAGAGAAGATGCTCTTGCGATGATTGCTGCAGGTGCTAATCGGTTAGGCACATCTTCAAGTATTGCCATAGTTACAGGTCAAATTGCAGGCGGTCAGGGCTATTGATGCTTCCAGCAGAAATCATTAAGAAAAAGCGATCAGGTCTTCCCCTCACTGAAAATGAAATCAAATCTTTTGTCGACGGTTACGTGCATGGCACTGTTGCCGATTATCAGATGTCGGCATTTTTGATGGCCGTGTTTTTTAAAGGCATGAACCAAAATGAAACCTGGAATTTAACAAACGTCATGCTTCACTCAGGAGACATCGTTGATTTTGGCGATAGCGGCAATTCGAAGACGCCAAAAATTTCGCGGATTGACAAACATTCCACGGGTGGCGTGGGTGACAAAACCAGTTTAATCATTGCTCCAATCGTCGCTTGCGCAGGGGTGCAAGTTCCCATGATTTCTGGTCGTGGCCTGGGACATACGGGTGGGACACTTGATAAATTGGAAAGCATTCCCGGATTTGACGTGAACCTTTCGATAGCTGAATTTAAAAAACAAGTGCAAGAAGTTGGCGCCTGTTTCATTGGTCAAACCAAAGATATTTGTCCCGCTGACAAGAAGATGTATGCACTTCGAGATGTCACGGGCACCGTCGAATGCGTGCCCCTGATTTGCTCAAGTATTATGTCGAAAAAATTAGCCGAAGGAATCGACGGTTTAGTTTTAGATATCAAAACTGGCTCCGGCGCTTTCATGAAAAAAACTAAGGATGCGATCAACCTTGCTAAGGTTTTAAAACAAGTTGGAACTCAGGGCGGTAAAAAAATATCAGCATTGATCACCGATATGTCACAACCATTAGGATTAGCTGTAGGCAATTCTTTAGAAGTTCAAGAATGCATAGATATTCTCATGGGTAAAGGCCCTGCGGACTTGCGAGAGCTTTCGTTAGAGCTCGCAGCACAAATGATTTTATTAGGTGGAAAATGCAAAACTTTCGCGTCTGCTAAAAAACTTTCACAAGAAATTCTTGATTCGGGTTCCGCATTAAAACGTTTTGAAGAAATTGTTTTAGCACAAAAAGGAAAACTTTCAAATCTTCCGAAGGCCACAAAAACCTATGAAGTTCTTTCGCAGAAAAAGGGGTTTGTGTTTTCCGTGAATGCTGAAAAAATCGGGCTCGCAAGTCTTTGCCTCGGTGCGGGACGAGCAAAAGCCGATGACAAAATCGATCCCTCGGCTGGGATAATGATTCATAAAAAGATTGGCGATCAAGTTGAAAAAAGGGATCGTCTCGCCACTCTGTATTTCAATGAAGACAAAAACCTGGAAGAATCCATAGGGTTAGTCAAATCTTCATATTTAATTCGCTTGCATAAAACGAAGCGACCGCGTTTGATAATAAAGAAACTGTAGCGTAATCATCGACAGAATGAATAAAGATAACTTGGGATAAAAAACTTAAAGTGACACTCTCAGAACAGTTGGCCGAAGCCAAAACATTCATTCGATCAAACTCGCAAATAAAACCTGTACTGGGTCTCATTCTGGGGAGCGGTATGGGATCGTTTGCCGACAGTATTGAAAAAGAAGCTTCGATGGATTACGAACGTATCCCATACTTTGGAAAAACTTCGGTAGCCGGCCATACAGGTCGCCTCATCATGGGACACGTGAAAGGTGTTCCCGTTGCAGCGTTACAAGGTCGCCTTCATTATTATGAAGGTTACGATATGTCTCAGATAGTTTTCCCCACTCGTACTCTTGCACTATTAGGAATTAAAGTTTTGCTCGTGACCAATGCTGCAGGCGGATTAAATCGCCGAATGCGTGCGGGTGATTTTATGGTGATCAATGATCACATCAATTTGATGGGGGACAACCCTCTCAAAGGTAAAAACATCGACGAACTTGGGCCGCGATTCCCAGATATGACCGAGGCCTATGATTCGGCACTCGCAAAGATCGCGTTGAAATGTGGAAAAGAAGCCAACCTTCGAGTCACTTCCGGCGTTTACGTCGGAATGCCAGGTCCAACTTATGAAACTCCCTCCGAAGTTCGAATGCTCCAAAAAATTGGTGGGAATGCTGTAGGCATGAGTACGGTTCCCGAAGTCATTGCTGCCAATCACTTTGGGATCAGAACCGTTGGAATCAGCTGCATCACTAATCAGGCAGCAGGACTTTCAAAACAAAAACTAAGTCACGAAGAAGTCACCCTGACCGCCCAAAGAATCGAAAGCCAATTTAAAGATTTCGTAACCTGCCTTGTTTCTGACATTGGCCAAGTGATCAAGAACAATGGAAACACTTAAAAAAGCCGTCGAAGCCATGGGCCATGCTCATGCACCTTACAGTCATTTCAATGTGGGATGTGCCGTTGAAACGGTAACAGGTGAAATCTTCAGCGGTTGCAACGTGGAGAACGCAAGCTACGGCGCAACCATTTGTGCCGAACGAGTGGCAATCAGCTCTGCCGTGGCTCAAGGTCATAAGAAATTCAAAAGTGTGGTTCTGATTTCCAAAAATCCAGAGCCCATAACCCCGTGTGGAGTTTGTCGCCAGTTCATGGCGGAGTTTCTTGATCCTGAATGTGAAATTCATTGCTATGGACTAGATCAAAAGAAGCTCAAAAAAGTAAAAATGAGAGATCTGCTCCCCCTGGCTTTTACATCGAGCGATATCACCAAATAATTTTACACGGCTCCAGGTAAGCAAATAATCTATATTTAAAGACCTAGACCTAAGACCTACAGCCACCGTGTAACTCTGCGATTTCTGGCTAAGCACCAAGTCCGATCAAATTATTGACGCCATGTTTTAACCCTTAGGTCTCCCGCGAGTGTTATTCTTATCTAAAGGGGGGCCTGTTGCATGGATGCGACTCGTCTGGTTGTTGCCGCTTTGATGGTGGCTTTTTCTCTCTCAAATATAAGTTGTGGACCCAAATCTCCGGCGACAGTAAATGCTACCGCGCTCAACGGACAAAATTGCGTTAATGAAGCGAAGGCAAATACTTTCTTAGTGAAATGGAAAGAAGTTCCCGCTGACTTTTCAGCGCGAGTGATTCATCCGCAATCGCTCATCACAAAATTCTCCGATATAGAAAAGAGCGATCTCGAAAAAAACATTCTCGCTCCTAATATGGCGAAATTAGATTTTGCTGAATATGAATTCAACGTGAGAAATGTCATCTCCACCGTTCGAACTGAAGCGGCAACAGCAACTACTAATGCTTGGGGTCCCGCAGACGTACAAGCTCCACAGGCTTGGGCCGCAGCCGGGGGAAAAGCCGGCGATGGAGTGATTGTTGCGGTTGTTGATTCCGGGGTAGACATCACCCACTCGCTTCTCTCATCCGTGATTTATACAAATGTCGGAGAAATTCCCAGCAACTCGATCGATGACGATAAGAACGGCTACATTGATGACTATCAAGGTTTTGATTTGGGGGGCAATAGTCCCGATGTCACAGACGGGGCAGGTCATGGAACGCACGTTTCCGGAATCATTGCAGGGCAGTCTGGACCAAATGGATTTACTGGAATGGCACCCAAAGCAAAAATTTTGCCGCTGAAGTTTTTGGACAGCACTGGTGCCGGTGGAGTTGGCGCGGCGATCGCAGCCATTGATTACGCTGTTAAAAAAGGCGCCAAGGTTATCAATGCCAGCTGGGGCGGAACCGAATGCAGCACAAGTTTGAAACAAGAAATCACTGCTGCCACTAGCGCCGGGGTCGTGTTTGTAAATGCATCTGGCAATAGTGGAAAAGATATCAACAATCCTAATTACACCGAGTGGCCCGCAGCTTTTCAAATGCCGGGAAAAATTACGGTCGGTTCAATGAATCTTTCTCAAGCTCTCTCTGCATTTTCAAATTACGGAATGCTCGTTGATCTAGCAGCGCCTGGAGAAAATATTTTAAGTACCTATCCGCCTACGATTGTTCAATCTGACACCCAAATGATGGTGATGAGTGGAACGAGCATGGCGACTCCCTTTGTTGCAGGAATGGCAGCACTTTTGTTTGGAATTAACCCAAAGGCGACAGCTCAGCAAGTCACCGATGCTATCAATAACTCGGTTACTGTTGGCCACTACGGCGTGAGAACTCAAGGCAAATTAAATGCCCTGGCCGCCGTCAATTATCTCATGAGTCACTGACAGTTTTAGGGATTTCTAAACCAGGGCGTCTTCACAATATTCGAGAGATCTTCGCAAGTGACACGATCATCGTTCTCGGAATTACAAATGCCTTTATTATTTTTGATTTTTTCTAAGCTCGTTCGAGCCACAAAAAATTCATGCATGCGATGAGTGTCCGTTTCTTGTCGGCGCAACAAACTTCCATTGGGATCGTTGATTAGATACCGAGAGAGTTCATGCATTCGCGAAAGATCCTCACTGATTGAATCGTAAAGCCCAAAATGTGCAGCGGCTTTAAAACTAATCTCGCCACCCTCGGGAAGCGAGATACTGGCATTGGAAGATTCTTCCGCAGCAGCTTGGAAAAATCTGCGGGCGCAAAATTTATCACCCATCTGAGTGCAAATTTGTCCGAGTACAAAATCTCTTTCGCCTTCCGTCCATCCCCATTTTTCAAAAGCGTCTTCACGCACTCTATGAAATAGAGAAATACGGGTTTCTACTTGGAGATCGTTGTAAAACTCGTCTGAGTTTCCATCATAGCTGATGGCTCCGGGCATACTCGCGCAACTTTCCGATTGCTCAACCGCGCGATCAATTTCAGCGCCATCTTTTAAACCTGCCAAATGTAAGGTTTCGTGAAGCAATGTCGAATTGATTTCATCATTGCACTGAGAAAAATTCAGAGACACTTGCGGAGCAACTGCAAAAAATGCTTCAGCGAGAGGAATGCTGGCCTCACCGCAATTTTCATTCCCAATTGGTTTTTTCAATTTACATTCGATTGTGGGGCGTTGAAGTAAAGCTGCTACCAAACGCATGGCGCGGTCAGGGTTTTGCTCCATCCAACATGTGAGTTTTGGCTCGATCTCGTCTGCAATTAAATCTTCGAGCTGCTGCTTTTCTTTTTCCGAGCAATTGCCCGCGTAACGAAACTTCAGTAGGGACGTTCGCGCATCCGAAATCTTATACAAAAATCCTAAGTCTCCCCGAGTCCACGGGATGGCGGTGGCGACAGGAATTTTTGAAGCGAAATCATCAAAGCCTTCAAAAGACATTGCCGAAAACTCTCGGGTTTTTCCTGAAACGGACGGAAGAGTTATTTTTCCAAAGTTGATGGCTTTTCCGTGCCCACGGTGCCGGCGGCTCTTCTTCTTATTTCCTACAATGGCGTCAGCGGACCCATCACTCCATGCGATTTTTCCATTCAGGGAATCAATCTTTCCGGTTCGAGCTTTTCCATCCTTGATATCGACAATATTTTTTGCGGCATAAACCATAAGAATGCGGCTAGGTCTGCCGTTCTTGTCCGGCTCCATGCCCATCCATCTAACGCCAATGGCCTGCTCCATGAATGAACGCGGTGGGCCTTGCTCCTTGTCTTTCTCCCGAAGCCAAATTTCATTCCACTGACCCTGATCATTGGTGTTGAACTCAAGCGGAAGGTCTTCCACGTTTTCTGGCAAAAGCTGCCAAGCCAAGGAGGAAAACTCCGAACCTTTGGCGGTCGTTTGGAAGCAGTTTATGACACAAAGCGCAGTAATCAGAATTTTCAGTTTTGTTTCCATAGGATGGAATTGATTAGAATCGATCAAGCTTACACTTTCAAGCTGGAAATTAAGCCCCTCTCCGTGTTAGTTCCTAATACCATGTCATCAAAATTTTATATTGCCGACCTTTCGAAACACGTGGGCCAAACTGTTGAACTCAAAGGATGGGTTTACGGCAAACGTTCCAGTGGAAAAATCAAATTTCTCCAGCTCAGAGATGGCACGGGATTGTGTCAGTGTGTTTATTTCAAGGGTGAGTGCGATGAGAATTCTTTCAACGAGTTTGAAAAACTAACTCAAGAGGCTTGCGTCACTGTCACAGGTATTGTGAAAGAAGAAAAACGCAGTCCAGGTGGCTATGAATTGAGTGCGCAAGAACTTAAAATCACCGCACCTTCTGTTGATTTTCCGATTGGCCCGAAAGAACACGGCCCTGATTTTTTATTAAACAATCGCCATCTTTGGCTCAGATCTAAAAATCAACATGCAGCTTTGCGCATTCGCGCAGAGATAGTGAAAGCTGTCAGAGATTTTTTTGATGGCCGAGGTTTCACTTTAGTCGACGCTCCTATTTTTACTCCTAGCGCGTGCGAAGGAACTTCCAATTTATTCCAAACGAACTATTTTGATGAAAAAGCTTATCTAAGTCAGAGCGGACAGCTTTACATGGAAGCGGCAGCAGCTGCATTTGGAAAAGCTTATTGCTTCGGTCCAACTTTTAGAGCGGAAAAATCAAAAACTCGACGCCACTTGATTGAATTTTGGATGGTCGAACCAGAAGTTGCCTTCAACGATATTTATGACAACATGGAACTTGCAGAACAATTTGTGGAATACATTGTTCAAAGAATCATCACAAACAAAGCTGATGAACTTAAGGCACTGGATAGAAATATTGATAGTTTATCCAAAGTTAAAGGTCCCTTCCCAAGATTGCATTACAAAGAAGCTGCGGAAATTATTGCGAAAGAAAATCCTAATTTTAAAATTGGCGAAGACTTTGGCGGCACAGACGAAACTATTATCTCCTCCCGATTTGACAAGCCCGTTTTTGTTCATCACTACCCTTCAGCTATAAAAGCGTTTTACATGAAGGAAGATCCAGCGGAAGCTGGCAGCAGCATGAGCTGCGATTTACTTGCGACTGAAGGTTACGGAGAAATTATCGGTGGCGGTCAACGTGAAGATGACATTGTGAAGTTGGAGGCCAAAGTGAAAGAGCATGGACTCGATATGGCCGACTTCCAGTGGTATTTTGATTTAAGAAAATATGGCTCCTTTGAACACGCCGGTTTCGGTTTGGGCATTGAGAGAACAGTGAGTTGGATTTGTGGACTTCAGCACGTCAGAGAAACGATCCCGTTTCCTCGATTGTACGGAAGACTTAGACCTTAAAGGGTGGGGAAATAAAAATGGAAATGACAACAACCGATAGACTTAAAGATCTTGAAACCAGAAACTCGGCAGCAATGCTCGGCGGTGGCAAGGAACGTATCACAAAACAAAAAACAGGAGGAAGACTTTCTGCCCGCGAACGTTTAGACGTCCTTCTTGATCCTGGATCATTCATCGAGTTTGATAGGTTCATGACTCATCGATGTTCCGATTTCGGAATGAAAGATAAAAAGATTCCTGGTGATGGAGTCATCACCGGTTACGGCCGCATCAACGGGAAATTGGTTTATGTTTACAGCCAGGATTTCACCGTTTTTGGTGGAAGTTTGAGCTCAACAAATTCAAAGAAGATTTGCAAAGTCATGCAGATGGCCGTCAAGAATGGCGCGCCGATGATTGGCTTGAATGATTCCGGTGGCGCTCGAATTCAAGAGGGCGTGGAAAGTCTCGGCGGGTACGCAGATATTTTTCTTCGTAACACTTTAGCAAGCGGTGTGATTCCCCAAATTTCTGCCATCATGGGGCCGTGCGCTGGTGGCGCGGTTTACTCTCCCGCAATCACTGATTTTATTTTCATGGTCAAAGACACGAGCTACATGTTTGTCACAGGACCTGACGTCGTTAAAACCGTCACTCACGAAACTGTCAGCATGATGGATTTAGGTGGAGCGCAAACGCACAACACTAAATCTGGCGTCGCGCACTTTGCTTGTGAAGATGACAAACATTGTCTACTCATGATTCGCGAACTTCTAAATTTCTTACCTTCTAACAATATAGACGATCCACCCATTTTGCCTGCTAAAGACAAACCAGATCGCATTGATGAAAGTTTGAACACGTTGATTCCTGACAGTTCAAAAAAACCTTACGACATGAAAGACATTTTAAAAACTGTAGTCGACGAAGGTTACTTTTTGGAAGTCCAGCAGCATTACGCGCCCAATATTTTAATTGGATTTTCTCGATTGAACGGTCGAAGTGTCGGCATTGTGGCAAACCAACCCATGGTACTCGCGGGTTGCTTAGATATCAATGCATCGGTCAAGGCTGCTCGCTTTGTTCGATTTTGTGATGCGTTCAATATTCCTATTATTACTTTTGTGGATGTTCCCGGATTTTTACCTGGAACAAATCAAGAGCATAACGGAATCATCCGTCACGGAGCGAAGCTCTTGTATGCTTACGCCGAAGCAACAGTTCCCAAAATCACCATCATCACTCGCAAAGCTTATGGCGGCGCATATGACGTCATGAGTTCAAAGCACATGCGCGGAGACGTAAATTTGGCCTATCCTACTGCTGAAATCGCGGTCATGGGACCTGAAGGTGCGGTAAGTATTATTTTCCGCGAAGAAATTAAACGCGCCAACGGCGATGCTTCAGTGAAAGATAAACTTGTCGAAGACTATCGCGCAACGTTTGCGAATCCTTATAAAGCAGCTGAATTAGGTTACATCGATGAAGTGATCGAACCTTCATACACTCGTGTACGATTGATTGACGCTCTTGAAATGTTGAAAAATAAACGGGACACAAATCCCCCACGCAAACACGGAAACATTCCACTCTAAGGAGAAAAGATGTTTAAGAAAATTCTGATCGCCAACCGAGGTGAAATCGCAATCCGTGTGCACCGTGCTTGTAAAGAGCTGGGCATTCAAACTGTAGCCGTGTTCAGCGAAGCTGACCGAAACAGTCTGCACGTTTTATTCGCCGATGAAGCCTATTGCATTGGGCCTGCACCTAGCAGAGAGAGTTACCTGAATATTCCGAAAATCATTGATGTCGCTCTCAAAGCCGGCGCTCAAGCGATTCATCCTGGGTATGGTTTCCTTTCTGAAAATGAAGATTTTGCTGAAGCCTGCACAAAAGCAGGAATCACATTCATTGGTCCGAGTGTCGAAGCTATTTCTAAAATGGGAGATAAACTTTCTGCTCGAGACCTTATGAAAAAAGCCGGAGTGCCCATTGTTCCTGGCAGTGATGGACCGGTCAATACGGTGGAAGATGTCCGTGCCGTTGTCAAAAAAATCGGCTATCCGATCATGATCAAAGCTTCTGCCGGTGGTGGCGGAAAAGGCATGCGATTTGTTGCTGGTGAAGGCGAATTAGAAAGTGCCGTGCGCGCTGCTAAATCTGAAGCGCTTAACTATTTTGGCGATGACAAAGTCTACGTTGAAAAATACGTGACCAACCCTAAGCACATTGAAATACAAATCTTTGGAGACAGTCACGGGAACGTGATCCATCTCTATGAACGCGAATGTTCAATTCAAAGACGTCACCAAAAAATCATTGAGGAATCCCCATCACCGGCTTTGAATCAAAAAACTCGCGAAGCCATGGGTGAGATTGCCGTCAAGGCTGCTAAGTCCGTGAACTACTGCGGTGCAGGTACAGTGGAATTTATTTTCGATATCGATTCGGGAGAATTCTATTTCCTAGAAATGAACACTCGCTTGCAAGTTGAACATCCTGTCACAGAACTTGTGACTGGTGTTGATTTGGTTCAAGAACAAATTCTCGTTGCGGCGGGCCTACCAATGAGCTTTAAGCAAAAAGATATTGTCCAGCGCGGTTGGGCCATAGAAGTTCGAATTTACGCAGAAGATCCAATCACATTTATGCCAAGTCCTGGAGAAATCATTCGTTGCCGTCATCCGCAAGGACCGTTCACTCGCGTGGATAGTTACGTTTATCCTCGTTACACAGTTCCGTTGCATTACGATCCCATGATTGCAAAACTCAGCACCTGGGGATCTGATCGCCAAAAAGCCATTCAAAGATGTGCTCGTGCGTTGGATGAATTTATTCTAACCGGTATCAAAACGAATATCCCTTTGCATAAAAAGATTTTGCAGGACGAAAAGTTTCTCAAAGGAGATTTTTCCACCCACTTTATTGACAAAGACTTTGCCGGCTTCGATAAACTTTTTTCCACCACTGATGATCGCGTGTTTTTGATCACGGCGGCGATTGAAGCTTATCAAGAACATAAGAAGCAAGGTATTTGGGATCTGAATTTAGTCAGCAATTGGAAACGTCTAGGCCGAAGACTTTCGCTGAGATAATTTTTTAGTCATGATTTTAAAAAAGGAACGCAGAAATGTATTTTGAAGCGGAAGTAAAACGAAAGAAATATAAAGTCGAAGTCAATGAATCCAAAACTCATTGGCATGTGAAACTGCAGGCCGCCGGCGAAAAACCTGAAGTTTTCGATATTTCTAAAATCGATTACACAGAATTTGATGACGCCATCTCGTTTATTTTCAACGGCAAATCTTACATGTTGGATGTTGTTTCCTCCAAAGATGGCTACACCATTTTTACCGGAAACAGTTATCGCAACGTCACCATTCACAATGATGAAAGTCTGCTTCACGAATCTCTCAAAGCTGGCTCCACGATGGGCGATGCAGATAAACTTTCAGCGGGTATGCCTGGAAAGATTTCTAAAATCTTTGTTCAGGTTGGTCAAAAAATTGCGAGTGGAAAACCTATTCTGATTATGGAAGCCATGAAAATGGAAAACGAAATGCGCGCGATCAACGATTGCGTAATTAAAGAAATCCATGTCAAAGAAGGAGCCTCCGTCGAATCAGGAGCAGTGCTTGTCACCTTCGAAGCCAACTAAAATTATTTTTCATCCCGAAGATGGTTTGCAACCTGCAGATTTTGCCGAAAAACTCGGTAATCCAGGCGAGTATCCTTACACTCGCGGAATTCAAAAAGACATGTATCGCGGTCGCCATTGGACTATGCGCCAGTATGCGGGGTTCGGCGATGCTTTCGAAAGTAACAAACGTTACAAAATGCTTTTGGAAAAAGGTCAAACGGGACTTAGTGTCGCTTTTGATCTGCCCACACAAATGGGTTATGACTCCGATGATCTCATGTCACGTGGCGAAGTTGGAAAAGTGGGAGTAGCAATTTCGTCTCTTGAAGACATGGAAACTTTGTTTCGCGGAATTCCCTTAGATAAAGTTTCAACCAGCATGACCATCAATGCGACGGCGGGAATTCTCCTGGCACTTTATATCTGCGTGGCTAAGAAACAAAAAGTTTCGCTCAAAGATATTAAAGGGACCATTCAGAATGATATTTTAAAAGAGTACATCGCTCGCGGCACTTATATTTACCCAGCGAAACAAAGCATGCGTCTCATAACCGATATTTTTTCGTTCTGCAAAGACAATGTCCCTCAATGGAACACAGTCAGCATCAGCGGTTACCATATCAGAGAGGCTGGTGCGACGGCGATTCAAGAAGTGGCATTCACTCTTGCGGATGGAATCACCTACGTTCAAGCGGCGATTGATTCAGGTCTAGATGTCGATGATTTTGCTTCGCGCCTAAGTTTCTTTTTCAACGTTCATAATAATTTTTTTGAGGAGATCGCAAAATTTAGAGCAGCTCGTAGAATCTGGGCAAAAATCATGCGCGAAAGATTCAAAGCAAAGAATCCCAAAAGCTGGCTACTTCGATTTCACACCCAAACTGCTGGAGTAACTCTCACGGCGCAACAGCCAGAAAACAATGTGGTTCGAGTTTCCCTTCAAGCCCTCGCGGCTGTGTTGGGCGGAACACAAAGTCTGCATACTAATTCTAAAGATGAAGCGCTTGGACTCCCTACTGCTGAAGCGGCAACTTTAGCTTTGAGAACCCAACAAATTATTGCCAACGAAACCGGTGCTCCCGATGTAGTCGATCCCCTCGGTGGAAGTTATTATATTGAAAATCTCACAGATCAAATCGAAAAAGCGGCTCTCGATTACATCGAACGCATTGAAAAAATGGGTGGTGTGATTAGGGCAATTGAAACTGGATTTATTCAAAAAGAAATTCAAAACTCGAGCTACGATTTTCAGAAAAAAGTAGATGCCAAAGAAGAAATAATTGTGGGTGTGAATTCCTATATTGAAAAGGCCACCTTCAAAACACCGATTTTAAAAGTTCCTCCCGGCTTAGAGAAAACGCAAGTGGCCAGACTTAAAAAATACAAAACCAAGCGAAATAAAAAACTTGTTGAGAAATCTCTCACCGAAATCAAGATCGCAGCGAAAGGCACACAAAATCTTGTCCCTCTCTTTGTAACCGCTTTAGAAAATAAAGTTACTTTAGGTGAAATTAGCCACGCCCTCAGAGATATTTTTGGTCTTTATAAAGAAAATATTGTGATCTAAAAACCTCTGTGGCGCTGCCTATAAAGCTTTAAAAGTCCTATTTTTTTGACCAGTCTTTAGACATATGCAAATTCGTTAGTCAATTCATCCTCTTCATGACGGTCTTACCCTCAACAACCTAAGCACGAAACTTGCTCCTTCATAGAAGTGTAAACTTATTCCGGGGGGAATTCATGAACAAGGGTAAAGTCGTAATTCTGGTATTTTTTACTTTCTTCGTTGTGGTGAATTATCAAAACTGCTCAACACCATCAAACATTGTAAAAAACGCAGCTACAGCAACAGCATCGCCAACCGTACCCATTGTCCCGTTGCCGATTCCTACACCCGGGCCTATTCCGACCTGCCAACCTAATTACGTTTATGACGGTGAAAGTTGCGTTCCTCAAACGGTCGCCTGCCAAAGTTACCAAGAATTAATACTTTCTAACTCCCCACTTGTCATTCCTGCACGCGATAAAAATCAAGTTTGTTACTTTGTGCATGTCATAAATCAAGTTGTGAGTGCAAGTGGAGGATCTATCGCTTCCAGCAACTGGCTAAGTGCAAGACAAGACATCGTGGCTCGCAGCCATGATCTCAATCATGCTAACGCAGCTCCGAAAGTAATTGATTCCGTGTTTGATGGGTCCGCAATTGCCGTGGGCGCAGTAGGCGAATTGAAATTCACATTGCAAGGTCAACGTAACGTTATGATGGGCGGAAATTCAGCCGGTAATATCCCGATGTCTGTTGATAACTTTTTATTTTTAGAAATCAATTCAGCAACAAAAGGCAAAGAATATGTTGCAGAAGGATCTTCTGACTCTGTTCCTTTTGCAAATCCCAATAATTCCTCCGACAGTTCAACCGGCCCCATAACTATAAACGGGCAGGCCGTACCATTCGTTTCTTTTGGTACGAGTGGAACCGTGCAAGTTGCACCTGTGGATATTTCAAACTATCTGCCAATCAACGATCAAATTGATTTCAAAGTAACCGGTTTGGATTGTGGAAATGTCGGAGATATTTCAGATGTCTTCATTATGTTTCAATAAAGAAGGAAAGTTTAAACGGTTGCTTTAGGTGCAAAAAATTTAACGAGCAAAATACTCATCTCGTAAAGCAATAACAAAGGAACAAGAAGCGCGATCATACTCACGGCATCTGGAGGAGTAATAATTGCGGCACCAACAGCCATAAGAAGAATCGCCCATCTGCGATTTTTCTTTAGAAACAAGTGATCAATGACACCCATGGCTCCAAGAGCAGTGAGAACCACGGGAAGTTCAAACATCACGCCGAAGCCAATAAAAAATTTCAGGATGAAATCAAGATACTCGCTGATGGTGATGAGTGGTTTATCTACGTCACCTCCAAAGCCAATGAGAAATTTAAATGCAAAGGGCAAGACAACAAAATAAGCAAAGCTTGCCCCAGCTAAAAATAAAAACACTGCCGAAGCTAGAAATCCCGCAGCAAATTTTTTCTCTCGAGAATACAGACCTGGCGCAATAAATTTCCAAACTTGGTACAGCCACAATGGCGACGTCAGAAATACGCCACCCAGAAAACTCACTTTCACGTGAGCCATAAATTTTTCAAAAACACCAATATAGTGAAGTCCCTTTTCCCCATCGGGTAAAAAAGGTAAAATCGGAGCGCGAAGAACATTGAAAAGTTTGTCACTGAATCCGTAACAAAGTCCAAATCCCGCCAGCAAAATGACTAGCACCCTGATCAATCGGTGACGAAGTTCTGCTAGATGATCCGTCAGCGGCGCAGTTTTATGCTCTTCAGTTGATTCGCTCACTTGCCTAATTCCCGCATGACTTCATCTATTGATTTTGACGCTTTAGATAATTTATTTTCAGAAGAATTTTCTGTGATCACATCGACAATTTTACTGACGGAACGAGATTTGGAATCAGACACCAAACTTCCCGCAATTGTGTGGGTCATTGATTTTTTAAAAATGTCTGCATGCATTTCCGTCTTCACCACATTTGTCACGTCGTGAAAAGCTTTTCTAAATTCGCTGTAGGTTCGCCCGAGAACTTTTGCAACCTGAGGCAATTGCTTGGGCCCAAGCACAAGCAGACCAATTGCGGACAAAACCATGATTTCGCCAAAACTGAGATTAAACATCAGCTCTTATTTATCTTGTCTTTGATTCCTAATGCAAGCGGAGGCGCGGGAAGTCCCTTATCCATAAGATGTTTTTTTGCCGCCTCGCTACCTGTCTTGAGATAGGTCTCATAGACTTGGAGGAGGCTTTGATCGTTTTGACCTAAAAACTCATGACTGACCTCGCTCAAAACTTCAACGAAGTCTGAAAACTTTGAATAAAGCTCATGATAGAGATCGTGAAAGGATTCCTCACGAATGCTATCCGCAAGGTTGCGGTAAGCAAGTGCTCCCATATCCCGATAATATTCAAGATCTACTACTTTACGGCTTAGTGAATTAGTGAAAAATCCGCTGATATATAGTGAGCTATCACCAAGTTTTTTAAGCAGTCTGATTTTCTCAGTCCCTGAAACTCCTGGAGCCTGAGCGTTAAGAAGTTGAATCGCAAGAGGTTCAGTCTGAAGATGATGCTGGGCATCTTCTTTATCGAAGAGATTTGCGGTCACAATATAGCGATCCAAAAGATCCACCACGTAAAACTCCGCAACTTCAGTTGTGGTAAATTTTTTGCGTGAAATCACATCGCTCACGCGATCCTTGAAAAACTCTGAAGACTTTTGGACTAGATCTATCTTCTTGATCATAGGGTCTAAGTTTCCTTGCTTTCATTATCTCAAATCGGCTGTCTTGTGTCAAAACACGAGAGAAGAACTAGCCTAGAGTCCGTAGATTGGCCAAACTTTCAATATTTAAAGCGTGGGTTCATGCCGCCCGCCTAATCGACCATAATAGCCGATACGATATCGAGCAAGGCGGGATCGGCAAGATCACCCACGGAGTTTTAGTTCTTTGAACCTTCTGCCCATGGATCTCGTGCTCCAAATGCTACCGAAATGTTTTTTTGCGTGAACAATTCTTTTGCTAGTTTGTGCACTTGCTCTGGAGTGATTTTTGTTAAGAAATCAGCGTAATGAAAAGCTTCGTTGCTATCAATTCCGTAAATCTCATCAAATAAAATCGAGTTAGCTTGTGCGCTATTTCTCTGCAAGCCAATGTGATTTTGGCCAATCAAATATCTTTTTGCTCGCTCAATTTCTTCCAAGGCAGGTTGAATAGTAGCGATCTTATGGAATTCTTCGTTCAACATGCGCACAGCTTTTGCGCCTTTTTCTGGAGAACAACCAATGTATGCGCCAAAATATCCAGTCTCCACACCATTCAAATGAATAGGAGCCACGGTGTAAGCGAGTGACGCTTTGTCTCTTAGTTCCATAAACAATCGGCCACCTTGACCAGCAAGGATCGCTTGAATAATATCGAGAGTAAATCGTCTTTCATCACTCAATGAAATTCCGCGATAACCTAAAATAATGTGAGTCTGTTCTTTCTTCAGAGGAGAAAAAATTTCTCGAGATTCAGCAAGTTCAGGTACGGCGAATTTCTTGTCTAATCGTGGACCTTTATTCATTCCATTTGAGATTTTATCTATGAAAGCGATCATTTCTTTTTCATCAAAGTCGCCCGTCGCCACAAATACAGCATTCTTGGAATTCTTGGTAAATTCAAAGAAGTTTTTAACTTCTTGATCACGAGCTTGAGTCAAGAACCTCTCTGTGCCTAAAGCATCGCGCGAATAAGGATGACCTTTGAACATGTTCTCCATGAATTTCTGCGAAGCTAGGCTCGAGGGATTATCCACTCTGCTTTTCAAATGATGCTGCTGAAGTTTTGCTTCACGCTCAACAATGCTTTGTGGAAATGTGGGTTTTAAAACCACATCGGCATATACATCTTTGATCTGACCAAAATAGCTTTTGATGCACTCAAGAGAAAGGCCAATACTATTTCTTCCACCAAAACTTGAGAGGGAAGCTGCGGCACTTTCAACTTTGGTAGCAATCTGCTCTTCCGTAAAGTTTTCGGTTCCACCCGTCCAAGTGTTGGAAAGAAGAGTTGTGATCCCACCGTTCGTGTCTGATTCGAATCTGCCGCCACCAAGAAATGCAAGTTTTAAACTCATCACCGGAATTTCGGGATTTCGCTTCATGATCAATCGTGCGCCATTGGAAAAAGTGTGTTTCACAATTTCCGACTCGCTTGATTTAAGTTTTAACGGGACTTTTATTTCCGGAGATTTGGTAATTTTAACAGTTTTAATTCTAAGCTTTTTCTTTAAGTTTGCTTTTAGATTTTTTTCTAAAGTCTTGGCTGTCTCAAAAAACTCTTTTTGCGTGAACTTAGGCTCGTCTGCCTTATTTAGAAGCAATGTCACATTTAAGTTATGTGGAGCGAGATATTTTCTCGCCACTCGCAATAAATCTGAAGAAGTGAGTTTAGAGACCTGCTTTAGATATTTTTCCAAATGCTCTGGATCTCCCAGCATTGTTTGGAAAGATCCCACTTTGCGTGCAAGTCCGTCGACAGTTTCTAACCCATAGACTTCATCAGACTGCGTGTTTAATTTCGCGCGTTCCAATTCGTCTTTCTCAACAGGCTTTGTAATTATTTGCTCGAGCTCCTCTTGGACGATCGCAAAAACTTCTTTGATATTACCGATTTCCATATTCAGGAATACCGCAAAGAGCCCTTGATCTAGAGGATGATAGCCGCCAGCGCCAACTGAAACAACGAGTGGCTTTTGCAAACGCAGACGTTGCACTAAGCGCGAACTATCCCCTTGTCCTAAAACCATTCCAAGCATGTCGAGAGCAGCAATATCTTTGCTCGCCATACCGGGAGCTTTGAAAGCGATATTTAAATGCGCGTCTTTAAAATCCGTTTGTTTGTAATTATAAACCAGCTGTTTTTGTTTGGGATCTTTAGCGCGTTTAATTTTCTTGAGGCGATTCTTTTTGAAAGGTTCAAAGTATTTTGTGACGAGTTTTTTCAACTCGGGCTTTTCAAAATCGCCAGTGATGACCAAAGTCATATTCGATGGAACGTAGCGTGCGAAATAATAATCCATGAGCCGTTTGCGAGTCACTTCACGAATATTTTTTTCATAACCAATGATGGGAATTCCATAAGGGTGTTTTTTAAAAATAGTGGAAAAGAGCTGCTGGCTTGCAACTTGGTTAGGATTATCGAAGGATCGTTTGATCTCTTCAATGACCACTTCGCGTTCGCGATTGATCTCTTCGTCGTCAAATTTCGGAAATCCCATCATTTGGGATAAAACGTCCATTCCCAGTTCGAGATCTTTCTTAGACATAGTCACGTGAAAAACAGTGTGATCGAATGTAGTGTAAGCGTTAAGCTCCCCACCTGACCCTTCTATCTCACGAGCGATCTGACCGACACCAAACTTCTCGGTGCCTTTAAAAACCAAATGTTCGATAAAATGGCTGATACCTTCTTGTTTTTTCTTTTCATCGGCACTACCGGTCTTCACCCACACCTGAACAGCCACCACAGGGGCTTTGTGAGACTCGACCAATAATACTTTCATTTTATTTTTTAATTGATATTGCGTGAGCATGTCTTAAACCTTACCTTCACCATCATGAGTTTTGGAATATACGTTCACATTCCCTATTGTCTCCAAAGGTGCGTCTACTGCGATTTTGCAACCTACGAGTTCTCTCAAATCCTCAAACCCGAAGACTATGTTTCGAGGGTGGAGAAGGAAGTGCGGACTAGATCAAAATACATCGGACCAAGAAAACTTGATACACTTTATTTTGGTGGAGGCACTCCGTCACTCTTGAGTCCACCACTTCTGGGCCGCATCATTTCTGTTTTGCATGAAGAAGGATTCACACTTTCACGCGAAGCTCTTCCAACCGACACAGAAGTCACTCTCGAAATAAATCCTGCGACGACCAACGAAGATAATTTATTGCAGTTGCGTGAAATGGGATTCAATCGATTTTCCGTTGGCGCCCAGACGTTTGACGAGGAAATTCTAAAAATCGCGCATCGAAAACATTCTGCCAAAGATACGCTCATGACACTGGAACTACTCAAAAAACATAACTTAAATTTCTCTGTTGATCTGCTCTTTGCGCTACCAAAACAAGACATGACTGGCTTGAAAAAAGATTTGGAAATTATCAATAGTTTTGAACCACCCCACGTGAGCCCCTATTGCCTCACAGTTCCAGAATCAAATCCCATGGCTAAAGGCAGACCGCTCGATGAAATTCAAGTGGAGATGTTCACACTTATAAAAAATGAACTTGAAAAACATGGGCACTCTCGTTATGAAATCAGTAATTTTTCAAAGCCGGGAGCTGAGAGCAAACACAATATGCTCTATTGGAATGATGACGAATATTGGGGAATAGGCCTCTCGAGTCACAGTTACATGCATTGGAATGAATGGGGCACAAGATTCTGGAATCCGCGTGGCATCGATCAATACGTGAAGAACACGGATGAGGATCTGGTCTCTTGGAAAAAAGACGATCTCCATGAGAATTTAGCGCAGAATCAAGCACTCACAGATTACAGCCACACTTCGCTGAGGAAAAAAGAAGGCATCAGTTATGAGAAGTTCCTGACAAAGTTTGGTTTAAGCTTTCCCACTTTTGCAGAAAAAAGCATCAAAAAGATGGTTGGTAGAGGTTGGGCAAAAGAGGATGAAAACCATCTCAGACTCACAGATGAAGGAATTCTCCTCTCCAACCAGGTTTTTGAGGAATTTACCTACCTTAAAGACCCCAGCGCAGTTGACAAAAAGGCCAAGTAAAACCATATTCGGGAATGAGGTGTTATGTCTGAAAATACAAAAAAAAATGATCCAAATACCGACAATGTATTCAACTTGCCCGACGAAGTAGCTACTGAAGCTACGGTTGGCGGCGATGAAGCTGGCGACTCTTCGATGAACGCTTCGTCTGATTCAATTGCAAAACTCCAAGCGGAAAACACTGAGTTGCGAAAGCAATATCTCTATCTGCGTGCTGATTTTGATAACTATAGAAAACAAATGCTCAAGGAACGTTCTGATCTGGTGAAGTTTGGATCCGAACCCATTTTGCGAGAATTTCTAAATATCTTGGATGATCTCGAGCGAGCCGCAAATTCTGAATTGAAACCTGAAACAATGGAATCTTTCAAAAATGGTGTCACTTTAATCGTGAATCAGTTCAAGAAAGTTTTTGATCGATTCGGAGTGGAAGAAGTTGAGAGTCATGGAAAAGTTTTTGACCCTCAGATTCATGAAGCCCTTGGCTCATTGGACAGTCCCGAATTTCCCCCAAATTCCGTAACCCAAGTTTATAAAAAAGCTTACAAGCTACACGGTAAAGTCATCCGACCCGCACAAGTCATGGTCAACTCCTCAAAAGGCGAATAAGTAAAATGGCTAAAAGAGATTACTACGAAGTTTTGTCTGTTGTGAAAACAGCATCGGGCGATGAATTAAAAAAAGCGTATCGCAAACTCGCAATGCAATATCACCCGGATAAAAACCCCGGAGATAAAATTTCCGAAAATAAATTCAAAGAAGTCTCCGAAGCTTATGAAGTTTTAAGCGACGATAAAAAACGCCAAATGTATGATCAGTTTGGCCACGCGGGCTCAGGAATGGGCGGCGGTGGATTTGGCGGTCAAGGATTCGGTGGAGACGCCGGCGGGTTCCAAGATCTTTTCAATGACGTTTTCGGCGATATTTTCGGCGGAGGCCAAAGAGGCGGAGGCGGTAGACGTGAACGCGGGAAACCTCGGGGAGCCGATCTAAGATACACTTTAAATGTAAGTTTCGAAGAAGCTGCAATCGGCAGCGAAAAACAAATCAATTTCATGCGCAACAAGAGTTGCAACACGTGCAAAGGATCAGGAAGCAAATCCGGGTCTGGGCGAACCACTTGCACCCAATGTCACGGCCAGGGTGAAGTGCGATTTCAGCAAGGCTTCTTTGCAGTCTCTAGACCTTGCACACATTGCGGAGGTTCAGGCCAAATCATAAAAGATCCCTGCAACACTTGTCACGGTGAAGGGGTTGTTCAATCCGCTTCAAAACTTTCGGTTAGCGTTCCTGCTGGAGTGAACACTGGCCAAAGACTTAAATTAAAAAATGAAGGTGACGCTGGACCCCAAGGAGGAACTCCAGGGGATTTGTATGTTGTGATTCAACTTTTGGAACATGCTTTATTTGAAAGACAAAATGACGATGTCGTTTGTGAACTTCCCATAAGTTTTACTGAAGCAGCGCTTGGAACCGAAACCAGCGTGCATACTTTAAACGGAAGCGTATCTTTGAAAATTCCTGCTGGCACTGCGAGCGGAAAAGTCTTTAGAATAAAGGGCAAAGGTTTTCCACATCTCGGCGGTTTTGGCGCGGGTGATATCTTTGTCAAAGTAGTCGTCGATGTTCCCAATCATCTTTCAAGTGAGGGCAAAGAGCTCCTCAAGAAATTTGATCAACTCGGGGAAGACACTCCTTTGAAAAAACAATATAAGGACAAGATTAAAAATCTCCCAAGGAATTCATGATTAAGAAAATTGGTTTAGGGTTATTGGCAGTATTGATTTTAAATTCGTGCTCCACCGCTCCAACGGAGCCCCAAGCCAAACCAGCCGCTTTAAAAGCGCCACCGAAAGCGCAAAAAGAATATCGCGAAGCTGTTGATCTTTATCATGCTAAGAAAACTCAAGAAGCACTCAAAAAATTAAGTCATATAGTTCAAGCTTATCCAAACGTCGATTTGGCCAATGAGTCTTATTTCTTGGTTGGAGAAATTTTCTACGAACAAGCTGACTTTTTCAAAGCTTACCGTTACTGGATGGCGGTTGTGGACAGCCGAAGCTATTCAGAACACTACGCGAAAGCGTTGGTGGGAGCGGCTCAGTGCCAATCACAATTGGGCCACGGTGAAGAAGCCCTCGCTTTGATTTCAAAATACAAAGTTAAATATCCGGAAGCCGGCAAAGTTCTTTCCGCCTCTGATCTGAATCTCAATGCTCAAGCTCTAGAACTTTCATCTAAAT
This sequence comes from Oligoflexia bacterium, assembly GCA_043732305.1. GTDB lineage: Bacteria > Bdellovibrionota > Bdellovibrionia > JABDDW01 > JABDDW01 > JAYTHU01. The sequence goes on from JAYTHU010000170.1 coordinate 36,337, forward strand.
TAAAACTGCCGCGTGGAATGAATGTTGATGCTCTCAGAGAAATTCTTTTAGCTAAAACTTTTCGCCGAACACCACAGGACCGTCAAAATCTTCAGATGACAGCTGAAGAAATGATTCGTACTAACTTTAGTCAGGCACAACTGCAGAGTGTAGTTGATCAACCCGAATTTACAGATGCCGAAGCCGCGGCGAGATTTCGTATTGGCGTTTTAAACTACGAAGCTAAATCTTGGCCTGCCGCCAAAGCACAGTTTGATATTGTAACCACAAAGTTTCCTAATTCCGAATATGCTCTGAAAGCTCAGCAGTACCACGCGTTTGTTGAATCTCAAGAACGTATTGATTCTAACACTATCGGCGTGATTTTACCTCTCACGGGCAAATATTCAGCCCAAGGCTATAAAGTTTTACGTGGCATAGAAATGGCGGCCGGGGTTTTTGGTCACAGTGGTTCTCCAGTAAAACTCGCGGTTGTGGATAGCGAAGGCAATCCTGAAGTTGTGAAACAAGCTGTTGATCGATTGGTGACCGAAGATCATGTGGTTGCGATCATCGGAGATATCGCTGCTAAAACGGCACAAGTGGTTTCTCAAAGGGCTCAAGAGTTGGGTGTTCCAAATATCACACTTTCGCAAAAACAAGGTCTGACCGAAATTGGAAACTTCATTTTCAGAAATAATCTAACACCAGATATGCAAATGCGCGCCCTCGTGAAGTACGCCATGGAAGTTCGCGGATACAAAAAATTTGCGATTATCTATTCTAACGATGCTTACGGAACGGAATACGCTTCTGCTTTTTGGGACTATGTGCGATCTCGCGGTGGGAAAATCACCGCGGCTCAAACTTATGCTCCAAATGAAACTGACTTCAGGCATGCGGTCCAACGTTTAGTGGGCACATATTATTTTGATGAGGACCGAGGTCCAGAATTAAAAGTTCGACTGCAAGATTGGAAAAAGGAACAAACAAAAAAAGGCACCAAAGAGAAATCACCGAAAGATATTCTCCCTCCGATTGTGGATTTCGATGCGATCTTTATTCCGGATAGTCCAAAAGCCTTGGGACAAATAGCGCCAATGCTTTCATACAACGACGTCGATAAAATTCCTTTGATCGGAACCAATCTTTGGAACACTTCACAGACCTTGGATAGAGCTGCAAAATTTGTGGATCACTCCCTTTTTATTGACGAATTTTTTACCCAGGACACGAGTTCAACCACAAAAAAATTCACAGCAGATTTTCAAAATCAGTTTGGTTACAGCCCCGATGTTTTCGAGATTCAGGGCTTTGATTCTGCCCAAATTCTAATTTCCGTTCTGCAAACTTCCAGTATTTCTTCCCGAAATTCTATGCGCGAAAATCTAGCTAGAGCCAGCCGTGTGCCAGGCGCTCTGGGTTTTCTCAACATGACACAATCTCGGGATATAGAAAAAAACCTTATTCCACTAACCGTTCGCAACGGTCAAATCGTCAAAGCAGACAACGAGTCTCCCTAGACTAAAATCAAGAGGATTTTGGAACAGGGCATTAAAAATGACTCAATTAAAGTTGTCTGTTCTTGTATTTTTTTAGTGACATAAATACATGGTCAGAATACAAAACTTACAAAGTCTGTACGTTATTATCGTTTAGGGGGGTTTTAGCAGTTCCAGTTTCGCTATCAACATTTTACGCTAGGGGGGGAAACCATGCGTGCGAAAGAAATGGATAAGTTTAGAAAGTTACTCGTGTTCCAAAAAGAGGAGCTTCTCAATAACACTCGGAAGCTAATCAGAGAAGAGGCTTCACATAGCCCAGATGATCTAGCTGACGAAGCCGATCTAGCAGTGAGCGGGGTCATTCAAAATTTGACCCTGAGACTACGTGACCGCGAGAGAGTTTTGCTTTTGAAAATCGAGGGGGCCTTGGGGAAAATCGAAAATGGCTCTTACGGCGTTTGCGATTGCTGCGAAGAAGACATTGAGGCTAAACGCCTTGAAGCTCGACCTGTCGCCACCATGTGCATCACTTGCAAAGAAGAGCAAGAACACAAAGAACGGGTATTTGCATATTGAGAATTACAAATGGAAACGCCGTACTCTAAAAAGTACGGCGTATTTTTTTTCTTAAAGTTATTTAGCGTATTTGCGATTGATAGCTTCGCGGATCTCGGCACCTTCGATGCTCAACCGCGTCCATGGAATGGCAAGTAGTCTTTGAGGCTCGATAGGCTCATCTGTCTCTTCGCAATTGCCGTAGGCTCCGCGTTCGACTCTATCTAAAGCATTTTCGATTTCTAGAAGCTGATTTCGCAATCGTGAATTCATCGCGAGAGAACTTTGCTCAGCAATATGACGGCTCGACATGTCTGCTTCATCACCCGTCGTTTCCAGAACGACAATCTCTAATCGCATTTGCGCAAAACGATTTAGAATCTCGGTTTTCGTTTCTAATAATTTCTTTTTACAATCGAGAATCAATGCAGGAGTAATCTTAGCCATCTTTTTAGATGGTTGTGGTTTTGAAGTCGGAACGACTTTCATTTTTGCAGGCATATCCATATCCCCCTATGAAAAAATCAATCTCATCCCCATGAGATCTTCCGTTTATTGTATGCACGAGCTAGACATTTGGCACGGCAATTTTAAATTACGAAGTAAATCTCGTCTAAGGTCGTGGGTTATTGTTGAAGCCGCCAAATTCTTGGCAGAGCAAGAGACCGGAAATGTGGTCCAGAGGTAGAATTCCGCTCATTTCGCTTATTAATTTTTAATCAGCTCCGATGAAGTACTTAGAAACAACTGACTCTTTTGGAGGCACACAAAATGACTTTCGACGACAAATCACTTGAGATTCCTGAAACAATGCCCATGCTGCCGGTACGGGATATCGTTGTCTTTCCATACTCTGTACTCCCGCTCTTCGTAGGCAGAGATGCTTCCGTAAAAGCAGTGGAAGAAGCATTGCTAGATAAAAACCGACTCATCTTCTTGGCTTCTCAAAAAGAAATCACTGAAGAGAATCCTTCGGCCGACACCATCTACAATGTCGGAACAATCGCAATGATCATGCGAATGAAGAAACTCCCCGATGGACGAGTGAAAATTCTCATTCAGGGTGTCGCGAAAGGCAAAATTGAAAGCTTCGCGCAAACCGAACCTCACTATGTGGTGAAAGTCACAAAGCTTGAGGAAGGATCATCCACTGTACCTAGTATTGAAGTGGAAGCCCTGATCAGAACAGTGAAAGAAAATCTTGAGAAAATTATTTCTCTCGGCAAAGTTCTCTCACCTGATATTTTGATGATCTTAGAAGATGTCACTGATCCCGGTCGCATTGCAGATTTAGTCGCCAGCAACTTGGGATTAAAAGTTATTGATGCACAATCGATTCTTGAAACCATAAATCATCGTGAGAGATTAAAACTCGTCAACGATTTCTTAGTGAAAGAATTAGAATTGCTCGCTATGCAAGCACGCATCCGATCACAAGCTAAAGACGAAATGACTCGCTCACAGAAAGAATATTTCTTGCGTGAACAATTACGCGCTATCAAATCTGAACTTGGCGAACAAGATTCTAAGGCGGAGGAAATAGACGAATTACGTGAAAAGGTAGAAGCCTGCAATATGCCCGAAGCCACCGAGAAAGAAGCTCTGAAGCAAGTTTCTCGCCTGGAAAGAATGCATCCCGATGCCTCTGAAGCTACTATGGTCAGAACCTATATTGACTGGTTAGTGGATATGCCTTGGTCTAAATCATCTGAAGACAATTTTGATTTAGAAAGAGCGCAAGCTATTCTAGATGAAGATCATTTTGATTTGAAAAAAATCAAAGATCGTATTTTAGAATTCATGGCCGTCCGAAAGCTCAAACACAAAATGAAGGGTCCCATCCTTTGTTTCGCAGGTCCCCCTGGAGTTGGTAAAACTTCTCTTGGAAAAAGCATTGCACGTTCGATGGGCCGTCAGTTTGTACGCATCTCACTCGGCGGAGTCAAAGACGAAGCTGAAATCCGTGGACACAGACGCACTTATGTTGGAGCGATGCCCGGGAAAATTGCACAAGCACTTAAACAAGCTGGAACCAACAATCCTATTTTTCTGCTCGATGAAATCGATAAGATGGGTGCAGACTTCAAAGGTGATCCTTCATCGGCGATGCTCGAAGTTTTGGATCCTGAGCAGAACTCAACTTTCCGTGATCACTATCTGAATTTAGATTTCGATTTGAGCAATGTCATGTTCCTTGCAACTGCTAACGTGCTCGAAACTATTCCTCAGGCTTTAAGAGATCGAATGGAAATCATTCAGCTCTCTGGATACAGCGAAGAAGAAAAATTAATTATCGCTCGCAAGTATCTTGTGAAAAAGCAAATGGAAGAAAACGGAATCACTGAAAATAACATTGAGTTCACAGACGAGGGTTTAGCTAAGGTCATCTCTAGCTACACTCGTGAAGCAGGCTTACGTAATCTCGAGCGTGAGATTGGTAGCGTATGCCGAAAAATTGCTAAAGACGTAGCTCAAGGTAAACAAGAAAAAGTTATCATCACGGCCAAAGTTGTTGAAAAACTCTTAGGTGCTGAGAAACACATGCATGAAGATATCATGGAAAAAAATGAAGTTGGAGTCGCAACCGGTCTTGCTTGGACACAAGTGGGCGGAGAGATTCTCTACATCGAGGCCACCAAAATGAAGGGCAAAGGTCATCTGACTTTGACTGGGCAGCTTGGAGACGTCATGAAGGAATCAGCATCTGCAGCTCTAAGTTTTATCAAGAGCCATGCAGAAGGTTTCAACATTCCTGATAGTTTCTTTACCGATTATGACATTCACATTCATCTTCCCGCAGGAGCTATCCCCAAAGATGGTCCCTCAGCCGGAATCACTTTGACCACAGCTATGGTGAGTTTAATCACCGGGATTCCTGTGCGAAGAGATGTCGCGATGACAGGTGAAGTGACTCTGCTCGGAAAAGTTCTTCCCATCGGTGGACTCAAAGAAAAATCTTTGGCCGCGATGAGACACGGGGTTAAGGATGTTTTGATTCCTTTCCGTAATGTGAAAGACTTAGAAGAGATCCCTGAAGAATTTAGAAAGAAACTAAACTTCATTCCTGTGAAGAGTATCTTTGAAGTTCTCGATGTGGCTCTTGAGAGAAAAGTTTCTTACCACCACGTGAAAGAAATTGGCATCGCGAGTGGAACGGCCGGCGGAAAACGTAAAAATCGCCTGGTTGCAGGCGCAGCTTAAGCTTTTTTAGTTATCAATTTCGGGAAAATAAAAGTTATCGATATTTTGCTCAGAGCTACTTAGGCTCTGAGCTTTTTTTTCATCCGCAGCTTTTTGTGCGACGTATTGATCAGATTGTTTTTCTAAAAGATTCACCAACATATTCAGATCTAAAATTTGCTCTTTTAGAATACCTATTTGCTCTTCTTTTTCTTGCAGAATCTTGGCATACGCAGATTTAAGCTCTTCGACCAAACGATTGGCAGAAGTCAAAACCGAAGCTTCAATATAGTTATCAGAATGGCTTGCAGAAATGGGAAGCGGAGCGGCGTATGTGGACGATTGAGTTTTCATGTGCTGGAGTGGAACGTGGGCAGGCGCGTAGCTCATCGGCGCGCCAATCTCATCGCCATCGAGAATAAAATATTTGCCGCCATCTAATTTAAAGAGGATGGCATTATTTTTAATGCGACGTCTTAATGTGGATAAGCTAATATTATATTTACTTGAGTATTCAAAAAGCGGAATCCAGTTTTGAGATGCCATTGGCAGCCCCCTTTGACTATTCAAAGAATAACACCGAGCGGCCATTTGTAAAATACAATTAAGGGAACAACCGTGATTAGGCTCAAAAATAAGAAAAAAATCGCTCTCGTCCTTAGTGGAGGCGGAGTCAAAGCCGCCGCCTTTCACGTTGGGGTTTGTATAGCCCTTCAAGAAAAGGGCTTCAAATTTGCTGGAGGCACCAGAGAACAAGTGGAAGAAAGCTCACTTGCTCATGACCCCATGGCGATCAAAACTTACGTGGGATCAAGCGCCGGTGCATTTATTTCGGCTTTACTCGCTGCCGGACATAGCATTGAGGATATAGTCGCAAGCTTTCAGATGGGAGCAGGCCTTGTTAAGAGGCCGACCAAAAAATCTCGGATCAAGCCAATCAGCTACTTCGACATCTTCTCTGCCAATCAACCGAAGCTTGGAACTATCTTAAGCTTATTTAAACGAAAAAATCTTATCTCAGGAGGCTTCGAAGCAGCTCTCAAAAACAATTTTAAAGTAAACGGGTTATTCACCACCCGCAGTCTTGAACGCTATTTAAGAAAATACGTACTGCCCACAAATTCCTTTTCAGAACTTGGTGCCGAGTTTTATGCTGTAGCGACATTTTTAGATTATTCCAGAAAAGCTATTTTTGGCCCGTCCACTAATACCACCAAAAAAGATCCCTCCATTTCTTATTACAATGATGTTTCCATCAGTGACGCCGTCGCGGCATCGATGAGCTTGCCACCTGTTTTTGCTCCCTACCCCATTAAAAATTCTCAAGGCAAAATGATCTATTATTTTGATGGAGAGATTAGAGAAACCCTTTCAACCCATGTCGCTAAAGATGTTGGCGCAGATTTGATCATCGCGAGTTATTCAATTCAGCCATACGAATACACAGAAGAAGTTGGCTCTCTGAGCCAGTTTGGTTTGCCTTTGATCATGAACCAAGCCCTGTATCAAGTGGTTGAGCAAAAAATTGCACGCGGCCTCGAGGCACGCGAAGATATTCGTACATTGATCAGCACCGTGAATGGCTATTTCAAAGAAAATGGTCTGCCACCAGAACATGGCGAAAAACTTTTAGAAATCATGTGTCGCAAAGTGAATTACAAACGCGACATCGATTATATTTATATTCATCCGCGCGGTGAAAATTATGAAATGTTCTTTGTAGATCATTTTTCTCTGAATCCAGAAATTTTAAGTCGAATCGTAAAGATTGGATTTAAATCGGCGATCAATGTTTTGAGAAAATATCACATTTAAGTTTTCTTCATATTTATGAACTTCATGTTATTTATTTAAACTTTTCTTGAATTAAATTCCAAATCTTACAAAAAATTTCTTTATCTACAAGAGCCTTCTCCAGGAGCTCGGAAGGTCCCGGCTGTTTTTAGCCCCTGGCACATGTGTTGCTTTTACACATAATGGGGTAATAAAAATAGGGGGAAGAATGATCAAGGGGATTTCTGCGTCCATTGTATTTTTTATTTTCTTTTGTTTCGTCTCGGTCATTACAAACTCTGCTTTCGCTTCCGGCGAATGCAAAGACATATTAGGAGCATCGCTCAATCCACTTTGGGTCATGTCGAAACTTGATGATATCAAGAGCACGGAGACCCCATCAGAACGACGAGTGCGTGACGCCACAGCAAACTACGGATTTGAAGCAGTGGCACTGAACAATGAAGTTCTAAAGTTTGATACTCTTTACACCAAGACCGTTTATCCGACAGATACTGTCGACCAATCATATTCCGGGACATGTTGGATATTTGCCCAGTTAAATGTCTATCGAACAAGTATGGTCAAAGCAGGATTAGTTCTCCCGGAGTTTAAATTCTCAACTAACTTTGTGCATTTTTTCGATATGTTAGAAAAATCAAACACTCGACTAGTAGAAGCAATGCTTGCAGCTGAAAAATTCTCGACTGAAATAGAAATCTATAGAGAAGTTCGTGCTGAGATCGGGCGCGTGAGCGACGGCGGATGGAGCAACTACCTTCCTCAATTGGTAGAAAAATATGGACTGGTTCCCTATCAGTCCATGCCAGATACTTACGCTACACAATATTCCGATGTGATGATCAATGAAGTGAACAGGCAAGTAAGCAATGTCATTCACCAAATTATTCAAAAAAGTATTGATCTCAAGTTAGATAGATCACTGAACCGCACAGCACGCATGGCTGAGATGCTTAAGATTAAAGAAATCGGCATGAGCGCCGTAACTAAAATTTTAGTGACTCACCTCGGGCATCCCCCCTCTGAAGTGGACACGTCTTTAAACTACGCCGTTAAAAAAAGCGGCAAAGTTCTCAAAACAAGTTTGATGCTGATTAAAAATATGTCGCCAACTCAGTTCGCACGTAAAATCGTGGAATTTAATAAAGATGATTTTGTGGTGATCAGACACTATCCGTCATTGGCGCCAGGCCACTACGTTGTCAAAAGAAGCTCAATCGGAATAACTAGCGGGACTGAAACCAAATACGATCTGCATTTTTTAAATCTTCGATCAGGAAACGGCGCAGATCGAATGCAACAGCTGGTCATGAAATCAATCAATGCGGGAATCGCCGTTGAATTTTCAGCTGACATTGGGCAGAACGCTTATTCGCCGTATGGGATTTTGGATCCGAAAATATATGATCGCGAAGGTTTATATGGATTGTCTTCTGAGGAGCGTGGGGAAGAATTATCTAAACGCTACGAACTTTTGCTGGGGGAAACATCTCCCGCTCATGCGATGGTCTTCACTGGCTATGATGCTCGCGATGGCAAAGGCAAACCTCCGAGACGTTTTCTCGTAAAAAACTCCTGGGGTATTTATGTTGGAGCAAAAATGGAAGGCGAAAAAAATAAATCAGTACAAGACGGCGATTTCCACATGAACCGTTCCTGGTTTGATAAATATGTTTTTGACATCAACGTCCCTCGCCGCATGCTCAATAAAAAAGAACACTCCGTGCTTGAAGACAAACCCCAGGTGATCTCCTACGAAGATTTTAGCGAACTGTAATTCTAAGTCCTTGTTTTAACGAAGGAAAATACTAGTCCAGGTCTTCCCCTTGAAAGCCGATAGAATAGGGTGGGGGAACATGAACAAATTAAAAGCCCGACTTAAAAAATCAGCGGTGGCACTAGTTCTATATGTAGTGATTCCGTTTGCTGTGCTCTTCAACGTTTATTATATTGTGGATTCCAATTCAGACAGCATGCGAAGGCTCGCATCCATTGTTAAAAATAATCTTAGTCCAACATTGGTTTTCCAAACTGAGCAACTTCTGTCAAATCTAAACAGTGTTTTTGGTTCATCAAAAACTGACACTGAAGAAGAAGATGAAGCCCTGCCATTAATCAAAGCCCAGGCCAATAAAAAAACTCCTGATGGTGCTTTCATCACAGAAAATTTTATTGAGCAAAGGCAAACTGCCGCACCCACATTGACATCCGAATCTATAAACAAAATCCCACTTGAGTATTTAGATGAAACTTTTGTGAAGGAAGATATTCTTGACGATAAACTCAATCGACTTCCCCAGGATTTCAAAATTGCACCAGAGATGAAAGATCGGGTTGGATTTTGGCTAGATATCTACACCAAATACACCTCACGGTTTTCTGTTATTCACGACGAAGAAAGACCGTGGATCATTTATAAAGTTGTAGATGCTCGAGAAATATACAGTCAACCCGGATCTCAGGTCACACTTCATGCGAATGAAATGATATTGATCGCGAGAGAGAAAAAATCTGTAACAGACACACTTAAGAAGCTTTCAAAAAGAAAAAACGCCAAAGACCTCACCGCTGACGAAACAAAATTTGCGAGGCTTCTCGAAAGCACGGTTGGAAAACGCAAAACTGTATTTTCTAACGCAGAAAAACACATTCGTATTCAAAGAGGGCAAAAAGATTTTTACCGTAACGGAGTTATTGAAAGTTCAAAATATCTAAATGAAATGGAAGAAATTTTTGCGCATCATGACTTGCCTACGGAACTTGTGAGACTGCCGCTTGTCGAATCAAGTTTCAATGAGGACGCTACCAGTAAAGTTGGAGCAAGCGGAATTTGGCAATTCATGCCTAGTGTGGGAGCACATTACGTAAAAATGGGCGCAACCATAGACGAAAGAAATTCGCCGATCAAGGCTACGGACGCTGCCGCAAAACTTCTCCGCAGCAATTTTAAAATGTTAAAGAACTGGCCGCTCGCGATAACAGCCTACAATCACGGCGCCGGCGGCCTAGTGAAAGCTTCTAAAAATATTGCCAATCCGACAATGTTTGAAATCATTCAAACTTACAAATCGAAAAGTTTTAGTTTTGCTTCCAAGAACTTCTACTCGGAATTTATGGCGGCACTTTATGGCGAACGCTATCAAGAGGAAATATTTGGCAGTCTGGTCAAACTTGCGCCATTGGCTGCAGATGAAGTGATTCTTAAGAAAAAAATGCGCTTACGTGACGTAGCAGAAATTGCGGGCGTGACAATGGAAGAAATAAAACTTCACAATCCTGATTTGAGAAAACATCTTATCAAAGAAAATCCATTCTTGCCCAAAGGATACACGATCAGACTTCCACTCGGACGCGGCACTTCGCTGGAGCTTTATTACCAACAACAAGCCAAGGCTGGATGAAGCGAATTAAGGTGTGATTTCGCCGTTCACGACGTTGAGGATTCCTGCTTCGGATACAAAGACCCGAGAATTAGTCATCTCTCCATCAGCAGTGGATACTAACAGAGTGTGAAGCCCCGGCTTAAGATTGGTGAGAAGAAAAAGTCCACCTTCCGCCCCAGATTCTGTTTTACCAGCAGCAATATTTCCCGACTCATCAAAGTAGAATATATTTTCGTCCGCTTGAACTTCGTTGTCGAGAGAGACACGAAAAGTTGTTCCGTCATATTTACCCAAAAGTATTCCGGCAGATTCATATTGTTTAATGTTGTTTTGTGACATCTGAGCGAGCAACCAAGCTTTTCGATAAACCTGAATGTCGATATCTTTTGCTTCAGATCTTAAAATCGCTTCGCGTGAAACGAAATAGTCAGATCCGGCGTTGGCATCGAGATAAAGCACTGGATCAGTGGATGCAAGTTTAGCGCTGAAACCTTGAGAGCCACTCTGGAATCCGTTCTTTGTTCCAACCACAGAAATTTGAGCGGAGACACTTTGACTGAGGCTCACGTCTGAAATTTTGCCGGAGACTTCGAGCCACTTCAAATTAATTTCTGCATAAGAAACAAATCCCGGACTTGCGACAACAACAGAACTCGGAAGAACGTGCCCAGGCATTTCTGTGCTCACGACATGAATGCCTTGTTTCACTTTAATAAAAGCGTAGAGGCCATTTGCACTCGTTGCGTTTAGTTTTTTATCAGGGATACGCCAGTCGTTGAAATAAATCGGACCTACGGCACCTTGCGCACTCAATGAAACCTTCACGCCAGCAAGTGGTTTGCTTCTTTTATTCACCTGGCCCCAGATCACAGCATAAGTATTGTTCGCCCCGGGCTCACCAGCTAAATCGAAAAGACTTTGCATCATTTTATTTGAAAAAAGTGGAACGCGTTCTTTGATGGCCGTTTCCGTGACAAGTCTCGTACCCCAATAGTCAGGAGCACCAGCTTCTAAAATGAAACTTGATGAACCACCAAGTCCTGAAAGTTTATATGCTCCGCGCGGATCTGCTTCATCTCTGGTTTGCGCAGCTCCCATGACCATTGCACCTGGAGCTAGAATTTTCACATTGTCATAACTATAGGCGCTAACAATTTCTCCAGTTTTTGCTGAATTGATAGGTGCAAGAGTGATTTTCACGCCATCAGATTTTCTCATTTGGATGCTTAGATCTTCTTTTGTTGCCCCATTTAAATCAAAATCTCCGCGACCCAAAAGTTTGTGATGAGAATCTTTAAGTGTTGCGATAATTTTCCCGGAATCATACGCGGGAACATTCACGCTGTAGAGACCTTGCGTATAATCAACAGTTCCATCTACCGTTTGAGTTCCAGTTTTCCATTGGACTTTCAAATTGTTGATTTCATGAGTGATAGCAAGTCCTCCGGAAAGTTCGATCTGTCCGTGAATCGTATAACTTCCGCCACTTGGGGCTTTGTCTGCAACTGCGGGACTATCGGACACATCATTTGCTGACATTTGTTCCAGAACTTGCGCAGCCATGCTCGCTGAACGAATCGTTGGGATTTCCATCATTGATTTTGTTGATAGATTCACTGAGCCAACAGACGCGACTTTATTAGTATTTCCTCCAGGAATGCCGCTACCCCCGGGAGTTCCGCCACCAATTGAATTGATGAAGGCGCTAGGCAATCTGCTCGAAGTGTAACTCTTGGTCGAAATTTGAAGACCTTGAGGTATCACTTCCTCCCCAGATGGCAATCCACGATAGGCATTTGTTACTGACGGGATCAAATGCACTTCGCCGCGCACTGAAATTCCGGTAGCGGCAATGGTCTGAAAGTTCACTGGACGCACAAGATTCAAAAGCTCTGAAAGCTTTTCGAGCTTCCGATTCTCTAAATTATTCTTTTTGATTTCAGCCAAAAGCTGCTCAGGAATATTGACCGAAAGTTCTCGCTGCATTCTTTTCTGTTCGAAAGCCTGAAGTTTTACTTTCCTGATCTGCTCTCGAGAAAAATTATCAGACACCTTTTTGAGTTCGGGCCAGAAGGATTTTTGACCTGCCAAGAGAACACGAGTATTTTTCCCCAAGGTCATCTCGTTTGCAGGCTCAATATTGACCTGTGGAAGTTCTTCATCGGAAATTGCTGCTAAGGGCGGAGAATTTTTTGAGATAGTGATTGTTAGAGAATTGTCTTCGGAGATGTGAACAAAATCAAAATTCCCCATGGCGGATGGGAATGCCGTAGATATAAATATCCACGAATAAAGCGGCCAAAAAAAAGGCGAATAAAACAGTTTCACACTCAAACCTTCCGTAGTTTGTGCATATCTTTGCCTACTATTTAAATAGTGGGCAGATTGAATACTCTTCTATTATTTTCCTAGAATGAACGGAAATCGTCAATGAAGTTATTCGACTTTTCCCGCTTCTCTAAAATGGAAGTGATGCTGTTGAGTAGTCGAGTGGCTAGTCGTTTGTCATAGTGATCAAATGAATAGTCACTGTCCCTAAGTTCAGATTGAGGTTTCTTTGCCGTGCTCCGTTCAATAGAGACTTGCACATCAAAAGTGTACGGGCGGCTTTCTCCGTAAACAGTAACTTTGGCTAGTCCCCTATCACGAAGTCCAGATTTTATAACAGATGGGTCTTGCTTCACCAAAAAAGGCCGAGAAATGATATCTCGGTGATTTTCACTGTAACTGAGAACACCCATGCTCAGGGCTTTTTCGATCGCAGAATAAACAGAAGTGAGTGGATAATTTTGTTCAGTAGAAGTTACCGTAGATGAGCAACCACTTAAAGCGAAAACGGCAAGTATGAAAATACTTGCCGTCGACACTAAATTAAAATTTCTGAAATTTAAAAAATTAGGCATTCGTTTGAGGCTGTTGCTTCGAAACTTTTTCCCAGTCTTTCAAAAATGCAGCGATACCTTTATCAGTCAAAGGATGACTTGCAAGACTTCGCGCTACACTGATAGGCATGGTTGCGATATCTGCACCAACCATTGCTGAATCAAGAACGTGAATAGGATTACGCACACTTGCCACAATGATTTCCGTTGAATACTCATAGTTGTCAAAAATAGTGCGGATCTGACTAATCAAATCCATTCCAACTGATCCAATATCATCAAGTCTGCCAACGAAAGGGCTGACATAGCTTGCGCCCGCTTTTGCACAAAGCAAAGCTTGGAGCGGACTAAAAATTAAAGTGACATTGGTTTTGATTTTCTCAGCTGCGAAACGTTTCACGGCTTTGAGACCTTCGATGCCCATGGGAATTTTAACAATCACGTTATCTGCAAGCTTGGCGAGCTCTCGGCCCTCTTCATACATTTTTCCAGCTTCGAGGCTAACAACTTCAGCAGAAACAGGTCCACTTACTTCTTTGCAGATCTCTTTGATCACTTCTTTGAAGTCACGACCGCTTTTCACGATCAGAGTAGGGTTAGTCGTTACACCGTCACATAGGCCTAAGGATAAACCTTCGCGAATGTCACTCATCTCTGCGCTATCAACATAAAATTTCATATTACTTGCCTCCGGTCATTACAGATAGACTTGGTGCGCTTAAAAATCAAGCTCAATCCAGATTCCGGTCGAGATACATAGGCGACTATGCTCTCGAGCGAGGATTGTTCATTGCAAGAGTGATTCTCTCCATCGCCACTTTCATTCGTTCGATGGGGATAGTCATAGCGAATCGCACATAACCTTGTCCCTCAGGGCCGAAACCAGTACCAGGGGTGACAATGACTCCGGCTTCTTTAATAAGAAATTCCGTGAAGCTTTCAGAGTTAAAGCCCGCAGGGACTTTGCTCCAAATATAGAAACTTGCTTCAGGCACTTTAAATTGAAACTTCAATTTTTTCAGTTCAGCGCAAAGATAATCTCGACGAGCTTGATACTGCTCACGCATATTGTCGCAATCTTTCCAACAGTCTTCCAATGCGACAATGCCCGCTTCTTGAATAGCTTGATAAACTCCGGAATCAATGTTGGTTTTGATTTTTGCTAGACCTTCAATGACTTTTTTATTACCTACAACAAAACCGATGCGGAATCCGGCCATGTTGAAAGTTTTAGAAAAAGAATGAAATTCAATTCCTAAGTTCTCTTTAGCACCTTTAGCTTGAAGAAAACTTGGAGGGCGTTTGCCGTCGTAATAAATTTCTGAATAAGCATTGTCATGACAAACAATGAGCTCACGTTTTTTTGCAAAATCAGCCACATAATCAAAAAAACTTGTGTCGACAATGGCGGAGGTTGGGTTGCACGGGAAATTTAAAAAAAGCATTTTTGATTTATCGAGCGCTTTTCTATCAATCATTTCCAGATCGGGAAGAAAATCTTTCTCCTCCCGCTGAGGAACAAAAATAGGAACTCCACCTGCGATAATTGTGGCTGTCTGATAAACAGGGTAACCAGGAGAAGGCACAAGAACTCCATCACCGGGATTTATAAATGCTTGTGGAATATGCGCAAGACCTTCTTTGGAACCTGAAAGAACCAGAACTTCTGAGTGAGGATCAAGCAATACGCCAAATCTGGCGTCATACCACTGAGCAATTGCTTTTCTCAGCTCAATCATTCCTGGATATGAAGGATAGTATGAGCTTTCAGGTTTGAGGCTTGCTTCATGAAGTTTTCTGAGCACACGCTCAGGGGTTGGAAGATCGGGATCTCCTACACCAAAACTTATGACGTCGACTCCTTGAGAAGTTTTTTCTCTTTTCATCTCGTCTATCTTTGCAAAAACATAAGGCGGTAATTTTCGAACTCGTTCAGCGTATTCCATTTGCACTCACTTTTTAAGAAGGTCTTTCATAGAGTAGAGCCCAGCTTTTTGTTTAAGAATCCACCGGCTTGCAGCCAACGCACCTTCAGCAAAAAGGGCGCGTCCTTGAGCGTGATGTTCAAAACTCACCCATTCTCCTCCACCGAAAAAATAGACTTTATGTATACCGTAAACTTCTCCGCCGCGCAAACTAACGGGAGAAGAAACTTTTTGATTCGATTTTTTAACTTCTTCGACGGCATCTTTTAAGAAAATAGCCGTTCCACTGGGCTTGTCTTTTTTATCTTTATGGTGAATCTCTTCAATTTCAATTTCGCAAGATCCGTAAGCTTTCAAAAAAGCTTGCATCGCCTCACGCATAGCATTCACACCCAAACTCATATTTGGGCTCATGAAGATAGGAATCTTCTTAGATGCTTTTTCAATCAGATTAAAATTTTTGAGTTTAAATCCAGTCGTTCCAATTACGATGGCTTTTTTCTTTTTCACGCACCAATCGACGATTTCCATCGTTCCTGCGGGACTAGAAAAATCAATGACCACATCGGGCTTTCTTTGCTCTAAAGAAACTAGGCGAGTGTATGTTTCGAACTCGCCAACGCTGATTTTTTGATCTAGCCCGGCGCAAATTGTGAACTCACCTTTTTGCTTTGCCAATAGAGCGATCTCTCGTCCCATTCTGCCACTGGCTCCGCTCAATGCAACTCTGATCACTTTCATAAAACTCCTGTTTGTTTTAAAACTTGCTTGGTTTTTTTCTTTAAATTTTCATCGAAAGGCACGAGCGGCAAGCGTAATTCATCACTCTTGATAATGCCCATTTCTTTCAGCGCCCACTTTACAGGGATGGGATTAGACTCAGAGAATAATGCATGAGAAATAAGCTTTATTTTTTCAATGTCTTTGTCCGTCGCGTAGAGACACAGCCGAGGAACCACGTGAGAAATCACGCTAATGACACCGTGGGCACCAGCATTCATGGCGGACACAAATGTTTCATCGTCACCAGAGAGTATCGAAAAGCTTTTGGGCAGCACTTTGACCAAATCTTTAATGATGCTTAGATCACCGGTTGCTTCTTTAATGCCTACGATATTTTTTATTTTAGAAAGTTGCAGAACCGTCGAAACTTTTAAAGGCGTGACCGTACGCGAAGGAACGTTGTAAACAATGACTGGTTTCTTAGTGCTCTGAGCAATGATCTTGAAATGCTCAATGAGCCCACGCTGTGGAGGCTTATTGTAATAAGGAGTTACTATTAAAAATCCTGATACTTTTGTTTTAGAAAAAAGCTTTGTCAGTGCCACGCTTTCCAAAGTGTTATTGGTCCCACTTCCCATGATCACGGGAACTTCGCCGGAAACTTCAGAAAGTACAAAATTCAAAAGTTTTGATTTTTCCTTAACTGTCAAAGTGGCGGCTTCACCTGTGGAGCCTGAAACAACTAAACCTTGAATGCCCGCGTCTATCTGATGCTTGATAAGATTGCGCAAAGATTTAAAATCGATTTTGCCGCGATAAAAAGGGGTGACAAGTGCGGTGCTCACGCCTTTAAAGAAAATTTCTTTCTTCATACGCGCACCTTTAGAATCTCGGGATGCAGCTCACCAGAGCAAACATATTCCGCAGGCCCTTTAAGTTTTGCCCAAGAGAAATTATCTCCAAAGGTCACGCACAAAAGTCCGCCAGGCATCATCACTTCGATAGGTGAAGCTTCTCCCATGACCACCGCTTGTGCCGCAGCCGCAACGGCTCCAGTTCCACATGCCAAGGTCACACCTTCGACACCACGTTCATAAGTAGCCGCCTGAACTTTAGATTTGTCGATGATTTCAAAAAATGTAGCATTGGCTCCATTAGTTTTTTTAAAAAAATCATGATTGCGTAAATATTCACCCATTTCATTCAAGTACTCATTGCTCCAGTCATCAGTTTGCTTGACGACATGAGGAACTCCGGTGTCCCAGTAACCCACTTGAACTTTAATATGTTCGCCAACCGGGACATCTAAAGATTTGAACATCATCTTTGGTTTGGTCATTTGTACTTCAACCGTACTGTCATCATTTTGACCGGAGAGAGAAGCACTGACAATTCCCGCGATTGTTTCAAACTTCATTTCACGACCAGCGATTTTATTATCAAAAGCATAGCGAGCCACACATCTTGAGCCGTTACCGCACATTTCCGCCACGCTTCCGTCAGCGTTATAAAAATCCCATTTGAAATCATTTTCCTTGTTTGCGGGAGCTTCAATAAAAAACAGCCCATCTGCGCCAATGCCGAAGTGCCGGTGACAAACTTTGATCGCAAAACTCACGCGATCCAAAGTAGGAAAGAAATTTTCTCGCGCGTCGATAATAATAAAATCATTTCCTGCGCCCGTCATTTTTGTAAAACGCATATTAGTCTTCATCGTTTTGGCCATTCGTGGAATTGACAGGTTGGTCACGTTTTGATTTCTTGGCTTTTGAATTTACAGGCGCTTCGGGTTTTATTTCCGGATCGCCTTCACCTTCTCCTGTTTGAGGAGTGTAAAGAGGTCGGCCATGTCCAATGTCATCGGGACTAGCAGGAGGCTGAGGATCATTTTTGACCCCACAACTAACTACAAGCGATGAAACTACAATTAAAACGAATGAGAAAATTAGGTTTTTTATTTTCATAGAATTTTTTCTTTCGCCCGACTGCATAGGGAGGGGTCTCGAAGATTTATTTTTTTAGTCTTACATAACTCGTTGTATTTCAATATAAGTTTCTGGTCATCGAGAGATGAGGCCTGTAATTCGTTCATGTAATAATAAGCTTCCGCATAACTCTTATCTTTGCCAATGGAAGTGTCAAAATTTTTCTTCGCTTCGTCTAATTTTCCCAATTTCATTGCCGCTATTCCTCTAAAATAATAATCGAGAGCATTAGCCGAGCCAGAAGAGACCATCGCATCTGCTGTAACAAGTGCTTCGGCCCACGAGTCGGAAGCAATTTCTAAAGCAAGCTTGTCTCGTGAGAGTTCGTCATCGAGCGGATTGATTTGCAAGGCCCGAACATTTGCCTCAACGGCCAACTTTATTTTTTTAGTCCAAAACAAAGCCAGACTCAGATTGTGAAGAACCTCTGTGTTGCTTTTTTCAGTCTCATCGGCTTCCGTGAATTTATCCACAGCCTCCTGATATTTTTCTTTTTCTAGAAAATCTTTCCCAACTAAAAAATTTTGGAAACCTTTGTCCGAGTAATAGTTTTTTGAAAAATAAAAAAGGCGCTCTTTGAGGAATGCCGCATCCGCACCTTTAGATTTTCGATGAGCTTCGAAAAGAGTGTAACAAGCAAGAAGGCGATCTTGCACCAGGGTTGAATTTTCGGCTTTTTTAACTGCCTGTGAAGCTTTAGAGGACTGCCCTTGCGAAGCAGCCGGAGGGGTAAAGAGTAAGAATAAAATGATAAACGAAACCACTAAAGCATTCATGTTTAACCTCAACATTGAAAGATTTGGCGATTTTAAATTTGAAACTCAGTCCAAACTATTTGCTAAAACGCGGCGAGGCTTACTTCCATTAGATGGACTAACCACACCCTCATTTTCAAGCATCTCAATCAGCCTTGCGGCCTTAGGATACCCAAATCTGAATCGACGTTGCAATAGACTTGCGCTGACTTCTTTTTGGCTGGCCACATAGGCAACCACTTGATCGTACTCTTGATCTAACTCAGGGCTATGATGTTGGTCTTCACCCTCTGGATTGTCTATTGCCGCCTGCAGGCTCTGGACGGCGGTTTGCTCAAATTGTGGCTCCCCTTGTTTCATCCAAAATTCAGTGACGCCATTGATTTCTTCGTCACGCAAAAAAGCCCCGTGATATCGTTGCGGCTGTGAAATTCCGGGCGCTAAATAGAGCATATCTCCAACGGAAAGAAGTCTCTCTGCTCCTCGAGAATCGAGAATAATTGTCGAGTCCACTTTGCTGGCGACCTTGAAACTGATTCGACCAGGAAAATTGGTTTTAATTAATCCGGTAAGAACTTCTCTTCTGGGACTTTGCATGGCGATGACAATATGAATACCCGCCGCGCGAGCCATTTGAGCTAAACGCACCACAAGCGGTTCAATCGATGTTCGATCAACTGACATGAGATCAGCAAACTCTTCGATCACAGCGACAATATAAGGAAGTTGTTTTGCGTAATAGGATTGGCTCATAGTTTGAGGTTGCGATTCAAAAGCTTTTATTTTTTCCTCATGAAGCGTCGTTTCTTGTATCGAAAGCTTCCCAATAACTTCATTGAAACCTTCAATATTTTTACTGCCAAACTGACTCATGGATCTATAGCGTCTTTCCATTTCTTTTACTAACCAGCGCAAGGTGGTAACAGCTGGTTTAGTTTCTTTCACTGGAGGCATGAGCAAATGAGGGATTTTATGAAACGCGCTTAGATCCACTTGTTTAGGATCAATGATGATGAGCTTCAACGTTTTTGGAGAATGTCGCATGATGAGGCTTGTCACCAAAGACATTACAAAAACGCTCTTTCCAGAACCGGTTGTTCCAGCCACAAGCAAATGAGGAAGTTTTCTCAAATCAACAATTTTTGGTTCGCCTGTGACTGATTTTCCGAGAGCGATTGGGAGCTTAATGTCTGGCGACCAGAAATCCGGCGATTCCAAAAGATCTTTCATATAGATGGGCTGACGAGTGCTGTTTGAAGTTTCAATCCCCACCACATCTCTGCCAGGGATTGGGGCAATTATTCTTAGCGACTCTGCTGACAGTGCGAGAGAAAGATCGTCGTTAAGTTTTGTGATCTCATTGATTTTAACACTGGCTGCGGGCTTGAATTCATACATTGTCACAGCTGGACCGGGTTTAACATCAACCACTTGCCCCGAGACATCAAACTCCGCTAATTTTTGTTCCACTAATTTAGCATTGCGATTGATCTCACGCTCATCGACTTTTTTTGTATCTGTAGGTGCATCAAGCAAAAGCTCCATTCCGGGGAGCTGCCAATTTTCGATTTGCATAACTGGACGTTGGGGCTTGGCTTTTACTTTTTCTGCTTTTGTTCTCGCCAGGTCTTTGAGGGAAAATTTCAGCAATGATTTAGGCGCTTGATCTTTTGATTCGAGCAGAACATCTTCGTCTGAAACTGGCTCAGCCTCGGCAAATGCTCCGGGAATCTCCTTCATAAAGCTGCGCTGAGGTTCCATTTGCCGTGGAGCCATCATCTTTAATCTCAATAAGGATGCTTCTTGGCTCAGGCGTTTGGAGAAGGTCCATATCCAAGGCATCAAATCGCGAATTGGTTTTTCGGTGTAGAAGACCAAAAAAACTAAAAAGGCAGCCCACAGAATAATAGCCACACCTGTTTTATTAAATCCGAGAACCAAGCCATGACTTAAAAGTAAACCGAGCGCACCTCCAAGAGAAACTTGGCCGCCGTAAATTCGAGTCTGAGGAAAATGCAGAGCCATAAGACTACTCATAACTATCAAAAGAAGAATGACCCAAACCTTGCGCAATAGATTTGGTTTCCCACCTTGATCTTTGAAAGCTTTGATCGAAGCTCTCATCATCACTATGACAAAAACCCAAGCAACAATTCCGAACAAATAGAAAAGAAAATCACTAAGAAAACTTCCAAAGTAACCACAGAAATTTTGAACATGTCCTGCTTTGGCAAACTTTGAAAAACTATTTAGAGACGGATCTGACGGGTGATAGCTCACCAAAGACAGGCCTAAAAATAAAGCGGAAGCGCCCCATATAACACCGTAAACATCCCTGCGGAATTTTTCGAAAAATTTTGCCATGCCTAATTGTATAGGAAAAATTATAATTTAGATGCGCGACCTAGGTACTATTGCAACGCATAATCAACAACTTAAAAACATTATGAGGGTGTTCGTACAGTTCTCTTGCAACTTCTTCGGCATAAATATATATCAAGTCCACCAACATTATAGGGGAACCGAATGTCCAACAGTAACCAGTCGCAAAATTTGCTCGTGGCTAATTTGAATCAGATCAGTCTGGAAAAACTTGTCAAAAGCAAACTTGAGGTCATTTTGGAGCAACACAAAGCTGGTGGTCGAGTCAAAAATCTTTATAACCAAGTCTTGGAACAAGTGGAAAAACCCATGATCGAACTTGCGCTGAATGTTCATGCTGGTAATCAAATTAAAACTGCGGAATTTTTGGGAATCAACAGGAACACTTTGAGAAAAAAGATCACTATCTACAAAATCAAGATTCGCAGTTTCACTGCACCAAAAGTCGCTAAGTAATCTGATTTAATTTTATTCGTGACCAAGTTCTTCGGGACTAATTTCTTCTTCAATAAGCACACCTTGATCAAATGCATCTTTAGCTTGAATAATGACATCTTTGAGATATTGAGAGAGAACCTGCCTCAGCTCTTCCATGGTCATATCACTAGCATTTAGTCCTTTTTTGCTTAGCAATTTCCCTAATTCGTTGGAAACCAAATTGGCAGGCAAACCAGTGGATTCTGTGACTTTTTTAAATAGTTCATTAGACATAAAAGGCGTCCCCCTCTTGACCGACATCTGTTTAGACCCCATTATGTGAACATGGGGTTAATATCGAAGCAAAGGAATTCTTAAAAGGAGCCTGACTATGCCATTCAAAGACAGTTTACAAACTCGCACGGTGAGCGGACTTGATATCTCTCGATTCTTATCCCGCGTGTACGGCTGGATGACTTTTGGACTGTTAATCACAGCGGTCACGGGCTACATGATTAGCTCAAACGCGGAACTTGCACATTCTCTGTTGCGAGGGCCCGGGCTTATTGTCGCCATAGTTTTGCAGTTTGGTTTAGTAATTGCCCTTAGCGCAGGAATCAAACGCATGAGTGTAGGAACCGCAACCGCGTGTTTTCTGCTTTATTCTTTTGTCACCGGCGTGACCTTCTCTACAATATTTTTAGTTTATAAACTCGATACTATCGGCCAGGTATTTGCGATCACCGCTGGAACTTTCGGCACGATGGCCATCTACGGCTTTATCACTAAGCGCGATCTCTCAGGAATGGGAAGCTTCATGCTAATGGGATTGTTTGGCGTGATCATTGCCTCCGTAGTGAATATTTTTATGCATTCAGCGGGACTTGATTTTGCAGTTTCAATCTTATGCGTCGCCATTTTTTCCGGTCTTACCGCATGGGACGTGCAGAAATTAAAGCAGATTGCGGCAAGTGGAGATGTGGATAGTGATGAGTCTCACAAAATGGCCATCTATGGAGCGCTCAGTCTTTATCTAGATTTTATCAATTTGTTCTTTGCTCTGTTACGAATTTTTGGTGGCGGCCGAAGTCGAGATTAAGTTTCGACTTATCAAGGCACCTTGATTACCGGCATGACTTTGTCTCTGGCAGCTCTCAAAATATAAACGGATTTTCCATCCTGATCAGGCCCTAAGCTCGCAGCTTGGAGAATCTCGTTTACCCATCCGTAAGTAGAATAGGCTCGACATAGAACTGCAAGAACTTCTTTGAATGTTGTCAGACTGAATTTTGGATCAAAAACAGGCGGAGCCACCAATGAAAAGATGCTGTGAGCCCGCGTGGGTAAGCACTGCTCCTTGGAAAGGACCGAGGATATTTTTTCCGTTAGTTTTAATTTCAACTATCGATTCAATTCCTCTTGGAGAAATAAGAGCGAGCCTGCCTTCAGGAGTTCTATTTTTGACCATGTTGAGAGCAATCGCAATCGTTCCATCTTCGAAAACGTAAGAGTTTGTCAAGACTGTTCTTTGGCTGGGCGAATAATCCACCTGGTGCATTTTTTTGACTATCCCGTGACTGAGTCTTTCCACATCAGCCGAGCCAATGAGTTTTGAGAGTGCGTCGTCACAAGGATTTGCTAACGTGGTTTTGCTGATAGCTAAAATTAAAAACATAGATATTGAGATTTTTTTTCATGAGGCACTGCCTGATTTTTAGTTATTTGAATGAACAGACGGAGCGGGCGCATGACCATCTGCCATTGCCAAATTTGTGAAGGTTCCGAAGTGCGATAGGAACGTGACCTTAACTGATCCAACTGGACCGTTACGTTGCTTAGCTATGATGATTTCAGCTTGGCCTTTGTTGTCTGCGCTGTCGCGATCATAATATTCATCCCGATAAATCATGGCTATGACGTCAGCATCCTGCTCGATCGCACCTGATTCTCGAAGATCTGAAAGCATGGGACGTCGATCATTTCGACCTTCAACGCCTCGATTGATCTGAGAGAGAACAACAACTGGTACGCCAAGTTCTTTCGCAAGTGCTTTCATGTTTCGAGACATTTCTGAAACTGCACGCTCGCGACTTTCGACTTTTACTTTTAAATCCATGATTTGAAGGTAGTCGACCATGATGAGATCAAGACCCTTTTGCGTTTTCAGTCGGCGAGCCTTTGCTCTGATTTCATAGGGACTAATACCTGAAGTGTCATCGATGTAAAGTGGAGCATCACTGAAACGAGAAGCGACATTGATGAGTCTTGGCCAAAAGCTGTCTGCTACGCGGCCAGTTCTTAGATCACTGAGGTTGACGCGTGCTTCTGAAGCGAGCATTCGCATCATGACTGATTCCAAACCCATTTCTAAGGAAAAGAATGCGACTGATTTTTTCTCACGCAACGCCACGTGTTGAGCGATGTTAAGCGCAAAAGCAGTTTTCCCCATGGAGGGCCGAGCTGCAATAATAACTAGATCTCCGGATTGAAGACCGGATGTCATCTTGTCAAAATCAGTGAAGCCCGTGGCCACACCGGTGACGGCTGCTTTTGCATTGTACATGTATTCGATTTTATCAAGACTGGCTTTGATGATGCTACTCGCAGGAACAAGTCCTGCTTTTTTTGATTTTTCCGCGACTTGGAAAACACCAGACTCAGCTTCGTTAAGAAACTTGTCGAGATCTTCAAAATCTTGGTTGTAAGCTTTTTCGACGATCTCTGAGCAGATCGTGATGAGTCGACGAGTTGTCGACTTTTCTTTCACGATTTCTGCATAGTGAACAATATTTGCCGACGACGGAGTTTGATCAACGATGGTGGCCAAATAAGATGTCCCGCCAATAGCATCGAGCTCTCCAGAATCCCGAAGAGACGACGTGATGGTCAGAAGATCTACAGGTTGATTTTTAGTTTTAAGCCCCATCACCGTAGCGTAAATCTTACGGTGAGCGTTCTTATAAAAATCTTCCTCTGTGATCACATCCACAATGCGATCAAGCGCATCTGGATCAACCATGATGCCACCAAGGACGGATTGCTCCGCCTCTAAGTTTTGTGGAGGTATCTTTGACATTTTTTTATTCGCGCTCGACGTTGACCTTTATTTCGGTTTCAACTCCGGAGGCGATTCTAATAGTCACTCGATGTTGTCCCAAGATTTTGATGGGTTCAGAAATATGAATGTCACGTTTTTCAATCGCAAATCCAGCTTTAACAAGTTCAATTGCGATATCACTGCTAGTGACTGATCCGAAAAGTTTATCGGTTTCGCCAGCTTGTGATTTTAAAGTCACAGTGTGTGCTCCCAATTTTTCAGCGATCTTCTTAGAAGCGCCAACTGCCTTTTTCTTTCTAGCTTCAGCCATGGCTTGAAGATGCTTGAATTCTTTTTCTCGGCCTTCGGTTGCAATCAATGCAAGTTTACGGGGGAGTAAAAAGTTACGTGCGTATCCATCAGAGACTTTTACGAGATCTCCAATTTTACCAACGGCAGCAACATCTTGAGATAAAATAACTTTCATAAAGGCTCCTTTTTAAATCGCAGTTCTCTTGTCTGTCTTCTTCCTAGTTCTAAACTGCATCCACAAATCGATGAAGCCTAGAGAAGCGACAGCCCAAAACTGCGTGAAGATTAATATATAACTTATCATTCGCCAAATAGGGCCAACTCTCTTCGTGTTAAAAAAGTTGACCACTACGGCCAAGCCCTGGAAGAAATAAAGCATGATCACAACGTTAAAAACGTTAGTGCATGTCCATTTAAGCCAAAGCGGTTCGAAATCTAGAAAATTTCCAGCTGCTGATGCGAGGGCAATCCACACAAAAGCATCAGGAAGTTTCCATTCCAAAAGTTCTTGGCTCGAAAAATGATGAGAAAGTTTCTCTGGAGCCCATCCCAATATTTTCTCCACTCGAGGAGCGAGAATAGAATTGAGCCAAACAGAGAAAATAGTCATCATCACAATGGCTGAAGGCACCTGCTTTAAAACACTGTCTTGGTCTTGAGTGACCTCTGGAGTCACTTTGAGCTGAGTCAGGGTTTGAGCGATTTGTTCTTTGAAAAAAACAATCGGTTGAAAACCCAAATAATGAACTGCAAAGCTTCCGAGTAAAAAGCCAACTCCGGCAAGAACAATCACTGTTACAAAAATAGAAGCCGTATAACCAATGTTCGAATTTTCACACTCGGTAAGCACAACGGTTAAAATAGCCGCTGCACCAAAAGACATCGCAACCACTAACGGCGCCAAAAAATAAAGGGCTACCGTGCCTGCTAACGCCGCCGCTAATAAAGCGAGGCGACCTTCTTTTCTTCTGAGTACCAGAAGAGGAAGGGGCGCTAGAAAAACTGTCGTCACTGAAAACGCAACGGCGGTCAATCCAGAAAGCAAAGTGTGGAGGAGTCTTCGAGTCTGCATTCTTATTCTTCGGATTCGGGAACTTCTTCTTCAACTTGTTGCTGACGACGTGCTTTTTCTTCTTCTGCACGTTCTTTTTCGCGCTTAGCACGAGCTTCCAATTTTCCTTTGTAAGCAGCAATTGCAGCCATAGGATCAACTTTGTCGTCGATCTTAACTGTCAAGAATCTGAAAATATCTTCATTGATTCTCATGCTTCTTTCAAGCTCAGCAACCGCAGTGGTGTCAGCATTGAAAGTCATGCAGAAGTAATGACCTTTGAGTTCTTTTTGAATGGGATATGTGAGTTTCTTTTTTCCCCAATCGTCCATATTGAGAAGTTTGCCTTTGGCAGCTTCAATGATGGATTTATTTTTGTTATGAAGCTCGACCATGCGAGGTTCAGTAGCATTGGGATTGGTGATAAAAATAGTCTCGTAGTTACGAGTCATGCGAATTAGTCCTTTCGATCTGCACCCTTTTCACGGGGGGCCCTTTGGGCTTATAAACTAGGCCAAAGAGCAAGGTTATGTACTTATAGTTAGTTTACGGGTCTATCATGATGTGCCACCAGGAGCCAGACTTTTCAAATGACTTTAATAGGATTAAACTATCACTATGATTCTTAGACTCAAAATCACGCAAGGCTCCAGAAAAAAAGACGAATTCACCATCAAAAATGAGGTTTTCATCGGTCGATCACGCTCAGACACGGACCTGACGATTGATGACCACAAAGCGTCCGCGAAACACGCCAGAATTCATTTGGCAGACAATCACACTTTTCAACTGGAAGATCTTGCTTCGTCAAATGGCACTTCGTTGAATGGGCATAAGATCAATGAGCAGAAGGAACTTAAACTCGGGGACACCTTCACAATTGGGCGGACTTCGTTTGAAGTCATTGAAATTTCAGGTGAATCTCTATTTGAGAAGGGCTCATGGCAAGCTACCGTCGACGCGAGCCTTTCCAGTGCGCAATCTCTTTATGATAAGCTCCCGCCAGCTCAATCAGATTTCGGGTTCTTCAAAGAACCCGTCTCTTTAGAAGTGACAAAGGGCGATGCAAAAGGTGGGAAATTCACTTTTACATTTGGACCTCGACTGGTGGGCAAATACAGTGTGGATGCACCAGTCTTTGCAAAAGACTTTCCCGACGAAGCTTTTGAACTTCGCCCACTCAAAGGACAGTGCGAGCTTTTCACCAAAATAAAAGATGCCGTAAAAGTTAATTCCAACTCGGTGCATGCAGTGGTTTTAAAAGATGGCGATTTGATTTCTGTTGGACAGACCGAAATACTTGTGAAATTCCTTAGTGACATATGAATATCATCAAAAAAACCACGGGCTACGCCCCAAGCTTTGACGGCACTCCGATCTTTTACGAAATAAGAGGCGAAGGAAAACCTCTCATTTTTTGTTATGGGATTGGTTGCTTGATGAATCATTGGCACAATCAGGTGAAGTTTTTTTCTAATCAGTATCAAGTCATATTGCTTAATTATCGTGGGCATCATCAAAGTCCCATTCCCGAACATCGAGACAATTTAAATTTGGACGCTTGCGTGATGGATATCAAAGCGGTCATCGATCATTTGGGAATTAAAAAAGCTTCCTTCGTTGGACACAGCTGGGGATCACAACTTCTGGTTCGCCTGTTCGATCTTCATCCAGAGTTTTTTGATAACTTCATTAGCATCAATGGTTTTGTGAGTAATCCGCTGGTCGGAATGTTTGGCAGCAATTTGCCCGCCGCGGGTTTTGAGTTGTTGAAGCAAGCCTATCAACAAGTTCCGGAGACCGCCAACTGGCTCTGGCAAAAAATTGCTTACAATCCTCTCGCCATTAAATTCACACAGATGGCTGGTGGCTTTAATCCAAAACTCACGAAGGTAAAAGACATTGAAGTTTATTTAAAAGGTGTCGCGTCTATAAACATAGAAGTTTTCATAAAACTTTTCGAAGCGATGATGAATTACGATGGGCGCCCAGTCCTCGAAAAAATAAGTGTTCCTACTTTATTGATTTCCGGAGAGCAGGATTTCGTGACGCCCCTGAAATATCAAGAAGAGATGAATCGAAAAATCAAAAGCTCTCAGCTCACTCGCGTTCCAT
The DNA here is from genome assembly GCA_043732305.1 of Oligoflexia bacterium. GTDB lineage: Bacteria > Bdellovibrionota > Bdellovibrionia > JABDDW01 > JABDDW01 > JAYTHU01. The sequence continues at coordinate 64,317 of JAYTHU010000170.1, forward strand.
TCGGAAGTCATTGCACGATGCTAGATATGCCGGAGTTTGTGAATTTAAGAATGGAAAAGTTTTTGAAAGAAAACCATTACTAACCCTTAAACCGCCCTAAAAGTAAGCTTGCTTTAGATAAATCCCCATGACATCGTTCTTCGGTCACTACGGGGGTAGCAACATGAACATTTTTACTTTACTTTGCGCTTTGTGTTTTTCATTGCCGAGCTTAGCCGATCCCAAAATTATACCTATTAGTCAAACTGCACCATTTGCTAAAGCTATGAGGCTTACTCTCGAAAATAATTCATGGAGCTGTCGAAATAAAAAGGGGCACATGGAAATTTCCACAGATCTTTTTGAAAACGCGAAATCAGTTGAAATGGCAAGTTTGGCCGAACAACCTTTTTTGATTTTCCGAGGCGGAGATGCTCTGAATCAATATGTTTTGTACGTCACGACAACTTCCGACCACAAACGCATTTTAAAAATTGATGGTGATCGCTTTGAAGCAATCCAAGGGCGCGTCAATGCATTGGATTTTTCCCGACCGGAAATTATTGATCGCACGCAAATATTTTTGACTGAAAGAATTTCCTGCACTCCAAAATAATTATCCCACTTCTTCAAAATCAAAAGAAAGTTGCGCGCGTTCTTTTTTGCGAGTTTCTTCATCCTTATATTTCTCGGGAAGTTCTATTCGCACGCCATAAGCTTGCTGAATAAGATTTTGCACAAACGCCGCTTTTACCGAATCGCTGGCTCCATCTTTAAAGCCAAGTCGTTCCATGATGTCTTTGACCTTGTCCACGGCCACGCCCCATCTGGAGTGAGTTTTGATTGTCTGTTGGATGCTATCTCAGATGTGAAAAATCAGCGCTGCATTCATTGGTGATGTAAACCCCTCAAAGGTAAGACCCGCAAGCGTTTCAGGCTGGTTAATACTATTTCAATATGCGCTGCGCCACTCGCCGATATGCTGCTTTAGCATTAGTTGACAACCTTTCAAAAAGACTCCAATAATGTCTCGTGACAACCGGGTTTTTACAAAAGGAATTAAATTTATGAACATTTTTGTTTGCATCAAACAGGTGCCGGATTCAGAGACAAAGATCCAGATCAAGAGCGATGGATCTGCAATTGAGTCTAATGGCGTCAAATGGGTGATGAATCCTTATGATGAATTTGCAGTCGAGGAATCTTTAAAACTTCGGGATAAATTAGCCGATGGCTCCCAAGTTACAATTCTCACACTCGGACCCAAACCTCGGTCCATTGATGTTCTGCGAACTGCGTTAGCCATGAGTGCAGACAATGCGGTTTTGATTGAAGCGCCTGAAAATCTTGATTCATTTAGTGTCGCAAAGGCTATTGCCGCAGTTATCAAAAATGAAACCGATGTAGGTGTGATCTTTACTGGAAAACAAGCCATCGACGACGACTGCGCTCAAACAAGCCAGCTCATTGCTGAATTTTTGGGATGGCCGCATGCCACGGTTGTTATTAAATTTGAAATGGACGCGGAGAAAACTCATTTCATCGTCAACAAAGAGGCCGAAGGCGGATCTGTTGAAACTTTGCAGCTAACTAAGCCTGCGGTGATAGCAGCGCAAAAAGGTTTAAATACCCCTAGATATGCAAGCCTCCCCGGAATTATGAAGGCCAAGAAAAAAGAGATTCGAGAGATTGCTTACAGTTCCTTAGGGGTGAGCGATTCTGATTTGAAAATTTCTCAGAAAAACTTCCAACTTCCTCCGGGAAGACCTCAGGGAAGATTTATCGATGGCGATGCCGCCACTCAAGTCACAAACTTGGTAAAACTTTTAAGAGAAGAAGCAAAGGTAATTTGATGTCGCAAATATTAGTTTTCCTTGAACATAAAAACGGAGAGATAAAAAAAACCTCTCTCGAACTTTTAACCGCCGCCAAAAAATCTGGAGCGCCTTTTGACGCCATGGCTTTTGGAGCAGGATCAAAAATACTGGCTGCAGTCGCTGGCGGCTTGGGAGCACAAACTTTATTTGCTTCTGAAAATGAGATTTTTAAAAATTATAATTCGGAAGCTTTTGCCGAAGCTGTGAGCCAAATCATTAAAGAAATAAAACCTGAAGTTCTTTTGGCAACAGCTAGCCAGGTAAACAAAGATTTATTCCCACGAGTTGGTGGAAAAACTGGAAATGGCGTCGCTACCGATTGCACGAGCCTCACTTTGAGCGGAACAAATCTTTCTGTGCGTAGACCAGTATTTTCCGGCAAAGCATCAGTCGAAGTTGAATTTAAGAACTCCCCAACAAAAATTGCGTTGATGCGTCCTAATGTTTTGGAAATAGAACAGCCCGCAAGTGGAAAATCTGCAACTGTAGTTGAAGTAGCTCTTGCACCAATGGACCTTAAGACGATCGTTAAAAGTATTGTTCAAGGTGCAGGATCAAAACTCGATTTGACCGAAGCTAACGTGATTGTTTCTGGTGGACGTGGAATGAAGGGTCCTGAGAATTTCAAAATGCTGGAAGAACTCGCCGCCGTACTAGGCGGAACAGTTGGTGCTTCACGTGCCGTAGTCGACGCCGGATGGGTCGCCCATGATATGCAAGTAGGACAAACCGGAAAAACAGTTTCGCCCTCATTGTACATTGCATGCGGAATCAGCGGCGCCATCCAACATTTGGCCGGGATGAGTTCTAGTAAGGTTATCGTGGCGATCAACAAAGACAAAGAAGCTCCCATATTTCAGAGAGCAACCTACGGAATTGTGGGCGATGCTCTCGAGATCGTTCCTTTGCTCACCGCCGAGTTTAAAAAACTTCTGCAGTGAGAAATTTCATTCTTGCTCCTCTGATTGCAGTAGTTTATTGGCTGTGGTCTCGCACATGGAGATTAAAAATTCACGAAGAAACAGAATTCAAAGCTGCACTCAGAAACGGCCCGGTGATTTTTGCTCACTGGCATGGTGATGAGCTCGTGGTTTTAAGAATCGGCAGGCATTATCATTCTGCAGCGATGACTAGCACTTCTAAGGATGGCGAGTTAATGACGAGAGTACTGAAAATTTTTGGATTTGGAATCTCACGAGGATCCAGTACCAGAGGTGGAGTGAGAGCGCTCGTGGGAATGGTTCATCTAATGAAACAGGGCTTCAATGCCACTGTTGCTGTTGATGGTCCGAAAGGGCCAATATACAAAGTGAAACCCGGGATCCTAGCGCTAGCAAAACATGGAGCATCTCCCATTGTTCCTACTGGCGTTGGGAAAAAATCTGCGCTCGTCTTCGAAAAATCCTGGAATAAAACTTATCTTCCTTGGCCATTTTCTAAAGTAGTGGTGAGCTTTGGTCGACCCTTCATGTATGATGAGAAAATAGAAGAAAAGGAACAAATCGAAATGTTAGAATTGAAACTATTAAAACAAAAAGCTCACGCTCAATCTTTACTCACAATTGCTTTAGTGACACTTACTCTTCTCACTTCTGGTTGCGTCACGAGCTCGCCAAATAATGAAAGTAATAGTACCGGCGGGATGGAAGACACGCTCACTCGGTCAATTCATAAATTTATGAAGCCTCGAGCCACTGAAATTTCTGGTACAGAGCCAGCAGTTCTTCAATATGTACTTCCCGGCGGACTCGCTCAGAAATATGGTTTTAAAGTAGGCGATAAAATCACCAAAATTAACGGTAAGGAGATCAGCACTTCTTCTGAATTTCAGAAAAAGATGAGAGCTCCCTCTTCTCCAACAATGCAAATTGAGTACAAAAATAAAAATGGAACATTGAATGTTCGAAACATTCAGTTTGCCACTGACACCGTCAAATTTGGAGCTAGCACTGAACCCCAAAATGTAGAGTTGGTAAGAAATTCTTCCTCCGTAGCGTTTGTGAACCACGGCCCGTTCACAATCTATGGATCCGTTTCCATCAATAAGGAAGGATCCACTATTTTCCTAAATTTGATTTTAGATAGTGAGGTACGAATGGCGCGCACCCAGGTAAATTTCAAAGTCATCAATAGTGAAAATAAAAAGGTATTAGGAACGAACGAAGAAACCCTTGACGCGTTGGGCTTAAGTCCAACTTTAGTTTCACGATCTTTCAATATCAGTGATGTTCCTTCGAGCGTCACAGTTTCATTAGCACTTGAAAAACAACACTTTACGTTTGAGTTTAAAAATTGAGCATGCTAGCGTCATAACGTAGATAATCATCACCTGGGGGCTTCATGAAAGCATCGCATCGTCTGTTTATTGGTTCACTTTTATTCTTGGGCTCAATTGCCGTCGCGGCAACTGAATCACCGGTTGTAGCTACGATCAACGGACGCGCCATCCGCCTCAATGAATTCAACCAAAGATTTGATGATGCGAGCAAGTTAGTAAATCCTCCTGCTAATCGCAAAGTTTTCTTGGAAGATCTCGTCCGATACGAAGTGGGCGTTCAAGAAGCTGAAAAAAGAAAAATTGAAAACGATCCCGTCGTTAAAGAGAGAATCAGACAACAGCTTTATGTAGGTCTGATTGAAAAAGAATTGGGCGATAAGATCAATAATCTCCCAGTTTCTGAGGCTGAGATGGAATCCTATTACAAAAACTCTCCTGAACTTAAAAGCAGCCACATTTTGATCGAAGTGAAACCTAATGCGACTGAAGCCGAAAGAGGAGCGGGTAAAAAGCGCGCTGAAGAAATTCTTAAAGAAGTTCGCGCCAGCAAAAAATCTTTTGAAGAACTCGCCAACCTCTACACGGATGATATCGTCACTAAAAAACGTGGTGGCGATGTGGGTTATCAAAATCGTCTCACCGTAGTCGCTCCCTATTTCGACGCTCTTATGAAGTTAAAAACAGGCGAAATTTCCGGGCTCATTGATACAAAATTTGGTTTCCATATTGCCAAACTCACGGGCCGTCATACCTATGAAGAAGCCGACAAAGCTGTACTCAAAAATGCTGTTTTTGAGAAAAAACGTCTGGCCATGTTCAATGATTATTTCGACAAGCTTAAGAAGAAATATAAAATCACTTTGAATCCGGAAATTGTTAAATAAAAATTTCTATCTTATTTTATCGATTCCAATTTGTTTGCTTTCGCTAAGCCTGAACACTGGCTGCACAAAGTTACAGGATAAAACTGCTGCGAGCAAAACAGTCTTGAAACTGAATAACCAGTCCATGGACACTATCGGATTTTCCAAACAGCTGGCGGAAAAGATGAAAGTCTATGATGCTGCCGCTGCCAAAGCGCCAATCAATCTTGCCCGAGCAAAAAAAGAAATTATCAATGAGTTTATCGTTTCCGCTCTGGTCACTGAATATGCCGCAAAAAATGGCATCAGCGTTTCAGAACTTGAACTTGAGACTGAGTTTAATAAATTACGAAAAGGCTACGCCTCAGATATTGATTTTAAAGAGTCATTGGCTCAGTCAGGTCTTCTGATTGAGGAATGGAAAGCTAAGCTAAAGGTTTCGCTTTTACAGAAAAAAGTAATCGATGATATTTCCAAATCTGTAAATCTATCCAAGCAGATTCAGAACAACGACGTGAAAAATTATTACGAATCTCATCTGCGAGAATTTCAGCGACCTGCTGAAATACGAATTTCGCAGATTGTTGTCCAGCACATGGATGAAGCGGATGAACTAAAAAAGCGAATTAAATCTGGCAGTTTTCGGTTTGAGGAAGCAGCAAAGAAATTCAGTCTCTCTCCAGATGGAAAAAAAGGTGGGGACATAGGATTTTTAGCAAAAGGGGTTGTTCCCGCGTTTGATATCGCATTTACATTTCCTGTAGGACAGTTGAGCTCAGTTATCAAAAGCAGCTACGGGTACCATTTGATGAAAGTGACAGAAAAGCGCGCAGCGTCAAAACAGTCTTTAGAACAGGCGCGTCCCAGTATTTTAAAACTTGTCATGGAGCAGAAAAAAGAAGAATCTTTCAGACAATGGTTTGACCAACAAATCAAGCTCGCTAAATTGGAAGAAGACACGCCGCTTATTGATGCTTTGAAAGTCTACACGCAAGGAAATTTGGAATGAAGTTCATATTCTCTTTATGCCTCCTAGTTGGAACTCACGCCCACGCGGAGATCATCGAATCTATAGTCGCAATTGTGAATGGCAGTATCATCACCAAAACTGATGTTGTGAAATATCGCCAACGTCTAAAACAAGGAACAATTGTTGATGACCTTTTTGGCAATAGCATTGTCGACCTTTTAAAAAATGATAAACTTCTCCTCAATCAAATGATTGATGAAAAAGTTGTTGATGCCGAAGTTAAAAAACAAAATCTTTCCATCACCATGGATCGCGTTGAGCAAGAGATTAATTCGATTCAATCTCGAAATAATATTGCGCGGGAACAATTGATTGAAGCCCTGAAAAAAGAGGGCACTGACTTTTCAGAATATCAAGACTTCATCAAACACCGTTTAGAACGCCAAGGCATAATCGAAAAAGTAATCACTTCAAAAATAAAAATCAGTGATGAAGACGTCGCTTCTTATTACGAAAATAAAAATAAAAACATGAGCGCAAAAAGCTTTGAATTTAAAATCTCTCATATTTTGTTCAGACAAGGAAAGCGTCCCGATGACGTTCAACTTAAACGAGCAAACTCGGTAATGGCGCTGTTGAAAAGTGGAAAATCATTTGAAGAACTTGCTAGTCAGTACAGCGAAGATCCCAATTACAATGAAGGCGGACTTTTAGGAACATTTAAAAGTGGCGAATTTTTCAAACCTCTAGAAGATGCCGCTCGAAATATTTCACCTGGCGAGTTTGCCGGACCAATCAAAACAAAACTCGGATATCACATCATCAAACTACTTGAGCGCAAAGCTATAGCAGATCCTGATTTCGAAACTAAAAAAGAACCACTGCGTGGCGAACTTTACCAAACAGCTTTTGTTAAGCAGTTCCAGTTTTGGCTAGAGCAAAAGCGTCAAGAGTCCTTCATCAGGATCAACTGATGCGCTCGACTTCACGCCCAGCGCTCCCTTCTCAGCTGCGACCATTAAGGGTTGCGATCACAAGCGGTGACTCTCACGGGATTGGCCCGGAGGTTGTTTCTAAAGCGCTCCGCCGAATGGGGCCGCAAAAAAATGTACATTTCTTTCTGTGGAGAAATTCTGAGTTTCCTAAACGAGATTTTAGAAGAATCCAAAGAGAATTTAAAGTCATCACCGTTGGAAGTTGGGCCGAAGCACTAGCCCACACCCCAAGCTCTCCGCGAGAACTTATTGATATCTGCGGAACAAGCAATTCTGCTTTGTGGGTAGAAGAAGCGGCACGCGGCTGTTACTTCAAGCATCTCGACGCACTTGCAACCGCCCCCCTTTCGAAACCTTCAATCAAAGAAGGTGGACTGAAAGATCTTGGGCACACCGAAATTTTGAAACGCGTGGCCCAAGTTAAAAATGCTTATATGGTTTTCTTGGGGGATAAATTCAATGTCTTCATAGCGACCGGCCATTTGCCTGTGAAAGATATTGCGGAAAAGATAACTAAAGAGAACATCATGGAAGCATTGAGGCAAGCTCAAGACTTCACTCGAGTGCTCGCAAGCTATGATAAAAAAGGTGGAAGAAAACCTATCGGAGTTCTTGGACTTAATCCGCACGCCGGAGATTCTGGACTCATCGGGCTGGAAGACGCTGAAATTATTTCGCCCCTCATTGAGTCCCTACCAAAAGATCCGTACAAATTAGTCGGTCCAATCGTTCCTGATGTGGCCTTCATGAAATCTCAGTGGGAAAAATATTCTCTCTACGTTGCCATGTATCACGACCAAGGATTGATTCCGTTTAAAACTATTCATGGGCAAAACGGCGTGCATTTGACCTGGGGACTTCCTTTCATTAGAACAAGCGTGGATCACGGAACTGCTTTCGATATTGCGGGAAAAGACAAGGCTGACGAAACAAGTATGTACCTGGCTCTCAAGTGGGCCATCAAACTAGCAAAGGGATTTTATGAATCATGATATTTTTAGAGAATATGATATCCGAGGCGTTGTTGGAAAAGATTTCGACACTCAATTTGCTTATGACTTGGGACGAGGCTACGGGACATATTTGAAAAAAAATAAAGAATCTGACAACGGAAAATACACAGTGTGTATTGGCAGAGACGCACGACTTTCTTCTCCAGAATTGAGTGAGGCCGTTGGACTTGGATTGGCCTCTACTGGAGTTGATGTTCTAACCTTGGGTTTAGTCACTTCACCACTTTGTTACTTTGGAACTTTTACTCTGCCCGTCCAAGGCGGAATCATGATTACCGGAAGTCACAATCCTCCAGAATACAATGGCTTTAAAATTAGCTTTGGTAGCAGTCCATTCTATGGCGAAGACATTCAGAAATTAAAAAATCTTATGATAAGTGGAGAATATATTAAGCCAGCAATCCCTGGAAAAATTTTAGATCACGATATTTTTCCTGCCTATTTAGAAAAATTTGGACGAGACGTGAAACTTAAGAAAAAAGTTCGCGTGGTCGTTGATTGTGGAAATGGCGCGGCGGGAGTTATTGTTCGCAAGCTCTATGAGCGCATGGGTATCGATTTTGAAATATTGTTTGAAAAACCAGATGGAAATTTTCCCAATCACCATCCCGATCCTACAGTGGAAGAAAATACGGTGGATCTGCGCAAACGAGTAAAAGACACCCATGCTGATGTAGGAATTGGTTTTGACGGAGATGCCGATCGTTTGGCGATTATTGATCATACGGGTCGCGCACTTTTTGGCGATGAACTGATGGTTATTTTTTCTCGTGCAGTCCTTGCCAATAATCCCGGAGCTACCATAATTGGAGATGTGAAGTGTTCAGATCGTCTTTACAATGACATCGCCAAGCACGGAGGCGTGCCTCTTATGTATAAAACTGGCCATAGCCTGATCAAAAATAAAATGAAGGAAGTCCATTCGCCATTTTCTGGCGAGATGAGCGGCCACGTTTTCTTTGCTGACCGAAGCTATGGATACGACGATGCAGTTTATGCTGGTGCACGTTTTATTGAAATCATGTCCCAAAGTGGGAAAATGGTTCCAGAATTGCTTAAAGGTTTACCAATAGCATTCGCTACTCCAGAAATTCGCGTGGACACAACGGACACCAAAAAAATCGAGATTGTTGCAAATATTAAAAAGAAATTTCCTGCAGGCGAATATAAAATCAACGAGATCGATGGAATTAGAATTTCCTTTGATGATGGATTCGCATTAGTGCGTTCATCAAACACCCAGCCCGTTATTGTTATGAGATTTGAAGCAACGACTGAAAAACGTTTGCGAGAAATCCGCACTTTAGTAGAAAGTGCAGTTAAAGAGTACCTGTGAAACAAGAAGTGAAATCCGAAAACCCAGCAGTGATTAAACCGGTACCGAAGAAAAAACCAGCTTTCGTGGCTGGCCCGGCACCTGTGACGGTTTCTGATGGTGATCTGGATATTATTTCTGACTCTCACATTCTTATTCGCGGAGCCCGCGAACATAATCTGAAAAACATCAGCGTCGATTTACCACGCAACCAAATCAGCGTGATCACGGGATTAAGCGGTAGTGGAAAATCATCTTTGGCTTTTGACACAATTTACGCCGAGGGGCAAAGACGCTACGTTGAAAGCCTTTCCAGCTACGCTCGGCAATTTTTGGAGCAACTGAAAAAGCCCGATGTTGATTCCATCACTGGACTTTCTCCCTCCATTAGTATTGAGCAACAAACCACCGGTTCAAATCCTAGATCCACAGTTGGGACGGTTACTGAAATTTATGATTTCATGCGACTTCTTTTCGCACGAGTAGGTAAACCCGTTTGTTATATTTGCAAAAAACCTATTTCTGCCCAAAGCATCGATCAAATGATTGAAAAAATCATGACGCTTCCAGAAGACACAAAGATTCACCTGCTCGCGCCGATTATTCGTGGCAAAAAAGGCGAGTATTTAGCTGAGTTTAAAAAATGGATCAAGCAAGGGTTTGTCAGAGCCCGCATTGATGGTCAGACGCTTGAGTTAGCTCAAGCAAAGAAATTAGAAAAACAGAAAACTCACGACATCGATCTATTTATAGACCGTCTGATTATTAAAAATGGAATCAACGGACGTTTGCGCGAAGGCTTAGAAACCGCACTGCGTTTAGCAGATGGTATCGCCAAGATAGAAGTGGTAGGCAAGAAGAGTGAATTCATCACTCTTAGCAGTCAGTCGGCCTGTGTCGACTGTGGAATTAGTTACCCCGAGATTGAACCAAGATTTTTCAGCTTTAACAATCCCCGTGGAGCATGTCCTGAATGTAATGGCCTTGGATATTTATCCGACAGTGATGAAGAAGACGACGATCATGATGAGCATAACTCTGACACTTCAGATGAAGACCATGAAGACGACGATGGTAAAAAAATCGTTTGTCCCCTCTGTGAGGGACAGCGTCTGCGCATTGAAGCTCGCCATGTCTGGGTCAATGATAAAAGTATCACTGAGCTTTCTCACATGCCCGCATCAGACTTAGGTAAATTCTTTTCTAAAGTGACATTCTCAAAACGAGACACAGAAGTAGGTTCAAAAGTTTTAAAAGAAATTATATCGCGTTTGGAATTTTTGACAAAAGTGGGAGTGGACTATCTTTCGATCGATAGACCCAGTAAAACTCTAAGCGGCGGCGAAAGTCAGAGAATAAAACTCGCATCGCAAATTGGTTCTTCACTTATTGGAGTTCTCTACGTTTTAGACGAACCTAGTATTGGTCTTCACCCTCGCGATCATTCAAGACTTCTAAAAACCTTACGAAATCTTTGCGAGATGGGAAACACCATCTTGCTCGTCGAGCATGATGAAGAAACAATTTTATCCTCCGATTACGTTGTAGATTTGGGACCCGGCGCAGGAAAACATGGCGGTCAACTTTTAGCTGTGGGTACGCCCGATGAAATTAAAGCAAATAAGAACAGCATCACTGGCGCATTTTTGAGTGGAAGAAATTTTATCAAAGTTCCCCTGACGAGACGTTCCGGCAATGGGAAAATGATTTCGATTAAGGGAGCCAGTGGTAACAATCTAAAAAATATCGATTTCAACTTACCGTTGGGAACACTAACTGTTGTCACAGGCGTGAGTGGTAGTGGAAAATCAACAGTCATCATTGACACTCTCTACCGAATTTTGAGTCGAGACCTTTATAATTCTTCAGTCGAACCCTCACCGTATAAATCTATTTCGGGTATTAGCGATATAGATAAAGTGATCGACATCGATCAAAGCCCCATTGGCAGAACTCCAAGATCTAATCCGGCAACTTACACCGGACTTTTCACTCTGATAAGAGATCTGTTCGCCATGCTGCCTGATTCTAAAATGCGCGGCTACAAACCAGGTCGATACAGCTTCAACGTCAAAGGGGGTCGCTGTGACACCTGCGAAGGCGCGGGTTTGGTCAAAATTGAAATGCATTTCATGCCGGACGTCTATGTTCTCTGCGACACTTGCATGGGAAAACGTTACAACCGTGAAACGTTAGAAGTGAAATTCAAAGACAAGAGCATTGCCGAAATATTGGCCATGAATGTTGAAGAAGCCCTTGAGTTTTTTGACAAAGTTCCTTTGATCAAAGCAAAACTCTTCACTCTCAATGCGGTTGGCTTAGGTTATATTTCTCTTGGACAAAGTTCAACCACGCTAAGCGGTGGAGAAGCACAAAGAATTAAACTGAGCAAAGAACTTTCCAAGCGCAGTACCGGCCGCTCTCTATATATTTTAGATGAGCCCACAACTGGATTGCATTTTGAGGACGTTAAAAAACTGATTGAAATTTTGTCTATGTTGGTTGATCAGGGCAATACGGTGCTAGTGATCGAGCATAATTTAGACGTCGCAAAATCTGCAGATCATATTATCGATCTTGGACCTGAAGGCGGAAACGGCGGCGGATTCATTGTCGCACAGGGAACGCCAGAGCAAGTTTCCAAAGTAAAAGCCAGTCATACGGCGACTTTTCTTCGTCCGTTGCTTTAATTTATTACTTTCCGCTTTCTTCGAGGTTGGGATCAACGTAAACTTCCGCCGGTTGGCGCTTAGCAATCTCATTCATAAAAAATTTCTTCTCAAATTTTTTGAATGCCTCAAACTTGACATTCGTTCCCAGCTTATCTTTCATGAAGGCCACAGAATCAACTTCTGATTCCCGCATTTTTTTAATGTTCTGCTCTACGAAATCTGGGTTAATATTGTTTCTTTTATCAGAAAGCTCTTGAACCAAAGTTTTCTCTTTTGACAAAATTTCGATAGTTGTTTCTTCAGGAATTCTCCAGCTGTTGAAAAAATAATTACTGGCTTCTTTAACCCAACGAGACTGAATTTCTGAATCTCGATACAAGCTCACAAAATTTTTGGTGTAAATGATAGAGTCAGTATATGTATCTCGAACTTCAGCATCTTGTGCCGGCTCAAATTTTCTCTCTTCGAGTTCACGCGCCCGTTGAATTTTCTGCTCTTCTAAAATACTCGCCATGCTTCGTTTCTGAGTCTGATCGTAAGCCAGATTAAAGGCGAAAGATCCCAATAAACCCGTCGCAATTGCTAATCCTATGAAACGCAATCGACGTTTCTTTTGACTTTGAGCGATCTCAGGCGAATTGTAATTAGTCATATGCGTTGATGTAGAAATGTTTGAGAGATTTTCAACAAACGCTGCTTCAATTTGAGGCAACAAATCATCAGAAAATTTCGCAAGCTCCACTTTTGTAATATAAGCAAGGGCAGTTTTCAAAACTTTGCTGTGCACATCATGAGAGATAGCATTTTGTTTGGCCTGCATTTCGCGCAGCATTATCTCTCGCAGTTGATTATTTTTTTCTATGTCGAGAAGCAAAGACTCTTGGAATTGCTTTTCGCGATCCTTCTTGAGATTTTCAAAATTATCCACGAGGGATATCTTTTGCTCTTGAATTTTAAGATCATAAGATCTAGAAAGTTCTTTAATTTTTCCCTTATCTTCTTCTATTTTTAGTTGAAGATTAGCGGCGCGTTTCTCTAGCTGTACAGCCTCACCCTCAATCTTATGTTTCCGCTCATTTGCTTTTTCAAAGATCAAAATGGCGCCTTCATGTTCTTTTTCAGTCTTTGAGATCTTCGCGCTGAGATCAGTTATAAAGGATTTCTTCTCATCAAGTTGCCCGAGAGCAATTACTTTCTTTCTTTCGATTTCTTCAATCTGCACTTTTAAACTTTGAGCGACTACTTCAAGCTCGTGGGTTTCGATCTTTTTTTGCTTCAATTCACTATCAACACGCAAACGCATCTCTTTCTCGCGCGACTGTTCCGTTTTTTCTAGCTCATGAAGGTGTGTTTTATAAATTTGCTCAAACTCATGTTCCTTTTTCTGAATTTCAATAATTTTTAACTCTTTGAGATGAGCAATTTCTTTCGCTTGCTTTGCCAATTGAAATTCAGATTCTTCTACCCTTACTTTGATTTCATCTTCTTTGATTTCGATTTGTCTTTTTAATTCCAGTTCGTGCTGGCTAGCGAGGAGTGTCAACTCAGACTGCTTTTTCTTAACATCCAAATCTTTCTGTTGGGCCAATCGATCAACTTCTTTTTGTATGTCTAAAAGTGCGTCTTCAAGTGCAGCACGCTTTTTATCCATTTCTTTGCTAAGTTCATTATCTTTGGTGTTTCTAAGCGTATTAATCTCGCCGTGCCTTCGTTCGATCTCGTCAAGCAAGCCTGCATGATTTACCTTGAGTTCGGCTTCGGCTTTTAACATGTAGTCCGCTTTTATTTTTTCGGCGTCTTTTTCGGCTTGAGCAATAGAATCTTTGGTCGCTTTTAAACCGAACTTAATATTCATTTGAACAATGTCTTCTGCTTTTTTCTCGGCATCTTTAATTATCGTTTCGGCTAAAATCGTAGATGTTTTTTTCGATTCTAACGAAAGCGCGTCCCCTTTAGCGCGAGCTTCCTGCAAAAACTCAGCAGCTCGAATTTCACCTGATTTTTTAATATCATCGGCCAATACTTTCGTATCCAGATCAAACTTTGCTAGTCTCTCTTCCATGCCCCGTGCTAATTTGTCATTATGTTCTTGAGCCAACAGACTGACTCGGTTTGCTTGCTGATTTGCACCCTTGATCATTTCTTTCAAAGCTTCTTTTTCAACTTCTGGAAGAAGGGAGTTTGCGATATCTTTTTCATTAAAAAGTTTTTCGAAAACTTCTACTTTCAGGCGAATTTCGGTACTTCCGAGCTTGATCACATCGTTCGATTCAATCTGAATTGTCTTTTTGGGTTCTACTTTTGTGTTATTAATGAACGTGCCATTGGCAGAACCTTGATCAGTCATCATAACGTGTCCGTCTTTCACGTGAAAAATCACGTGAACACGACTCATGCTCGGTTCAGGAAATGGCATAGTGCAATCAGGCGAACGGCCAATGCTAAATGATTTGCCGTCAACAATTCGCTTATAGGTTTCTGTAGTGTCTTGAACAGTCACCAAGAAAGAAGTAAAATATTTTTTACCTTTAAGAAAATCTAAACCCATACATTAAGAAGCTTTCGCTTTTTTAACCAAACTGATTTCAACTTGTTGGTTAACGGCCTTTTCGGCCAAGGCTTCAATAGGATCTTTATGTTCATCAAAAGATCCTTCATTTTTAGGATAATTGTTATTGTCAGCGCGATACCACAAGAGGTCCAGGCTGCTTTCGAAACTATCAACCATAGAGACATAAACTCGCTCTGGTGAAAAAACTGTATTCCACATATGCATAACTAGTGAAAATGAAATTCCAAAAATAGAGCTATGCATAGCAAACGCTATTTCATTTAGAAAGCGATCCATAATATTTTTTGTATTGTCGAGATCATTCATGTTCATACCGCCCAATTCGGGCAGACCTTTTGATATCCCGATAAAAGTTCCCAAAATTCCTGCAACGACAAAAAGGCCGGGTAGAATACTCACAACATCATTCACCGAGGCAATAGGAAGAACGCCAAAGATGCGATTGAAACAAGGGTTATGTTGAAAAGTAGATTTTGTAATATTCAAAAGTTTCGGATTGCCTTTTGTCCATTTCAAAAATTTAAGTTGCTTTAGGATATCTTTGACAAGCCAGGCACAGCCTTGTTTAACCAAAAATACGCGATCACTCAGCGTCATGATAGGATCATTAGTACGAAGCTTTTTGCGGTCACGCATTTCAAAAGATTCATAATAAGCGCGCTCTAAAATTCTTTTGGCGAGGGAATAAAACGAAACATCAGCGACATCGCCGGGCGTTTCAGATTCCATAAATTTACTGACTCGTCTTTCAAACTCACGAGCAAACCATTCATGTCGCTTCACAGTGTAATACATCATGAAACGGACAAAACATCCGAGGGCAAATATGGTGCCCATAATCCATGGCAGAATTACAATGAACGAGTCGGCGAATCCTTTTGTTACTTCCATTTCCTGTCCCCTTATCTAGATGTAAACTTGAAATACTTATTTTTTATCTTCAAAACTAAATCGAATTATAACTCTCTGAGCTTTTTGACAATCGTGTGAGGCGCAGAAATCACCGCGGTTCGCATTGGTTGGCTTACGTGTACTTGTTTCGGGCAATTTTTCGGCGAGGAAACTTCTCCCAGTGACTTTGATCAACGGCAGCATGTCTTTTTGATGTTCGAAACTAATTTTACTTTCATCAAAGACAAACTTAAAAATGGATCGTGCTCTGCCATAACTAAGATCTAAGTTGTAATCGATGGCGTTCTTACCCTCTTCCGTATTTATCGCTTTTGGATCTACGTATTTGCCACGGTAGGTCGGCGAAGCAAATCCAATAATCTCAACAGCCGCAATTTTACTGGCAATTTTCTTATCACCCAGAAGTGATTTTGAATAAACCGGCATAGCTTTTTTAAGAACTTCTTTCATGCGCTCTTTCAACTTTGTTGAATCGTTATCAAAGTATGCATCTCCAAAATTAATAACTACTTCGCCAGTATTTTCATTGATATCCGCTGACACTCCCGCTTTTGCAAATCCACTTCGAATGTCTTTGGCAATTTGCTTTCGCGCGTCCGCCTCAGCGCGGGCATGAGCGAGCAGACCTTCCGTGTCTTTCAGAGAACCTCGCAAAGCGCCCATTTTTGCATTGTAGCCAGCCACGGTGGAATGAAGTTTTCCTTCTAAGCCTTTATTCTCTGCTTCGGCTTTGCCAAGGCTTCCCTTAGCTTGATCGAGTTCGCCGGCCACTTGTCCAAGCTTTCCTTGCACATCGGCTAGTTGATTTTCCATTGCCGCGGTTGTTGATTTAAGTTGTGCGATTTTTTTCTGATTGGAACCTTTGAGGGATTCAACTTTTTTCTCATAGGCTGCGTCAGACATTTCTTTGAGTTTCCATGAGGATTTTAATTCTTTTAGTTTCAATTTTAGTTTTTCGTTGGCGGCTGTGATTTTGTTTTCGTTTGAAGCAATCAGTGCTTCTTTTTGAGAAACATTTTTTTCCAGTGAATTGATTTCAGTACCCTGGTTGTCTATTTTAACGTCTTGTTTACCGATAACATCTTCGCGCCTCTTCATTTTCGTCTTTGCCAGAAGGTTTGCGTTTACGATATTTCTAACCATCTGCTGATACTGGTTGAGAGCTTTTTCTTTTTTCTCGTTCTCTGATGCTTTTTGAGTTAAATCGTTTTTTTCATTCTTGGCATCTTCTTTAAGAAGAGTGATCTTATCCATTAATTCGGCATAAAGTTTTTCGTCTTCAGGTTTTGCTTCGTTCTTTAAATAATCTTGTTTGACTGAGTCGTACATTTTGAGTTGATTTTTTAAATCTTGAACTTGAGTAGTGAGCTTTTGATTTTGCAACTGTTGCTGAATGCCATTAGTGCCCTGACGCAAACTTGCCGTCACATACAATAGCAAAAACACCACACTCATTCCTAAAAATAAGTCTGAATAAGATGTCCAAAAGCTTCCGCTATCTTCGCCGCTTTTATTTTTTTTGTAGTCGAACGCCATGATTATCCCATTCCTCTCTTAGGGATAATTTCGACAGAAAGGTCAAATTTCTAAACAGGGCTGGAGTCTAGATAGTTTTCGAGCAATAAAAAACCCGACCATTGAATAGTCGGGTTCTTCTGTAACGCAGTATCTCTACTAATAAGATCCACAGGCGGGCCAGGCCAACCTGCGATACTCATTGGTTTGCGATTAGACTTTTCCTGAAAGTCCGAAAGCAATGATCAAAGCGTAGATGACCAAAGACTCGATCAAAGCCAAAGCGATGATCATAGGGATAAAGATCTTACCTTGAGCTGCGGGATTGCGAGCAATACCGTCTAGAGCTGCAGCAGCGGCTTTACCTTGTCCAAGTGCACCACCGAGTGCGGCCACACCAATGGCGATTGCAGCAGCGATTGCATACATACCTTTAGCAGAAGCAGTTCCATCATCTGCAAAAGCAGGAATAGCAACGATTGAGGTAGCGGCAAAAACATAAAGTGAGCGTGCGAATTTTTTCATGAGATCTCCTATTAAATTAGTGGTCGTGGGCGGTAGCCAACGAAATATAAACCATCGATAAAAGCGAAAATACAAATGCTTGCACGAAGCAAACAAACATACCCAAAAGATAAAAAACCATTGGCACGCCCCAAGGCGTGAGGTTTAGAAAAATAGACAGAACCGTGTGGTCTCCTGTCATATTTCCGAAGAGACGCAGACCCAAACTCATGGGTCGAACAAGATGAGAGATTAGTTCAATAGGGAGCATGAGCCAAGCGAGCCACCAAACTGGTCCCAAGAAATGTTTGAGATATGGGAGACCATGAGCTCTAAGACCTTCAACGTTATACAAAACGAAAACCAAGATACCGCAAGAAAGTGTGGTGTTCAGATTATCAGTAGCGGGAGAAAACCCGGGGAAAAGTCCAAGCAAATTATTCAGCAAAATATAAATGAAAAGTGATCCGACAATAGGGACCATTCGTTCGTTATGAGGACCCATAACGGATTCAACAAGGCTAGTTAGACTTTCAACGACGAGTTCGAAAATACTTCTGATTGAGATTCCTTTTTTTGGAATTAAAGCTTCTTCAGGTTTTCCCACGACTGCATAAGCGACGAGTGATAACACTGCAATCATCGCTGTCATGAAAGCTTCCGTCAAAACGTGATCGGGGTATTTTTCAAGTAACGGAAAAAGATGAAACCAACTAAAATGCATTCTTATTTTTCATTTCCAAAATCGATAATCGCAAAGCCAAAATCAAAAAACTCCCTAACAGGGTTGTTGTTCCTGCGATTAAGGGTGCTAACTGATGGCTCCACTTATTTACTAGTAAAAAAAGGATTACACCTAAACTTGAGTACTTAGTTATAACGAGAACAAGCGTCATGGCAACTGGTTTTTTGTCGAAAACTCTTTTCCAAAAGAGTCCTAAAAGTAAAAAGTTAAGAGCCATGAAGGCAGACCCAGCCAAAAACGGAATAACGCTATGCGCCGAAAATCTCGTTAGGATTAGGGCGGTCACTACTGCGAGCGCTCCTTGGGTCAAAAGTAAAAATCCCAGATTCCTCTGAACAGTCTGATCAAAAGACGGCCTAGAATCAGGATTGCTCATTGTTTATCTTTTGAAGCCTAAGAGCAAAGCGCAAAAAGGCAAGAACCGACCCGACCACGGCGCAGGTGATCAACGCCTTTTGATGAAGATCAAATCTAGTATCCAAGTAGCGCCCCAGAAAAATAAACGCAACTATTGTCACAATTAATTCTGTGGTGGAAAACATCACAACTCCATAATCTTTCATAAAATCTTTCATTGGGACTTTTTCTTAGCCTTTCTAAGCGTGAGGTTCTTAATTTTCATTTCAATAATATCTTCATGGGCAACTTTACCTTTGCCACTTTCCAAAGAAGCAATAGCCATATCCCAATCTTTCAGTTCCTCATAAGCCAAAGCTTTATTAATGTAAATCTCGTCAAGGTCTGAACGATCAGAAAACTTTTTCAAAATTTTATCGTAGAGCTGAATGGCTTCTTGATTTCGTTTGAGGCCAGAAAGTGATGTGGCTTTTAGTATCCATAACTCAAAATTAAGTGGGCTATCAGGATGTTTCTTTTCAAAATCTTCGACCTCTAAAATTGTCTGTTCGAAATTTCCAGAATAGAAATAGGCTCTGGCAACTCGCCCTCTGATCTCTGCATCTTCTTTATCAGAAGGCTCTGTTTCTAAAAGACGATTGTACTCAAGAACCGCTTGAGGATAATCACTCAGCTTTTCATAATATATTTCTGCAATTTGCTTTTGAGCGCTCACAACTTCTTTTTGATCTTTACCATGTCTTACAATTTGCTTAAAAAATCCAATCGCTTTTTTGAAATCTTGTGTTTGATAAAGACTAAGTTTCCCGCCGAGTCTGGCGGATTCTAATGCTACTGGAGAATCGGGAACGTAAGTAGTCACGCGCTCAAAATTCTCGATCGCTGACTTATAGTCTTTGTTTTCTAGGGAGCTTTGAGCAGAATCGAAAAGTCGCTGCTCGAGGGATCGCTTGGGTTGAAAGACGAAAAACAGCCCCATCAGAACCGAAAAACTTAAGGCGATAAGCCAGAGGTTTTCTTTTCTAAGCGTGGCCAGCATCGCCTTCTTCGTCCGTTTCTTCAAGAACCGGCGCGAAGCTCACAACTTTTTCATCGCCTTCAACTTTAATCAAACGAACGCCCTGAGTGTTACGGCCCAACACAGAAATTCCTGAAACCGATATTCGGATAACTCGTCCACCATTGGTGATGAGCATTAGATCATCGTTATCAGCAACCATGCGGGTCCCAATGACGTTACCGACTTTGTCTGTAGTCTTTTGCGTGATGAGACCTACGCCGCCACGGCTCTGACATCTGTATTCAGAAATATCTGTTCGCTTTCCATAACCATTGTTGGTGACGGCCAAAACATTGCCTTTGTTTTCTTTATTGAAAAGTTCCAACCCAACAACTGCATCATTTTTGGAAAGGCTAATCGCTTTGACTCCGCGAGCGGCACGTCCCATGGCTCGAACGTCGCCTTCGTCGAAACGAATGGACATGCCTTCTGTGGTCGAAAGAAAAATATCTGATTTTCCATCTGAAAGTTTTGCATCAATGAGTTCGTCATCCATGTCAGTAGTAAGAGCAATAATGCCCTTCGTATTGACGTTTGCGAATTGAGAAAGCTCTGTCTTTTTGATAATCCCTTTTTTGGTGACCATGACGACATACTTGCCACTGACAAATTCTTTAATAGGTAAAATAGCTTTGATGTTTTCGTTATTGCCAAGATTGAGAACGTTGGCAATCGATTTACCTTTTGCAGATCTGGATGCGAGAGGAAGCGAGTGCACTTTAACCAAATGCAATTTACCTTTATCGGACAAACATAAAAGAAGATCATGAGTGCTCGAAACAAATAAATTTGTGACGAAATCTTCCTCTTTTGTTTCTACACCACGAGCACCTTTGCCTCCACGTTTTTGACTTCGATACTCATCAATGGAGTTGCGTTTGATATAACCGGTGTGAGTGATTGTAACAACCATGTCTTCGACTTCGATTAAATCTTCGTCACTAAGTTCTTCAGCTTCATTGATAATTTGTGATCGTCTGGGATCAGCATATTTTCTTTTTATTTCGGTAAGTTCGTCAGTGATCACTTTGAAGATCAAACTTTCATCGCCCAGGATTTCTTTAATCTTGGTGATAAAATCCATAACTTCTTTGAGCTCGCTAATAATTTTGTCTCGCTCAAGGCCAGTCAATCTTTGGAGACGCATTTCCAAAATGGCTTGTGTTTGCAGTTCAGAAAATTTGAACTGTGTTTGCAAACCTTCACGCGCCACATCGGCCGATTTTGATGCTCTGATAAGAGCAATCACAGCATCAATACTATCGATTGCTTTTTTAAGACCCTCTAGGATATGAGCACGAGCTTCCGCTTTTTTTAATTCAAAAATACTTCGACGAACAACAACTTCACGTCTGTGTTCAATGAAAGCATCGAGCATTCCTTTGAGAGTGAAAACACGCGGTTGACCATTATCGAGCGCGAGCATTATAATTCCAAACGTAGATTCCATTTGTGAATGCTTGAACAGTCGATTGAGAACAACGTTGGCAGCATCGCCCTTTTTAATTTCGATGAGGACGCGCATTCCTTCTCGCGAACTTTCATCGCGAATATCAGAAATTCCTTCAAGGCGTTTATCGCGCACTTGATCTGCGATGTTTTCAATGAGTTTGGCTTTGTTAACCATGTACGGAAGGGCAGTGACAATAATTTGTTCGCGATCACCTTTACGAGCTTCTATTTCGGCGGTTGCGCGCATGGTGATGACACCACGGCCAGTAGTGTAAGCGGATTTAATTCCTTTGCGTCCGGCGATAAGCGCGCCTGTGGGAAAGTCTGGACCGGGAATAATTTTGAATAAATCTTCGCTCGTGATATTTGGATTTTTAATTACTGCTAAACAGCCATCGATAACTTCGCCCAAATTGTGTGGAGGAATATTTGTGGCCATACCCACGGCAATTCCAGAACTTCCATTCACTAAGAGAGTGGGAACTTTTGCGGGAAGTACATGTGGCACTTCAAGAGAGTCATCGTAGTTTGGTCCAAAATCAACCGTCTCTTTATCGATATCATAGAGAAGTTCTTGAGCAAATTCGGTCATCCGAATTTCGGTATATCTCATCGCCGCAGCAGAATCTCCGTCGATAGAACCAAAGTTTCCTTGGCCATCGACCATTGGATAGCGCAGAGAAAAATCTTGGGCCATACGAACGATAGTGTCGTAGATAGCAGCATCACCGTGCGGGTGATACTTACCCATGACTTCCCCAACAATACGTGCAGATTTTTTATAAGGTTTATTGTGAACGTTAGAGGCTTCCCACATTCCGAAAAGAACGCGGCGATGGACCGGTTTTAATCCGTCACGCACGTCAGGAAGCGCCCGACCAACAATGACACTCATGGAGTATTGGAGATATGCGCTCTTGAGTTCCGTCTCGATATTGATCGGAATAATGCCTATTTCTTTTTTTTCTTCCATTTAAACCCTCGGATCAAACATCGAGCTGTTTGACAAACAGTGCATTGTCTTCAATGAATTTTCGACGGGGTTCGACGGCGTCACCCATCAAGATGCTAAACATGGCGTCTGCAGCGACCGCGTCTTCAATAGTTACTTTTAATAAAGTTCGTTTAGTCGGATCCAATGTTGTTTCCCAAAGCTGCTCGGGATTCATCTCACCCAATCCTTTGTAACGCTGGATGTACTGTCCCTTTTTACTTTCGCTAATCAGGTAAGACGCAAAAGCAGTGTAGGTTTCAAAACTCTCTTGGCCGTCTTTATTAGAAACCAAAACAGGAAGCGGCGAGAAATCTTCGAAAGCTTGCCATAAATTTATTAACTCAATAAATTCTGTGGATTCAAAAAATGGGCTATCAAAATTTGTTTTTTGTTTTACGGCATTTCTAACAGTCTGGATCTCAAACTTCTGACAGCTGTGTTCGGGGTCATCAGACAATTCAAACTTAAGGTCTGTTAGACCAGATGTTGCGGAAGAGGACTTAGATAAAATCTTACTCTTCATGCTTTCAAGACTCTTCGTCAACTCCGAGGCATTTCTTAACAACTCAGTCATATTCCATTTTTGGCTGAGAATATAATAGAGCGCGTCTTTGTCATGAAGAACCGAAAGGCTCTTGAGAAGACGATCAAATTTTTGAATCTTACTAGTGACGTTTCGTAATACTTTTTTGTCAGCGGCTTGTTTCTGTGATTTCACAATCACGTCTTCAACGCCTGCGCTCAAAAGATAATCTGTGAGTTCGATTTCGTTTTTGATGTATCTCTCTTGGCTTCCTTTTTTCACTTTATACAAAGGGGGCTGCGCAATGTAAAGATACCCGCGCTCAACAACGTGAGCCATTTGTCGGTAGAAAAATGTGAGCAAGAGAGTACGAATGTGAGAACCGTCGACATCGGCATCCGTCATGATAACAATTTTGTGATAACGAATTTTATCAACGTTGAAATCTTCTTTTCCGATTCCTGTTCCTAATGCGGAAATCAACATTCTTATTTCTTCATTAGAAAGCATTTTGTCGAATCGTGCTTTTTCGACGTTGAGAATTTTTCCTTTGAGTGGAAGCACCGCTTGATTTTTCCGGTTGCGACCTTGCTTGGCCGAACCACCGGCGGAATCTCCTTCGACTAAATACAATTCGCAGAGAGACGGATCTCGCTCTTGGCAATCTGCCATTTTCCCAGGCAAGCTTCCACTGTCCAAAGCAGATTTTCGTCGGGTGAGTTCGCGTGCTTTTCTTGCCGCAAGACGTGCTCGGGCAGCATCAACACATTTATTAACAACGGTTTTTGCAATGGCAGGATTGCGATCTAGAAAATCCGCAAGCTTGTCATTTACAACAGACTCAACCAAACCTTTGACTTCACTATTCCCAAGTTTTGTTTTTGTCTGTCCTTCAAATTGAGGCTGAGGAACCTTGACACTTATGACGGCAGCCAACCCTTCGCGAATATCGTCACCTTCAAGAGATTCTTTAAAATCTTTTTGAATGTTTCCTTTTTGCGCGTAAGTGTTAATAGTTTTTGTTATGGCGGCCTTGAACCCACTCAAATGGGTTCCACCTTCAATGGTATTGATGTTGTTGCAATAACTGAAAACAGATTCCGAGTAAGAATCATTCCACTGCATGCAGACTTCTGCCTGCACGCCATCCTTCTCCGCATTGAAATAAATTGGTGTTGCGTGAAGTTTATTTTTGGTTCGATTGATGTAATCGATAAATTCTTTTATTCCGCCTTCAAAATAAAAATCTTCTTTTTTGGTAGTTCGTTCATCGCTAAGAGATATTCTAATTCCAGCATTTAAAAAAGCAAGTTCGCGCAACCGACTCGCGAGAGTTTCGTAATTGAATTCGGTGATTTCAAAAATAGTACCATCTGGTTTGAAAGTGATTTTGGTTCCCGTTTTGTCACTGGTACCAACAGATTTTAGAGGCGCTTGGGGATCGCCTTGTTTGTATTGTTGTTGCCAAACCGCGCCCTCTCTTTTTATTTCAACATTCAAAACTTCGGACAGTGCGTTGACAACAGTGATACCGACTCCATGCAGTCCACCAGAAACTTTATAAGTGTCGTTGTCAAATTTTCCACCTGCGTGAAGAATCGTGAGAACGACTTCAACGGTAGAGACACCTTCAGATTTGTGAATGCCTACCGGAATACCGCGGCCATCATCTTCGACAGTCACGGAATTGTCCGCATGAATAATGACTTCAATTTTTTTACAAAATCCAGCAAGAGCTTCGTCGATGGAGTTATCCACAACTTCGTAAACCATGTGATGAAGTCCACGAGTAGCCGTATCACCAATATACATGCCAGGTCGTTTACGAACAGCCGCTAGGCCCTCTAGAACTTTGATCGAGTCCGCAGAGTATGAATTGGGTTTTGCTTCCGTGTTTTCTGCCATTACCATCTTTGTCGTTTAATTTTTAGCTTACGCTTTTGCTCTAAGCTTTTAAGGCTTTTCCATTTTCAACGTTGAAAATTTCAGCGCCACCTAGCGCGTCATGTTCCGTTGCTGTTAAAAATGTTTGTGCTTCGTTTTTGTTTAAAAAATTGACGAGATATTTGCGCTTGTTCTTATCGAATTCGCTCAAGACATCGTCCAATAACAAAATCGGATAAGCTCCTAAAGTATTCCTATGATACACGATCTCACTTATTTTGAAAGCCAAAATGACAGCACGTTGTTGACCCTGAGAACAGTAGTTGCGTGCCTCATGGCCAGAAAAAATAAATGAAATCTCATGAAGATGAGGTCCTGACATAGAGCGTCCAATCTTCTCCTCCACTAATTTTTTCTCTGAACAGAGTAATTCATGTTCTAGTCTCTCTTTGATTCCAGCCCACGAAACTCTTTCCCATGGCTGATTTCGGCTAAAATTCCGTATGGTGATATCAGCATCCTGTCCTAAAATATCGCTAAGTGTCACTTTGAGAGGCTCGCGTATTTCTTGAATCAGTTTCTGTCTTAAAAAAAGTAGATCTGCACTGGAATTGACAAATTGCGCATGGAGACTTTCTACCAAGTCGCGACCCTTTTTAAGATCGATTTCCTGATTTTTGATCTGGCGCAGCCAAGCGTTTCTCTGTTTTAAAATTTTGAGATAATGCCTTTGAGTTTTAGCAGCTTCTTCAAAAACCAGAGCGGCGGCATCGTCGATTAAATCTCGACGTTCTTCGGGCCCGCCCTTAATCACGGACAAACTTTCTGGGCTAAAAACCACAGACTTCATTTTCCCGAAATATTTGTCACGGGTGACAATTTTTTGATCCAAAATTATTTTCTTTTGATCAAGACCAAACCTAATTTTCACTTCATTTCGTTTTTGGGGACTTGTGGAAAAGCCTGCTTCAATTTGTGTTTCGCTTTTACCCATACTTACAATCTCTGCAAGATTTTTTGTGCGAAAACTTTTTAGCTGGCAAAGAAAATAAATGCTTTCTAGCAAACTTGTTTTTCCTTGAGCATTGTCCCCCAAGAAAAGATTTAGATGAGGCCCGGGTACAATTTCTGAATTTTCAATATTCCTAAAATTTCGCGCTTTCAGTAAATCGATTCGCAATTTTTTAGATTCTCATTGGCATAACCACGCAGGTGTAAGAGGGATCTGCGGCTGGTCTCACAATGCCAGGAGAGAGCTGGTCATTGAGATGAATGTCAATTTCTTCGTCTTTTATATTATTCAAAATGTCCATGAGATACTTAGCGTTGAAACCAATTTTGATGGCTTCACCGTCGTAACGAACTTCTAGTTCCTCTTTCGCATCTCCTATGTCTGGATTATTGGAATAAATTTCCATAGCATTTTTATTTATCGAAAGTGTGATGCCTTTGCTTTTTTGATTTGAAAGTAAAGACACGCGTCTTAAACAAGAAAGAAGATTTTCTTTTGAAACGGAAACTTTCTTTTGCATTTTTGCAGGAATCAATTGTTGATAGTTAGGATATTTTCCGTCGATCAACCGAATAAATAAAACCGTATTTTCTTTTTTTACTACCAAGTGCGAACCTTCGAAGCCCATTTCTAAAGTCCCACCTTCAGAGGCTTCAAGTAATTTTCGAAGTTCGTGCAAACCTTTTTTGGGGATAATAACTCCGCCTTCTTTTTTGGCGAGCAAAGGAATTTCGATTTTCTTATCTATCAAACTTAAGCGATGGCCATCGGTTGCAACCATTCTAAATTTCGTCTCGTTTTCTTGAGACGATCTTTCAAAGTAGACTCCGTTAAGATGGTATCGGGTCTCATCATTGCTCACACTGTAGATTGTTTTCTCAATCATTTCTTGGATCACCTGGCATTGAATGCGGGTGAACTCTTTGACATCAATCTCTGGAAATGCGGGGAATTCCTCTGCCGCTGCTCCGACCAGATTGAATAGCGCCTTCTTACTTCGGATCTCCAACCAGTTATTGGCTTTCTTAAAAACCTGAACAGGCTCATCAGCCAATTCCTTAACAAGGTCAAAAACATTTTTAGCACTCACTGCTACTCGACCTTCAATTTCAACTTGGGCTGGACATTCGTCCTTAACACTCACTTCAAGGTCAGTTGCATAAATAACTAATTTTTGACCCTCTGCGACTAAAAGAGCATTTGTCAAAATCTGCATCGTGCTTCTTTTTTCAATAATATTTAGGGTCTTTTGTAAGAGTCTTAAAAAATCATTCTTTTCGACTTTGAATTTCATGCTTATCTTCTTTCTTACTTAATTATAAAACTGATAGTTGTAGTAGGCGTGTGGATATGTCAAATACTTCATAACTTATTAATTTTTCAAACGATTGAGCCGAAATGACCTCTTTAAAACTTTGTTGGTAAATCCCGAATTTTGGGAACAACCCCGATTTAAAACAATCCACAAAAACAATCCACATAGTTTTCCACATTTCAGGCACTTATCCACTCTGAGTTGTTGATTCTTTTCTCTAACATAGCGACATCTCTAGCGAAATCCTCATTTATTAACAGTGACTCTTTGACCTTTGTTAACGAATGCAAAACCGTCGTGTGATCTCTCCCGCCAAACGCGCGACCAATTTCAGCCACACCAAGGTCTAGGACATTTCGGCACAAATACATCGCGACCTGCCGAGGAATAACAATTGTTTTCACTCTTGTTGCCGATTTCAAGTCTTTGATTGAAACAGAAAATTTTTCACAAACCATTCGTTGGATGTCTTCAACGCACAGACCCTTTTTCTGAGTGTCCAAGAATTTAGAGAAAACGGCTTGGGCAAACTCATATGTGATTGGAGAACTCTGAAGTTCACTGTACATTCTTAATGTAGCCAAATGACCTTCGAGTTCGCGCACGCTCTTTCTAGATATTTGAGCGATAAGATAAATGACATTGTCTGGAAGTGCCAAACCATGACCTTCAGCTTTGTAACGAAGGATAGCCATCCGAGTTTCGATGTCTGGCGGCTGGATATCCACGGTTAGTCCCCACTCCAATCGAGTGCGTATTCGTTCTTCTAGGCCGTCGATATCTCTTGGATACTTGTCGCTAGAGACGACTACTTGCTTATTCATCTCGTGAAAAGTGTTGAAGGTGTAGAAGAACTCTTCCTGGACCGCATCTTTATTGGCTAAAATATGAATATCATCAATAATGAGAAGATCGCATTGTTCGCGGTAACGCTTTCTAAATTTTTCCATTTGTCCATGCCGGATACTGCCGACGAAGTCATTTAAAAATCTTTCGCCAGACACATAGCAAATTCTCAAGTGCGGGCGGTGGGCGCGAACTTCATTTCCAATCGCATTGAGCAAATGAGTTTTTCCCAGTCCAGAGGGCCCGTAGACAAAAAGCGGGTTCGCCGCCTTTCCCGGATTTTCCGAAACGCTGTGACAGGCGGCATGTGCCACTTGATTTCCTTGGCCCACTACAAAAGATCCAAAAGTATACTCTGGGTTTAAAAAGTCACGTTTGAGTCTGGGATCGCTACCGTCGACGCGTCTGTTAGACGTTGTGCTGGTCTGGGGAGCGGGATCAAATAAAAGCTCATCGTTAATCGAGTTTGCAGCGACCGGACTGTTAACAATCACAATTTCGATTTGAAACGGTGAAGGAATTTGAGAAGCAATCGCGGTTTCGAGCTCGGGCAAGAAATTAGAGTTAATAGACTCTTTATACATTGGGCCGGGCACACCGATTTTTAGAATTTTTCCTTGTGGAGAATCCTCCACACCCTCGAAGGATGTGGGTTCCAGCCATGTGGAAAACAATCGTTCCCCAACGTTATCTTTAAGAGTCGCAAGTATTTTGTTCCATGAGAAATCAGGCATAAATCCCCTTTTATTCTAAAGAACAGTTAGCAGAGATAGTAAAAACTTTCAATAGCTTGACAAAGGTACCGAATTATTGTTTTACTGCGCCTCTAATTCGATCGTTATTGACGTTATTTTTCGAGTCGTACCTTATTCAGTGGTTTAGACAGAGGTTTTATAGATGAAACGCACATATCAGCCCAGTCGTCGCAAAAGACTAAGAACACATGGATTCCTTATGAGAATGGCTACTAAAAACGGCCGTGCCGTCATAAGTCGTCGTCGAGCCAAGGGTCGCAAACGCCTTGCACCGACCAACAGTTCCAAATAATAAGACAAAACTTAAAAAAAGAAGTGAATTCCTGAGGACTTACAATGGGAAGTCGCTTCGGCGTGAGTTTTTCACGCTCTATTCTATTCAAAACGATTTAGTTGCCAATCGGTTTGGAGTGACGGTTCCAAAAACAGTGGGAATCGCTGTTGTAAGAAATAGATATAAGAGATGGGCGCGGGAAGTTTTTCTGGGGCATAAAGATTTAGAAAATGGTTTGGATATTCACGTCTTTGTTGGTTCTAAAAGAAAAACGAAGAGTGATTTCAAAAAGCTTTCGCACCAAGAGTTTAAAAAAGAAGTGGAACAAGCGATTGATCAAATTTGTAGAAAATAAGCTTACAAGAGTATCCATTCTGTTCGTTCGAGTTTATCAAGGTACGTTTGCTTTGTTTTTAGGCGGAAACTGTCGTTTCTCTCCTTCTTGCTCTGAATATGCAAAAGAATCATTTGAAAAGTTTGGTTTCTTAAAAGGTCTTCAATTGACTACTTTGCGACTAAGCAAGTGTCATCCCCTGGGTAGTCATGGTTATGATCCCGTTGAGAAAGGTGAATAGTAATGGAACAAAAAAATCCTTTTGATTCAAGAACGCTCATAGCCCTCGCCGTTTGTTTGGCAATGTGGTTTGGCTATCAGAAGTATCTCGAGACGAAATATCCCGACATGATGAAGCAAACGGCGCAGCAGGCGAGCAACACAAACAAGCCGGAAGCTGCCATCGCATCTAAAGACGGTAATTCCCCTTTACTGCCGCTGGGAAAAGAAACAGACGCTTTTCGGATGAAAAAATCCCAAGTGACTGAAACGGAAAAAACCTGGGTTTTTGAAAATGATCTTTGGAAAGTCTTGGTTTCAAACCACGGCGGAAAAATTCGAGAAGTTGAGCTTAAGAGATACTCATCTAGAAAATCAAAAGCTGAGTTGATTTTAATTGGCCATGAAGACAAGGGACTTTTAAACATATCCACCGATGGAAAAACGGCTCGTGATTTTGGCCAAGTTAATTTCCACATGGAAAGCCCTACTGCTGACAAGCTTATCTTAACTGGCGAGCTGGGCGGACAATCCCTCAGAAAAACTCTCACGTTCCTGCCTGATAAATATACGGTCAATGTGAAGGTTGAAATTTCTGGTCAGGGCGCGCCACTTAAAACAATAATCGTCGAAAATGGATTAGAAGTTCCTAAGCAGGAAGAGTCTTCGGCAACTTCTTTTCTTTCTTTCGGACCAGCAGCAAATTCCAATTATCAGGAGTTCTTTTTCTATCATAAAAATAAAAAAGAACGGGACGTGATAACTTACAAGGAAACGCCGGCTAAAACTATTGATCAAGTGCAATTGGCAGCCCTTGGTAGTCGCTATTTTACAACCCTATTCATCAACAAAAGTAATGTTTTGCCTACTGCTCTGACGAGTAAAGTGGATGGTAATTCGATTTTAAAAATTAGTTATCCCGTGCTTGATGAAAGTGATTCTCAAAGACTCGATTTCGACATGTATATGGGACCTAAATCACTTTCTCTGCTTGAGAGTGTAGATCCATCTTTGAATGTTGTTGTAGATTACGGAATGTTTTCGATTATCGCGGTTCCGCTTCTGGGCGTGATGAAATGGTTCTACGGAATGGTAGGAAATTATGGTTTAGCCATCATTTTGCTTACTTTATTGGTCAGATCTCTTACTTTTCCGTTTACTTATCTCTCGTATAAATCAATGAAGGCGATGCAGACTATTCAACCTAAAGTCGCGGCACTCAAAGAACAGTACAAAGGAAACACTCAGGCATTCAATGTTGAAGTTATGAAACTTTATAAAGAGAATAAAGTTAATCCAATGGGCGGTTGTCTCCCCATGCTTCTTCAGCTGCCAATTTTTTGGGCTCTCTATCAAGTCCTTCAAAACTCCATTGAGCTTTACAAGGCGCCATTTTTTGGTTGGATTCTCGATCTCAGTCAAAAAGATCCGTATTATGTTTTGCCCGTACTAATGGGCATTTCTATGTTTGCTCAACAAAAACTTACTCCTTCAACTATGGATCCCGCTCAAGCAAAAATGATGGCATTCATGCCCATCTTTTTCTCGTTCTTGATGTTT
Organism: Oligoflexia bacterium; assembly: GCA_043732305.1. Lineage (GTDB taxonomy): Bacteria > Bdellovibrionota > Bdellovibrionia > JABDDW01 > JABDDW01 > JAYTHU01. The sequence continues at coordinate 95,112 of JAYTHU010000170.1, forward strand.
GGATTACCAAGTGGACTTACTCTCTATATTTTTGTGAGTACCGTCTTTGGAATTATTCAGCAATTATTCATAATGAAAGATAAAAAACCTCGCGCAACACAGGCGCTTACAACCTCTTAAAAGGAGATGCCCATGGCAAACTTTTTCTCTAGGCTCTTTGGTAAAAAATCCGATTCCGGTATGGAATCAATCATGTCCGAAGTTGTGGAAGGCGTTATCAAACACGGCAATTTCAACTTGGATTACACTGTTTCATCTAATGCAGAAGCCATCACGATTAATTTCACCGGTGATGACGGACATCTTTTAACAGACAAAGACGCAATGGTTTTAGACGGCATGCAGACATTCCTAAAACGATTTATCCAAAATAAATATCCAGATAAAAATCTCGAGGTGATTGTTGATTGCGATGGATATCTCGAAGCTTCCGCTCAAGATCTGAGAGATCTAGCCGATAAATTGAAGATCAATGTTTTGGAGCGTGGCCAAGCATCCTATGTGCGCGCGCTTCCTCCTCGCGATCGCAAAACTGTGCACCGTCATTTGGCTCTTGATGAAAGAGTTAAATCCCAAAGCATTGGCGAAGGTTTCTGTAAGAAAATAAAAATTTCTATCGCTGGCCAAAAGCGTGCAGATAATCGAGGGGAAACTCGCGGTGACAATCGCTCGGAAAACCGAAACGACAACCGAGATAATCGCGGAAATAGACCTGTTGCTGACGAGACCCAAGGGGCATAAGAGTATCGTCGCATGTTAGGTGAAATCGACACCATCGCAGCTATAGCTACATCAAAAGGAATCGCAGCACTGAGCATATTGAGAATTTCCGGAGAAAAAACTTCGGAAATTCTGAGGATGTGCTTTGTCTCAAAAGATCACGACTTTTCTGCTTCTCACAAAGTCCACTATGGTTTTTGGAAAAATTCTTCGATCGACAGTTCACTAGAAAGTCTAATCGACGAAGTCACAGTTTTATTTTACGCCAAAGGCAGAGGTTTTACCGGTGAAGAAGCAGCAGAAATAATCTGCCATGGTGGACCTGTCGTGACTGAAATGATTTTGACCTCCATCTTGAATGCCGGGGCCCGCTCTGCAAAGCCTGGTGAATTTACTTTTCGCGCAGTTATGAATGAAAAGTTAGATTTAGTGCAGGCGGAAAATATATTGGAGCTGATTCACGCTCGCTCACCGCTCCGTGCAATGCAGGCCTTACAAAATATCAAAGGTTATTTTTCGAAGCAGCTAGAAGAAATGGACAGCGAACTTGTTTATGTTTTAGCCCATATCGAAGCTTCAATTGATTTTACAACTGAGGACATTCAGCCTGTAGACAACAACGAAATTATCAAGCGAACACAAAAACTTAAAAATAAAGTGGATCTGCTGATACTCGCTTTTGAACGAAGTGAGAAAGCAGAGCACGGTTTGCGTGTGGCCATTGTAGGAAAACCAAATTCAGGAAAATCAAGTCTTCTCAATTCACTTTTGGGAAAAGACCGAAGCATTGTTACGCCACTTGCAGGAACCACCCGGGATACAATTGAAGCGGAGCTTCGCTACGGGAACTCTCTTTTTACTTTCATTGATACCGCTGGATTGAGAGCAGACAGTAGTGATGAGATTGAAAAAATTGGAATGGAAAGAACAAAAAATGAAATTTCCACTGCTGATTTTATTATTTATGTGGTTGATTCGTCCCAATATTTTTCTATGGAAGAAGAAAAAGCAATTTCTAAGATTGAAAAAAATAAATTAATATTTTGTTTTAACAAAATTGATTTACTTGACTCCTCGAGAAGCAACCCATTAACAAATTCTATTTATTATGAAAGTGCTGCAAAAATTTCCTGCCTTAATCATCTCGGAATCGAAAGCCTTCATCAGATTTTAAAATCAAAAATTGGAACATACTCGGATGCTGAAACTGAACCGATGATTGCAACTAAACGGCAAAAAGAGAATTTGGTTAAAATGCAAAGTTCATTGGGTCAAGCACTCACTCTTTTGAGTCAATCTGAGTCTCCGGAATTCGCAGCCTTTGAAATTAAGAATGCATGGCTTGAAGTTAAAGGTCTCTTAGGTAAAGAAATCAGAGATGACGTGATGAATAAAGTTTTTAAGGAGTTTTGCATTGGAAAATGACTTTGATATCATCGTTATTGGAGCTGGACATGCCGGTTGTGAAGCTGCGCTCGCTAGCAGCCGCATGGGACTAAAGACGGCAATGGTGACTACAAACACCAGGCACATAGGCTACATGTCGTGTAATCCAGCGATTGGGGGCCTAGCCAAAGGTCACATTGTCCGCGAAATTGACGCGCTGGGGGGTGAAATGGGCGTTAACACCGATAAATCCACAATTCAATTTCGTCGTCTCAATACTCGCAAGGGTCCAGCGGTAAGAGCTTCCCGTTCTCAATGTGATAAAGAAATTTATTCTAATAACTTGACTGAAACTCTCCTCAATCAAAAAAATCTTTCTATTGTCGAAGCCGAAGCTAAGAATCTTTGGTTGGAAAATGGAAAATGTGTCGGTGTGATCTTGCCAGACGGAAGTCGAATCCGTTCCAAAGCCACAGTTATCACAACGGGAACTTTCATGAACGGCATGATGCACGTCGGTATGCGTCAAGAGGCGGGCGGCAGAGCTGGCGACAAGGCTAGTCATGGATTGAGTGATCAGTTGAAGGATTTCGGCTTCAAGGTCACTCGACTTAAGACAGGCACTCCCGCTCGGCTACACAAAGACAGTATTGACTGGTCGAAGACGACACCTCAGCCTGGTGACCCTGTTTTTTATCCGTTCAGCCGACAATCTTCAGGCCTGACATTGCCACAGATAAATTGTTACTTGAGTTACACGAACGAAAAAACTCATGACATCATTCGGACTAATTTGCACAAGTCCCCGATGTACTGCGGTGTGATTGAGGGTATTGGACCAAGGTATTGCCCAAGCATCGAAGACAAAGTTGTGAGATTTTCTGATAAGGATCGCCATCAAACATTTTTAGAGCCCGAAGGTTTGACCAGTGATCTTATTTACGTTCAAGGAATGTCTACGAGCTTGCCGATTGATATCCAGGAGGAATTTTTAAAAACAATTCCTGGACTAGAAAACATGAAGATTGTGCGGCCTGGTTACGCTGTTGAATATGACTTTATTCATCCCACTCAATTACGAAGAACTTTAGAAACCAAAGGTATTGAGAATCTTTTTCTTGCAGGACAGGTCAACGGAACAAGTGGTTATGAAGAAGCAGCAGGCCAAGGTTTTTGGGCTGGAGTGAATGCTGCGAGAAAAATTTTGGACAAACCAGAATTCATTTTGGGCCGTGACGAAGCTTATCTTGGAGTATTGATTGATGACCTTGTAACAAAGGGAACAGAAGAACCTTACAGAATGTTCACTTCTAGAGCTGAATATCGTTTGGTTCTACGCGAGGACAATACTGAAGAAAGATTACTTTCCACAGGTCATGATTTAGGTCTTGTGAGTGATTCTGATCTGGCAGCTTTCGAAATCCTGCAAAAACGAGCTGATGATTTTCGTTTGCGTCTCAAATCCACCATTATTGTTCCAAATCAGGAAAATTTAGACAAATTAGCCAATCTCGGCACCGCTCAAATTGTGAAGCCCACCACACTAGAGGAAATTTTAAGACGTTCTGAGATCACAATGGATCAGCTTCAAGAATTTGATTCGACTGTAGTAGTGGAAGATCGTCTTAAAGAACGAATTGAAATTGCAGTCAAATACGAGGGCTATGTTTTCCGCCAAAAGGAACTCATTGGACAGACTCGTCGATTAGAAAACTTCAAAATACCGTCTGACTTTGATTTCAAAGCTGTAATTGGTTTCTCCAATGAAGAGCGTGAGAAATTAGAGAAGATCAGGCCCGAAACAGTGGGGCAGGCAAGCCGCATATCGGGAGTAAATCCTCCTGCGATCCAAGCTTTGCTTATAAAGCTAAAGGGAAAACAGAAGACGCGTCAACTGGTCGTTAATTAACGCGAGGCATTAGTTTTATGTCCGAGATTTTCTCAAATATAGATCCTCAAATGATGGCCCTCCTGGATTCATTTCTTGAAGAGCTCCGTAAATGGAATAAAAGCATTAATCTTATTTCAAAGGGCTCTGAGAAAGATGCTCGGATCATTCACCTCCTTGACGGCGTTCTGGGTGTTCGTGCGGTGATGGCCGACGCAAAGGATACGCAAGAGATTTTTGATCTCGGATCAGGGAATGGAATTCCAGGAATTGTATTTGCTATTATGAACCCAGGTATCAAAACTTGGTGTGTGGAATCGGATCAACGCAAGTGTGCGTTTATGAAGGCCACAGGATATAAGCTAGGCATCAAGAACTTAGGGGTATTGAATCAGAGAGTTGAATCGATAGCAATCAACAAGTCATATACTCTGATTGCGCGAGGTTTTGCGCCTTTGAATGCTGCTTGTGAGTTAGTTGAGAAGTTTTCTTTGACTGGTTCAAGCTTCTACCATTTTAAATCCACTGACTGGCGTTCCGAGCTAGGTGAGAAATGTTCCACGTGGAACATTTCTCCTCTATCTACTTACAACCTACCGGTGGGTGATAAGCCTACGCGTGAAATTGTCAAAGCAGTGAAAATCTAGTCTATTCGTGTGATTCTTTTTCTTCAACCTCTGCGCCGGCGGGTTTTGCCTTCTCATCTGGCAACAACTCCTTGATCCGTACGAGCGGCGACCACTCCTGACCTCTTTTGATTTCCATGGCCTTTTCAATTTCGAAGTTTTTGACCTCTAGATCATCGGGCCACGCTTTTCCATTTTCAAATGCAGCTCGATAAGTTTTTTGATCATTCAATTTTCGCTCGGCAATTTTTATTAAAAGGTATCGTTTGCGTTCGTGTAATTTCGATATCTTCTGCTGCTTTTCAAAAACCGCTTCTAATATCGATAGTCGGTCATTGCTGCCTTCTTCTAAACTCGTCAAAGAGGCTTCGCTTTTGGCAACTTCAGAATTTTGTGTTTCGATTTGTTTGCCCACGGCCTCTATTTCCGTCTGATAAGAAAGAAATATTGGATCAAAAGTGTGCGGATCCTTTTTTGGTTGATGACAAGCCGAAAGCAAAAGACAGAATGGAATTAAAGCGATCAATTGAGTGTTCATGGGTTAATTTTCGGACGATTTTCTATTAGACTTTAATTTTGTTCCACGTGGAACTATTTGATTGCAATAACGTTGCGTATGTTTAAATATTTACTGTAGACATCAACAAGGGGTGAACATGAGCCGAGTAATCTGCATAGCAAATCAAAAGGGTGGAGTTGGGAAAACAACCACGTCGATAAACTTGGCCGCCTCTCTCGCGAAGAGCGGGCAAAGTTGCTTACTCATTGATCTGGATCCTCAGGGAAATGCATCGAGCGGTTTAGGTATAAAGCGCCATGAATACAACGATAAAAATATCTATCATGTTTTGATTGGTCAACTGACTATCCGTGAAGCCATTGTGAAAACCAACGTGACTAACCTTGATGTGGTAGTTGCGAACAATGATCTTATCGGGGCAGAGATTGAGCTCGTGGATGCTGAGCGCAGAGAATATAAGATGAAAGATGCGCTGGCCACAATTGCCGATGACTACTCATTTATTATAATCGACTGTCCACCATCTTTGGGACTACTCACCGTAAATGCACTGACTTCAGCAAATACATTTTTGGTTCCACTCCAATGTGAATATTACGCCCTTGAAGGACTTAGTCAACTTCTTAACACGGCGGGTCTAATTAAGAAAAAGTTGAATCCTGACCTTCGCATTGAAGGCATAGTTCTTACAATGTTTGACGCACGGAATAATTTAAGTCATCAGGTTGTAAGTGAAATTCAAACTCATTTTGGCGACAAAGTATTTAATGCCATTATTCCTAGAAACGTAAGATTAAGCGAAGCACCCAGCCATGGAAAATCGATTGTTGATTACGATGATAAATCGGTTGGGGCCCGAAAATATAAAGAACTTGCCGAAGAGCTTCTACAAAGAATTCAAGGAGGAACTATAAATGGCTGATCACAGAGAGCATAAAAAACCTATGGGCCGAGGTCTGGGCAGTCTTTTGGGCGATAGTGTTTTGGAAGATTTCAAAAGTAAAAGCTTGATTGGGAATGCGCACGAAAGTTTTATGGGTGCTAGTGCGAGCCCAAATCCCGTTCCAACGATGACCACGGCACGAATTATTTCCCAGCCCGGAAAACCAATGGACAAAGCCGTAGAAAAAATCCAAGTTCAACCGGTGGCGCCTCAGCCAACTATTCCTGAACATCAAAGAATTTGGGACGTCGATATTGAAAAAATCGTTCCTAATGAATTTCAGCCTCGAAAAACATTTCTTCCCGAAAAAATTCAGGAACTCTGTGAGTCTATCAAAGAAAAAGGCATTCTTCAGCCGATCGTCGTCCGAAGAAAAGGCACCGATAAATTTGAATTGATTGCAGGCGAAAGAAGATGGAGAGCTGCTCAGGCTGCGGGTCTCCATAAAATTCCCGTCATTATCAAAAATGTCGAAGATCAAGAAAGTCTTGAACTTGCTCTTATCGAAAACATTCAAAGACACGACTTGAATTCAATTGAAGAGGCTGAAGCCTACCAAAGGCTTGCTGAAGACTTCAATATGAGTCAGGCCCAAATCGCGCAAAAAGTGGGCAAAGAGCGGGCTACAATAGCAAACACTCTTCGTCTATTGTCGCTCGAACCTTCTGTTCGGCAAATGCTTGTGAACGGCGAAATTTCGACAGGACACGCAAAGGTACTTTTGGCTTTGAACGAGCCTCACATGCAAAAAGAACTGGCTAGAAAAATTACCAGTGAAAAACTCACTGTCCGTGGCGCCGAAAAACTAATGCAGAGCGTTCAAAAAAGAGGGAGCGCTAGTAGTAGGGATTCGCATGTAGATGTTGCTTCTCAATTGGTGAAGGGTCTGCAAGAGGAATTGGCAAAAACTTTGGGAACTAAAGTTGAAATTAGCTATAATAAAGGTCAGGGACAAATTTCCATTAGATATTACAGCGATGATGATTTGACTCGAATTATAGAAAGAATTAAAGACTAAATGGCGACTCATTTTCAGATCATAAAACCTGTGCTTCCTGTGGATAAAGAAACTGGTATCATCAACGCCGTTTTGGATCACGGAGCAAGGTTCGAAGGAAAGCTCACTTTTGAAGGGACTGTCAGAATTGGCGGGTATTTCAAAGGTGAGATTTTTACGAACGATGTTTTAGTGATAAGTGAGGGTGCTGAAGTCCATGGTCAAATCGAAGCCGGCACGGTTATTATTTCCGGCTATGTCGAAGGACATGTATTCGCGAGAGAAAAAGTAGTTGCCTACCCGCCTGCGGTAATTAAAGGAACTGTCTCTACTCCAAGTTTAAGAATTGATGAAGGGGTCCTCTTTGAAGGGACCACTAGCATGTCCCAAGACAACGCTTGACTTCACGTTCTTTTGACTTATAAATAGCCAAGTAAATCTAAATTTTCTTGAAAATAAAGAAGTAGAAAACGCCCATGGAAATATTGAAAAATCTAGGTGTCGACGGCACTTTTTGGATCCAGCTTGCCTTTTTCTTGATCTCCTATTTCTTTTTGTCGACATTTTTGTTCAAGCCATACAAAAAGAATTTAGAATTCAGAAGAAAAAATACCACAGCCGCAGTCGATGAAGCTCATCAGTTGGTAGCCACGACTGAGCGTATGGCGCTGGAATATGCCGGACAAATCAAAAAGCAAAATGACGAAGCCTTAGGATTGTATAATAAAATGAAGGCCGAAGGCACTGTAGAAGAAAGTCGATTGCTTGAAGCGGCACGCACCAACGCTGAGCAAACTTTAGCGGATAGCAATAGTCGCATTTCTCAAGAGATCCGAAAAACGAGAGAACAGTTAAAATCTATTTTACCGGAAATGAGTAAGCTCGCCGCTAATAAACTTTTAGGACGTGACGTTTGAATTCTAAGCTTACAAAAACTTTTTTGATCTTAGTCGTTTCATTGATTGGAATTTATGCTTTCGCGGAAGAGTCTGCAGAAGCAGCACATCATGAAGGTGGAATTCCAAGAATCGTTTACATCCAAGCATTTAATTTTTTCGGGTTGCTTGCGATATTTTACTTTTTATTAAGAAAAAAAGTTTCAGGATTTTTTGCAACTCGACATGAAACATTAAAAGTCGCAGTCAATGAATCGAGAAGACTCAAAGAAGAAGTAGAAAAAAAACACCAAGACTATTTGACGAAACTTCAGTCATTGGAAAAAACCGGAGCGGAAACTCTGGAAAAAATAAAAAAAGATGGCGAATCTTTAAAAGCGCGCATCATTCAAGAAGCGGTAAAAGCTTCTTCTCTTATAGAAAAAGAAGCGCTGAAAACAATTGAACATGAAATATCTAAAGCAAAAAAAATACTTTTTGAAGAAGCTTTAGATTTTTCCCTTGATGGAGCCAAGGCAATTCTAGAAAAAAATATTGCACCTGCTGACCAAGAGCGTTTGCAAAAGGAATTTGTAGCCAGAGTAGGGAAAGTACAATGAACTATCAGGAAACTTCCCTTCGTTACGCTCGTGCCATTCTGAGCATTGCTCAAGAAAAAGGTCATGTAGACAGCGTCGTTTCTCAGATGGAAATTGTTTCTAAGCAAGTTCAATCTAATCATGACGTTGAAGATTTTCTCACCTCTCCGGTCATGAAAGCGCAAAACCAAGAAGAGCTTCTCAAGAGCTTTTTTGAAAATCAACCTCTCCGTGAGGAGATTCAAAGTCTTCTCTATTTGCTCGTTAAAAAAAGAAGATTCTTTTTACTTCCTCAAATTTGCAAAGCACTGCAAATCGAAGTAGACAAGCTAGAGGGTGTTGCGCGTGGTGTAGTTAAATCGAGTAAAGAGCTCGATGTTACGCAACGAAATAGTTTGGAAAAAGTGATCTCAGAATTCACAGGTAAAAAAATTCATTTGGAATACAAAGAAGACAAAAATCTTATCGGTGGAATTGTGGCCCAAGTTGGAAGTTATACGTTTGACGATAGCTTGGAAACACAAATTCAAATGATGAGAGACGATCTCATCAAGGCTTAGTCCCGCATTTAATAATTTAAAGGAGCACGCACTTAATGGAAATCAGAGCGGAAGAAATCAGTCGAGTCCTCAAAGAACAGATTCAGAACTACAACAAAAAAGTTGAAGTTTCAGAAACTGGAACCGTTCTGACAGTTGGTGACGGAGTTGCCCGAGTTTACGGTTTGGACAATGCACTCGCTGGTGAACTTGTTGAGTTTCCTCACGGAATTGCCGGTCTCGTTGTTAACTTAGAAAGTGACAATGTCGGCGTGGCGCTTTTTGGTGATGACTATCACATCAAAGAAGGTGACACCGTAAAGCGAACTAAAAAGATTTTTGAAGTTCCAGTTGGAAAAAATCTCTTGGGTCGCGTCGTTAATCCATTGGGCATGCCCATTGATGGAAAAGGCGAAATCACAGGAACAGAACTTCGCAAAGTTGAAATTAAAGCTCCTGGAATTGTTGACCGCCAATCTGTTAAAGAACCTCTGCAAACCGGAATCAAAGCTATCGATGCAATGGTTCCAATTGGACGAGGACAAAGAGAATTAATTATTGGTGATCGTCAAACTGGAAAAACCACCATTGCAGTCGACGCTATTATCAATCAAAAAGGGCAGAATGTTTTCTGCGTTTACGTTGCAATCGGACAGAAAAAATCTACCGTTGCTCAGGTTGTTGAAAAATTAAAAAAACACGGCGCAATGGAGTACACAATTGTTGTTACTGCAGGAGCCTCTGATCCTGCGCCTCTGCAGTTCATTGCTCCATACGCTGGTGTGACAATGGCTGAATATTTCCGTGACAATGGAATGCATGCTCTCATTATTTATGATGATTTGACCAAACAAGCTCAAGCGTATCGTCAATTGTCGCTGCTTCTTCGTCGTCCTCCTGGTCGTGAAGCTTATCCTGGAGACATTTTTTATCTCCACAGCCGATTGCTCGAGCGTGCCGCGAAACTCAGCGACAAATTAGGTGGCGGAAGTTTGACCGCTCTCCCTATCATTGAAACCCAAGCAGGTGACGTTTCTGCCTACATTCCCACAAATGTTATTTCCATCACCGATGGCCAGATTTTCTTAGAAACAGATTTGTTCAACTCCGGACTTCGACCTGCGATCAACGTTGGTCTTTCTGTTTCTCGAGTCGGCGGGAGTGCTCAGATTAAAGCTATGAAACAAGTCGCCGGAACTTTGCGTTTGGATTTGGCTCAGTATCGCGAGCTCGCAGCGTTCTCTCAGTTCGGATCTGATTTAGATAAAGCTACACAAAATCAGTTGGCTCGTGGAGAGCGGTTGGTTGAAATTTTGAAACAACCCCAGTACTCCCCTATGCCAGTTGAAAAACAAGTTGTCCTAGTTTACGCAGGAACAACCGGATATTTAGACACTGTTCCCGTCAAAGCACTCAATCGCTATGAAAAAGAATTGTACGCTTTGATCGATACAAAGTTTCCTCAGTTCTGGATCGATTTGAGAGAGAAAAAAGCTCTCACCGACGAGATAAAGAAAACTTTGAATGATATTTTGACTGAATTCAAAAACACTTTTGATGCAAATAAGGCCTAAGCAATGGCGAATTTGAAAGATATTCGTAAAAGAATATCGAGCACAAAAAACACGCAGCAGATCACAAAGGCCATGAAAATGGTTGCCGCGGCAAAGCTGCGACGCGCTCAAAATGCTGTGATCAATGCTCGCCCGTATGCGTACAAAATCCATTCAGTCATTTCCCGACTTACATTGTCTGGAGAATTTTCTCACCCACTGATGGAACGCAATGACAACCCCAAGAAACTGCTCTTTGTTGTTTTGACATCGGATCGTGGACTTTGCGGAGCGTTCAACGGAAATATTTTAAAAAATGCCGAGAAGTTTTATAACGAAAACAAAGCTAAATATGAAGAAATCAGTTTCATATTTATTGGTAAACGTGGCGCAGAGTATTTTAAAAAGCGCGAAGTGAATATCAAAGATACGATTTTGAATCTTGTTTCCGAAATTAAATTCGAATTAGCTGCCGGACTTGCCGATAGAATCATGGGTGAATTCACTGCCGGTCATTACGATGAAGTTAGAATTGTTTACAACGAATTTAAATCTGCGATCAGCCAAAAAGTAATTTCAGAAAAACTTCTTCCTATTCAGGCTTTGACTGAGGAAGAAACCGTTGGAGCTTCACCTGTAGATATCAAAGAAAGTAGTGATTTCGCACTCGCCTACAACTACAAGTATGAGCCAGAGGCCGAAATTATTCTCACTCAGCTTTTGCCAAAGCATTTTGCGATTCAAATTTATCGCGCCATGCTTGAAAGCCTTGCTTCTGAACAAGGGGCTCGAATGACTGCGATGGACAATGCCACTCGCAACGCCGGACAAATGATTAAAAAACTAACTTTGACCTATAACAAATTAAGACAAGCTGCGATCACCAATGAACTGATGGAAATTGTCAGTGGCGCCGAAGCTTTAAAATAAACGCTTTAAAATTAGACGCACTGAAATAAGAGGAGATTTATGTCATCAATTACAAGAGAAGGTAGAATTAAACAAGTTTTGGGTCCTGTTGTGGACGTGGAATTTGATGCTACCTATTTGCCCGCAATTTACAACGCACTTAAAATTACCAATCCTTCCATCGATGGAAGAGCGGACAATCTCACTTTAGAAGTGGCCCAGCACTTGGGTGAAAACACCGTTCGCACTATTGCAATGGACTCAACTGATGGTTTAGTTCGTGGAATGAAAGTTCGTGATACCGGTGGCCAGATCACAGTTCCTGTCGGACGTGAAACCTTAGGCAGAATTTTAAACGTTATCGGTGAACCCGTTGATGAAGCCGGCCCTGTGAATGCTAAATTATCATGGCCCATTCACCGCCCCCCTCCTTCTTTTGAAGATCAGTCCACTGAAGTTCAAATGCTTATGACCGGAATCAAAGTTGTCGATCTTTTGGCCCCTTATTCTAAGGGCGGAAAAATCGGTCTCTTCGGTGGCGCGGGCGTTGGAAAAACTGTTCTTATTCAGGAATTGATTCGAAACATCGCGACTGAACACGGAGGTTTCTCTGTGTTCGCCGGCGTCGGTGAAAGAACCCGAGAAGGAAACGATCTCTGGGCAGAAATGAAAGAGTCTGGCGTTTTAGCTAAGACCTCACTTGTGTTTGGTCAGATGAATGAACCACCTGGAGCACGTGCTCGAGTTGCTTTAAGTGCTTTGACAGTGGCAGAATATTTCCGCGACGAAGAACGTCAAGACGTTCTTTTGTTTGTTGATAATATTTTCCGATTTACCCAGGCAGGTTCAGAAGTTTCTGCACTCTTGGGTCGTATCCCCTCAGCCGTTGGATATCAGCCAACATTGGCCACTGAAATGGGCGAACTTCAAGAGCGAATCACCACCACGAACAAGGGTTCTATTACTTCAGTTCAAGCGGTTTACGTTCCTGCGGATGATTACACAGATCCAGCACCTGCAACTACTTTTGCTCACTTGGATGCGACCACAAACTTAAGTCGCCAAATCGCTGAGCTTGGAATTTATCCTG
>JAYTHU010000171.1:0-10453 GCA_043732305.1 Oligoflexia bacterium
CTTTCACACTATTTCTTAGCTTTTTTAGCTTTAGTTTTAGTGGTTTTTTTCTTCAATGTTTTTTTCGCCATTTTGTCCTCCATTAATTGATGTTAGGGATGTTTTTGCAAACATATCATCTTTCGGTGGTTGGACTTCAAGGTCATGAAGCACTGGCTCTAAGGCCAAAACTTCCGAACTACTCCAAGCGCCGTCCATACCATTTACTTTAAATTTTTCGATGTAAGAAAAATACAACTTGTCCTTGGGGATTTTAATCGTAGCCTCATGAAAGCTTTTGAACGCTAGTCCCCAAGCTGCCATTTTTTCCTCAGGAATAGTCTGACGCTTTTCTTTTTTGCCATCAGCCCCTTCGACTTCGATTTCTTCAATGTAAGATTTTAACAGTTTGTCGTAGGCTTCATTGATTGTTTTTAGCTCTGCATCGAGAATTTTTGAAAGTCTTGCGATGTGATAAATGACCTTGCCCTCAAACCCTTGAGCTTTTGTCAGCTTTATCATTGCGCTAATAAATTCTGGATTCTTAAGTTGTCCCACTGAAATTTCGATCATGCGGCTCCCCTTTGCTTATTGCTGTTAATTCTTTAAAAACTTCGGGCCAACTCTCCGGGCTCACTTTTATGCCCAAACCTTTGGCTTTATTTATCTGATCTAGCTTGTAAGTTTGTAACAGATCCTCTGTTTCTTTGTCAGACTTTTTAAGTTCTAGGGCGACAAAAAGTCCGTTCACGCACATCAAGAAATCAGGTGTCCCCCTAATGGACCGCTGCTGAATTTTTTCCACCCAAGTATTCTGAAGAGATTTTAGGTGAGGGTGGATTCTCTCTTTGAATGTTGTCTCTTTTTTCTTTGCCAATCGTATCCCTCGGATCGCCGTCAATCATGTCGTAGAAAGATTTTAGGCTGTAGGACATAGAACATGTCAACGGTAAAGATCTTGATTGATATGCGGTCTCCATGATTTGCATAATTCCGCCGATCAATTCAAGCTCATCAAATGAAATTTCAAAAAGTAATTCATCATGAACTTGGACAATCATTCTGGATTTTTTATCAAGTAAGAAGTCATCAAGTCGGTTCATCGCGATTTTTACGACATCAGCACAGCCACCCTGAATCTTTGCGTTCGCTGCTTTGTAGGCCATTAATCCATACTCTGAGTGCGGAGTAAAATAAGCTCTCCTACCAAACCAAGTTTTAATCCAGCCGTTGCCAGGATCTTTTTGATCCCTAATTTTTACCGCACCAGAACACTGCATGATGAAATTCTCCACCATTGGCAGACCTTGAAAGTATTTTTGTTTGAACTCTTTCATTTCTTGAATAATTGGTAGAGCAACATTTTTTTCTGCTTCATTCATAAGTCCCAAAGTTTTTTTCTCTTGGTGCCCTTCATAGATCTTCAAACATCTTTTTTGCTCAGGTGTCATCTTTAGAATAGAGAACGCGAGCTTGATAATGCCCATTCCGTAGAGAAGTCCGAAGTTCAAGTTCTTTGCGGCCTTTCGACTGAGCTTTGTCAGCTCAGCAGTCGCGTCGTGTGGATCGTGGCCCTCTTTGATCTTGTTGATCAGCTCAGTTTGCCCGGCTTCATCAAGCATCATGCGAAATTCCATCTGCTTATAGTCGATAGACAAAAATAAATAGCCCTCTCGTGGAACAAACGCCCTGCGAATTGGATAGGGTGAGTCGTCCACTATTTCTGAGTCTTTGTCATCTGAGGGGATGTTTTGGAGGTTGGGGTCTCGGTAAGAAAATCTTCCCGTTCGTGTCCCAGCTTGCCGCATGTCTGCGTGGATAGCACCGCTAGAATCAGCAGCGTATATGTAAGATTTAAAATAAGTGTTCGCACGTTTTCGAGCTTCCCTAAAATCTTGAACGATCTTACCTAACGGATCTGTTACCGTTTCCAAAAATGCGTCGGTGATTTCATGCTCTCCCGTTGCAGTCTTGGCTGGTTTAAATCCGAGCCCTTCGAAGATGGGACCAAGACACTGCCCGGAGTCTGTGAGTTCGGTGTCTGTGTAATCAAAGAACTGGGTCTTCGCTTTTTCAATACGGTTAGTTTCAAATTTGACTGCTTCATCACAATACTCCCTGTCAATTTTTATTCCTACCTTTTCCATCTTGAAACAGGTGTGAATAAGCCGCTTCTCCATCTCATGTACATCCCACAAAGTCTTTGCACCTTGTGTGCCGCCTTCAGAAAGCGCTTTAATTTTTTCTAAATGAAGCTTTCCTAGTTTCAGAGTCAACCGGGTATCTTTACAGCCATAGGGTGCAATGAGTTCAAAAGGAACTTGATCAAAGTGCAGCGCTTTTACGACCGTATCTTTTCCGGGAATTGTTTCAGCAGTAAATAATTTATTTTTTGTGATGTACTCCATCACCTTATCGTCTTTTGATTCACCAAGATCCCTCTTGGCTTGTTCATCAAGAGAATACTTCATGTGATCATTTCGAATAAGTCTTGCCATTACTTCGGTGTCATTCACATCACAAGAGTCGAAATTTATTCCTTCCTTGTGAAGAAAGCGCATATCAAACTTTGCGTTCTGCATAAATATTCTTTTTAAATTAAACAAGACTTGTAAGTCTTTGATCTGATCAAAAGACAAAACCGCCTCTCCCGTCTTGTAGGTCTTAAAGTTGAAGTAATAATCTTCATGCTCGTCAGAAATCTGGATGGAGAAGAGGCGGTCTTTTTTATATGGAAAAAGCCCCGTGGTTTCCGTATCCACCGAAAGCTCTTGAGCCTCTACTAGTTTATTTATAGTGGCCTTAAAAGTTTCCGGTGTTACAATAATCATGCGACTTTTTTACCTTTTTTCTTTAAAAAATCTTCTAGAACATTTCGCATCAAGGCAGATAGGGTGGTTCCTTTTTCCTCAGCGATTTCAGCAAAAGCATCGCGCTGAGTTTTTTTGACGTATGTGTAAAGATACGCATTTCCCTTTTTAACAACCTTTTTTGCCATGTTACTCCTTAAAAGCGAGACTCATCCACTGAGGCACTTGCACCCGTTGAGGCGTCCTCTTCAGACTCATCCACTGTTATGTTTCTTGTTTTATCAGTTAGAATTTTTGACCAACGCTTGATCTTTGCAAAATATTCTTTTGGCGTTGTTTTCATTTTGTTGTTCTCCATTTTTGGTTGAACAGAAAATGTATAAAATATTCCCTTATCATTTTGTTTCTTAGCACACGACACACTCATCATGTAAGTGTAGTAAGGCATCTCGACAGCTTCGACTGAAGCAAGCAGCGTGTTGACTTGTTGGCCCGCTTTGTAGCTTGTGCGAGAAAAGCTGATCGCTGTTGGAAGTGCTACTGGATCTTGGGCATCTTCTTCGGTGAATCCATAAACATCAATCGTAAGATCAAACTCCCACATTGATTTTTGTTGTGGATTCATTTGCGAGGCCATTTCTTCTTGAAGCGGTCGATTCGCATTTTGAGCAGTGTATGGCTCAACGCCACGGTATTGATTCTTTCCGTTTACTTTTTCAAAACGCTTCCAATATTTTTTTAAGGTAATTGGGATAAATGTAACCGCTTGAGTGGGACCGCCCAAAACTACTCCTGTGAGTGAGTTTCTGATGTCACCCATCTTTGCATTTCCTTCGGCTACGGCGGCAGAAATACCCTGCGCGAGTAGTAGTCTGGGGACAACAATATCAGACGAGTCTACGACTGATTTTCTTTCCTGGTAAACTGCTGGCGGGGGTGTCGCCTTTTTTGTTACAATTTCTTTTGTCTGTTCTTGCTTCGCCATTTCATTGCTCCTTTGATTCGTCCTCGTTGACATAATTGCCATAAGGGACCTTATAATTTTGTTACTGCAATACTTTTTCTTTTTGTTGGTAGCTCAAGTCCCGGAATAAAAGCTCCCGGTTCGCCTCTTGCAATCGCTGCCTGATTTTCTGAATTATACCAAGAAGCCAATGTCTTAGCGTGGACCGTTGCCAGCGCATCAAAATGGCCGATACTCTTCAAATACTCAAAGAATACTTCTTTCTGTTCGCCTTTCGGTGTCGCAAGCTGAAAGGTTTCCCTAATGCCTAAACGCTTTCCTGCATCTTCAAAATCAAAACCCTTCATAGAATTTTCTTCAAGCATAGAGATTAATTTTACTTCAAGCTCTGAGCGCTCTTTACCAAGACGTGAAGCAATTTTTTCTGCTTCATCTTGATCGTTTCTTTTTTTAATAATTTGATCGCAAACATCTTTGAGCGCTTTTATTGTAACGTCTGAATTCATATCAACTCTTTTTAAAAAAATTTTATTTATAATGTTTTAGCAACATCCCGAAGTAACTTATCACCTATCTCTTGTTTATTTGCAAGTGCTTGCAAAATACTCTCATCAATTGTGCCTTGCGCTACTAGATCAATTCGCGTGACGGACTCGTGCATCTCAGATCCTCCTCTGTAGTTGCGCGCCTCACTTTGAATGTCATGTTCAAGCGAGAAATTACGGGAATAATAAATCGCATAAGAAGCCTGCACCAAATTGATCCCGATACCAGCCGCACCCTGATTTCCCAAAAAAACTTTGATGTTAGTATCTGAACAAAAAGAACTAATGGCCGTTTCTCGGTCTTTGTTTGAAACTTCTCCATGGGCTTCGACATAGGTGACTTTCATTTTGTGTAAAAGATCTTTGATCTGTTTATAGTTTTCTCTCCAGCATGCCCAAATAATTACTTGGTGCCCACTTTCAACAACAAGATCCTCTAACACCTCTTCAAGTGCATCGATCCTTGGATTTTCTTTTAACTGCACCACTTCCTCGACACCCTCAAGCTGAATAAATCCAGAAACAATTTGTTGAAGTCTGAGGCCCTTTGTTATCGCAAGCTGCGCAGTACAAGCTTTGTCCCCTAAAAAAGTAATAAAATTTTTCTTCATCATCTCGTAATGTTTTATTTGTTCTTTTGAAAGCGCAATCGGAATTGTTTTTCTCACCATAGGGGGGAGGTCTAAGCATTCAGATTTTTTGATGTGCATTGTGATGCGATTAATTTTTTCGGAAATTTCTTCCACTGCCCCTGCACGAATACGCCAATCAGGCCAGGTGACGTGACTGGGCGCACCAGCGTTTTTATTAAAAAAGAATTGTCTCTGAAACGCGTAAAAATTCGTTCCACATGGTGCAAAGGTCCGTCCTCCGTCGAGAAATAAAAACTGACTGAATAGGTCGGTCGGAGATTGAAGTACCGGCGTTCCTGTGAGGATGTACTTATAATTAGTTTCTCGGGAAAGGGTGATAAGTGCTTTAGTTCGCTTTGAACTATGGTTTTTAATTCTGTGTGACTCATCGGCCACAATACATTCAAATCCGTACCACTCGAAAGCTTTAAAAACTTTATCCATGAGAAGGGTTTCGTAATTACAGATAAAAATTTTTGGATTTTTTTCAGCCCCCGCTGCCTTGATGATTGCATCGTGTCTTTCATTGCCCGATCCCTTTAGTAAAATAATATCTTGATCTTGAATTTTTGAATATTTTAAAATTTCATTTCGCCAGTTCGACATCACGACTTGCGGTGCAAGAACAAGAGTTCTTAACAGTCGCCCGTTGTTGGCAAACTTTTGTCTGATAATATCAATGACCGTTCTTGTTTTTCCGGTGCCAGCTTCAAAAAATAATCCAAAATGATTTAAATTTTTTGCGCGCTCAATGGCTTCTCGCTGGTGCTTCCAAAGTTCATTCATTAATCACCAATACAAATAGTTGATGTCGTTTGATTTGAAAGCGTGAAACTGTAGGGTGATTCGCCAATCTAGCTTTGTGATGGGGCGCTTGAGAGGTGCGATTGCATGGGTGAATTGGCCGCTATGCAAGTACATGGCGCGCTCCTTATAAGTAAGGTCCATCTCAAGGTCCTCGCCAAAGAGTAAGTGTGGCCCTTGCTTCGGAAGTGTCAGCGCATAAGTTCCTGACAAGTGATCTGTTATTTGAACTTCTAGCTCTGGAAATTTATTGAAAGCATTCCACTGAAGATCTTGGTGCTTGTGTCCAAAAAACTCCGCAGAAGATAAGTGCGGTGGAAAGATATGAAATCCGGGGAACGCGAACTGCGGGTATAGCTTCCAAGCATAGTCCCACTCTTCACCAGTCGCATCTCTGAGATTTACTGGCAAAACTTTCCAGAAAGAATCAAACTCTGCTTCAAGAACTGAATTAAAATATTTTAGCTTCTGGCAATATTTAATCCAGCCGACCTCATCCTTGAGATCCATATATAAACTTGTGCCGAGCGTGAACCACTTTGCATTCTTATACCGGGGTACCCTATCTGTACGAGTCTCCCACAAAGTCTCCCTATCAAAAAGTCTCTCAAGCAAAACATTATTGTCCTGCTCTGATAAAAATCCTGGAAACTCTACAATCTCAAAGGGCTCGAACTTCACTTCACAAGCCTTACTTGTGGAAATCCTGTCAGTAAACCGAACGCTTGCAAAACATAAATCGCAAGGCAGACAATCGCGATCACATAGATCGCATTCTTAAACTGCGGCGGCATGGGGACAAGTGTTGTGATGGCCCAAACTAGTAATCCGAAAACTGCAATAATCACGATCAAAGAAATCATAAATCCTCCGTTAATAATTTTTAACAAATTAGCTTTCTGCGTTCCATCTCTAGGGCGATTCGTCTTGCAATAAAGCCTAGCTGCTCATTTGATAAAGTGTGCAAGAGAAGGTTATCTGTTTTTTCTGTAACCTCAAAAGTAATCTCACGAACCACTTTCTTAGGCGGCTCATTGATTCTTTCCGGTATGTTGTGCTTTCGTTCGTACTCTTTTATTTCTTGAAACGTCATCTGCTTCGGGTCCTGGAGACTCATAATATTCCTTCTCGGTCGCTGGTTGCATGGAAATAATTTTCAGCATCGACATCTTTAGCTCAAAGAATGCTTCGTGCTTACCCTTCATCCATTTTATCATTGTTTGATTTATCGGGATCTCTTGGCTGAATTTTTTGTTTCTTGTCTGAAATAAACACATTGGATTATCAACAATCAATCTTGGTATTGTTACCTTCACAATTAATGTTTCAATCTTCATCGCATGCTCTCATCCCAAGGAAATGCTTGGTACTCTTCTCGAGCCTCTTGCCTAAACTCTTCAATCATTTTTTCAATAGTCTTTGTCAAAGTCCTCTTTGGAGCTTTCTTTCGGCTCAAAACATTTTTTACAAATTTCATTCTCATCCAATTTGCAGTGCTCTTCACACGATTTGCAATGTCCAACATGACTAAACTCCCATTCTGTAAATTTTTGGTTATCGTTCCATGGCGCGTCGGGATCGTTTGCAGCCCCGTCTGGGTAGTTGTTACTCATCAGCACATCTTATCCATCATTTTTTCAAGAATCTTTTCTACCATTTCCTCATTCACATTTGCTTTGACCCGGTTCTCAAGCTCTCTGTCACTGAGCTTTCTGAGCTGCTGATCAAGGATTTCTACGCGAGATAAAAGCTTTCGGTTCTCGTCTCTTACTGTCGTTTCACTTTTGAGTAAATCTTTTTTTTGTGCTTCTAAGATCATGTTGGCTTCTCTGATTCTATCAATTTCTCTTAGTGCTTCTTGAAGCGAATGAATTTCTGTAACAAGTTCTGGCATTTTTTCTCCTGATTTTAAATGGTAACTATTTATTGTTTTAACAACATCCTTGAGTGAACTAAAAATAAATTCAGAATCGTAATTACTAATTTTTAATTCCTTTTTAATTGAGGCTCAAACGAATAGTTTGCTTAGAAGTATTATGCAAGCATAATATTTTGACGCTAATAATAAAAACGCCCGCAAACTATTTCCCAAATGAACTTGGTCAATTATCTGCGGGCGAAACCAATTCTAATGCTTGGGGCAAAAGAATGTTTGTGAAACTCTATTGACGAAATCAAATCTATGCAAGACCTTTGAAGGTTCAACATGCGTTCTTGGGGGGCATCAGTCTTGGAAACAATAAATCAATTCTTAACATCAAACGGAATTTCAGAAAACGATCTAGTGCTTGACGGCACATTTAAGGAGCTAAAAACTCAGTCAGGCTTTAAGGGCTGGTATGTGGGTGATAATCTGGGGCCAGGCAAACGCTCCATCACAATCGAAGACTGGAGAACAAGGGATAGGAAAACATTTATCGAAGGAGTGGATCTCACCGATCCTGAGGAGCAAAAAAAGCTCGCAGAAATTCGTTCGAGATACGAAAAAGAAAAGAAAGATCTCCAGCTCCTAAAACAAGAAATTGCTCAAGAGAAAATCAAAGAGTTCTCTAAAGAGAATTGGGTGACACCTTCAAAATATTTAGTAAATAAAAAAATTGATCAAACCTTTGGCGCGATCTTGGTAGAAAGCCGCATCGAAACAACTGACCTCATCATTCCCATGTACGACAAATCTGCTGTGTTGTGGAATTACCAAACCATACAAGATAGCGGAGCAAAGGCTTTTGTTCCCGGCGCACTCGTTGATGGATTATTCTTTAGACTTAGAGATAATGTAAACGTCAAAAATGATGAGATCATAATCTGCGAAGGCTTCGCCACTGCCTGCTCTATCAAAATATCTTATCCAGAAGCCGTTGTGTTCTGCGCATTCTCAGCCGGAAATCTACAGCTCGTCGCTGAATTAGTAAGAGTTCTTTACCCTACTTCAAAAATATTAATTGCGGGTGACGACGACGTTGGAAAACAAATAAATACAGGTAGGGATAAAGCAGAGGCAGCAGCTAAGTCAATTAATGGAGCTGCTTTTTTTCCGAGCTTTTCATGAATACAAATAATTTCTTTTCTAAAATTTATGAAAATTCATCTGGTTGTTGGCTGATGACTACCGCTAAAAACAATGAGGGCTACGCAAGATACGCTGGTAAAAAGGGGCATCAGATCACGTATTTTATTTTTTACGGAAAGGTTCCAAAAAATTTAGAAATTGATCACCTATGCCAAGTTCGCGGTTGTGTAAATCCTCTGCATTTAGAAGCTGTTACTCATAAAGAAAATGTGCGCCGTGGAAAAGTCGGTAAAGTTACTGCCAAAAGGCAGCAATCAAAAAAAGTCTGTATAAACGGCCACCCATATAACGAACAAAATACTTATTTTGATCCTAAAATATATGGAGCCCAAAAAAACCCATCAAGACATTGCAAAATTTGTAAAAAAATTGCCCATAAAAAATGGCGTAGAGGAAAAAATGCAAAAAGCACTTAGTGATTTTAACGATTTACATGTTCATTTTGGCTTAGAAGTTGTCAAAAAACAGATAACAAAAGCTTTTCAAAATGCAAAAGCTCCGAAAGATGATTGGTCAAAAGCCTTTAGTGAAGCTCAGTCTCAGGGTGCGAAGGGTACAAAACAGGGTGACAAGGCAAGGACTGAACATATTAAAACAGCATCCTCTCTAAACGCAATTGATCCATATGTGAACGGGGTAAAGCCCATGGACATCGGCTTATCAAAAACTGGCAGACCGATTCTGCCCGATGAGTTCGATGCAGCAGCGAATCTTTTTAAATACTACGAAGATAGAATCGTGTTCTCTGAAGGATCTATTTTTATCTACAGCCAAACTCATTGGAAAGAAGTCGATGAGTACAATGAGGGAAAAGTAATCTTACAAATTCAAGTTCTCTACGCAGGCAAGGCCACAAATTCAAGAGTCACTGCCGCCTACAAGCAGTTTCTAAGACTCATTCCAAAGAGTGATCGATCTTTGTATGCACCGAATCCTTATATTGTGAATTTCTCTAACGGCACTCTGCATATTGAGAAGAAAGACATGAAGTGGAATTTTCGGTTCGCTGATCACGACAAAAACGACTTCTGCACTAATGTTATTCCCATCCCCTATGATGAGACCAGAAGCATTCGTAATCCAGAGTTCGAGGCCATGGTGAACCGGGTGTGTGGGGTGGATAATGACGGGATCGAGAAAGTCAGAGCTGTGAAGCAAATGTATGGTGCGTGTGTGGCTCCGATCTTCCCGCATTTGTTTATGCTTCATGGACCGGCAAAATCCGGCAAAACTTCTCTGATTATTCCAGCTCAGAAACTCGTTCATAAAGACAACTGGTGTTCTGTGGAGCCCCACGAATTCAAAGGCTTCACTATGGAGTCGATGGCAGGGAAGCTTGTGAATATTGTGACAGATATTGATCTCTCAGAGCCAATCAAAGACAACCATATCAAAAAAATCGAGGACCGAATTCCGGTCCGGATCGACCGCAAATTCAAGAACGCTGTCATGGCGCCACTCCCTGCCGTTCACATCTTCGGCGGCAACGACATCCCCCCGACTTTCGAGAGAGGGTCCGGGGCCCATGAACGCCGGTGGACTTTCGTTCAAATTCAAGGACTCAAAGTCGCTGGCCACTACTCCAAAAGCTTCGCCTCAGACGTGTTCGACGCCAATCCAATAGGGGTGTTAAACTTCGCTTTGGACGG
>JAYTHU010000172.1:0-3171 GCA_043732305.1 Oligoflexia bacterium
TTTCGTTTAAAAAGCCAGATCGATCTGTTTGATTCCAGCGAGCCTGTCCAGACAGTGAAAATTGGCGGTGCTCTTGAAATCCAAGAGATCGCCAAAAGCTTTAAAGATTTAAGTGAACGCTTGATTCGACAAAAAACCCAACGGCTGACGTTTCTCGCATCCATCGCTCATGATTTAAAAAATCCGCTGGGAGCAATTAAAATGTCGGCCGAAATCCTTCAGGAAGATCAAATAGAAAAGCTTCAGGAGAAAAAGGATGTTCTTGAGATTATTGCCAGACAAACCGGGCATCTCGAAAGACTGGTGGACGACCTTTTAGACACATCCCGAATCGAATCAGGACAGTTTGAAATCGATTTAAGACCTTTTGATTTAAGAAGAACGGTTCTTGATTCGATTTCTCTTCACAGTCAACTTTCCTCCAAGCACTTTTTTAAAAAAGAAATCCCCACCCATTCGATTAACGTCGTGGCCGATGAGCAACGGATTTCTCAGGTGCTCAATAACTTATTAAGCAATGCAATCAAATACTCCCCCAACGGTGGAGAAATCTCAGTTCGCGTTTTTACTGATTCTGGCTATGCTATCTGCGAAGTTTCAGATCAAGGAATCGGCATTTCAAGTGAAGACCTGAAAACTATTTTTGAACCTTTTCAACGCTCCAACCAGACAAGAAATCTGATCCCTGGAGTTGGGCTGGGGCTTTCAGTCGCGAGAAAAATTTTGACCGCTCACAAAGGAACGCTCGAGGTTCACTCTGAACCGAACCTTGGAAGCACCTTTAGTTTTCGAATTTTAACAGTCCATCCCTTACCGTCTTCTCGAAGTGTCGAGAGCCACGTGAATCAGATCTAGATCTCAACTTCCAACACAAAGGAGTCAAAATGCAAACAATCAATTTCAAAAAAGAACTGAATGGTCAATTCGAAGAAATTATCTTAGCACTGACAAATGAGCTGCAAATCGAAGGGTTTGGAATCTTAAACAGAACCGATATGCACAAAAAATTTCAAGAGAAGTTAGGCAAACAGGTCGCCCCGGTTACAATTCTTGGGGCCTGCAATCCAGCACTAGCTTATGAGGTTTACCAAGCTAACTCCGATGTTGCGAGTTTGCTTCCGTGCAACGCAGTTGTTAGAGACCTTGGGCAAGGGAAAATTTCAGTTGAGTTGGCAAAGCCCACGGCTTTGATGCAAATTCTGGGTGATCCGAAACTAGTTGAAGCAGCAGAGGATGCAGATCATCGTTTGGCCCGCGTACTAGAACGCCTGCACTAGGTAACCTCTGCGGCTAAGTGAGAATCTTTATAGGAAGTCCTTTGGGATGATTTATGCTGCTTCTAGAAAACACAAAAAAATTAATTATAAACCGAAAGATTCCTACTTCGGCTGAGATTGAATAAACTTTTCAATCTCAGCGACGGCTTCGTCAGGCGTTTTCAGAATAAAATTATGATCACCATTTAATACTTTGACTGTGACATTGGACTGATTTTTTAGCTTCTCCAGTTCCGACAATTTCGAATACGCATCATCCTTAGTAGAAATTAAAAAAATAGGAATTTTTTCTATCAATTGGATCAAATCGAAAAATTTCTGATTTTCTAAAACATTCTCCAGAGAGCCGGAAAAGGATTCAAATGTGTGCTTGGTTGCATCCATTGCCACTTCGGGAGGTAGATCTGGCTCCAGCAGGCGCAGCAAGGGATAGCTGAAGAGAGGAAAAATTTCGTGCATTCGACAAACCAAACCTCCCCAGAATTTATTAAAGGTCATCGTCACCATGATCTTTGAGCTGTTTTTTTTAATGTCGTCCTTCAGATCACTGCGAGATGAGACAATTGGCGGATTGATCAAGACGATTCCACGGATACGAGTCGGATTCGAAATCGCATAATTGAGTGCTAGGATAGCACCCATGGAATGGCCCACAATAAAAAACTTTTCGGGTTCAGGAAACAAAGGTTCGACGGTTCTTTTGAGATAATCCAAGTGGTCTTGAACGGTGTATTTTAAATAAGGTTTTGGCGAGTTTCCAAAACCCAAAAGATCTGGCGCCATTAGAAAATTTTTGACTGCGAGTCGATCGGCTACGCTGGACCAATAACGGTGTGAGCCTAAAATTCCATGAAGCAATAGAATTCGCTCGCCAGCTTTCCCATAAGTGTCAAATGCCAAAGATTTAATTTCCAAGTCCATTTTTTTTCGCTGATCCATGACAATAAGACGGACTACGACGATAGAGAACAAGATAACAAAGAAGATTTCAAACTTTGAAAATTTGTAGAAAGCCATGCCGGATTTTTAGCTTAAGAATTAGAAAAAGAACAGAAGATAATCTCTTTAGATCAGGGATGAACTTCGTAGAATCCCTGTTGATTCAGCTCTAACAAACGAACCACCGCCCCTGTATTCACCTTCACTCCGAGAATTAAATCTTTATTTAACCATTTTTTTGCTTTCATGGTCATTGCACACTCCTCAATTTGAACTCCATTTTTAATCAGTTCTTGAATTTGAGCTTTGTACGGATTTCCCGTTTTCACATTCCGATAAGCATTATAGGATTCATCTTCCAAAGTCATATAACCGGCATCTCCATGAAAGACTGCTATGATCTTACCCGAAATCTTTTCTCTTTCAAAACGTTCTTTCAGTAAAGCCATGTATTTCAAACCGACCGGCTGATCTCCGGAAAATGCAAGATGATCCATGTTGAAGACGATATTGCCTTTTTTTAGGTGGACGGGAATGTCG
Organism: Oligoflexia bacterium; assembly: GCA_043732305.1. Taxonomy (GTDB): domain Bacteria; phylum Bdellovibrionota; class Bdellovibrionia; order JABDDW01; family JABDDW01; genus JAYTHU01. The sequence continues at coordinate 2,757 of JAYTHU010000172.1, forward strand.
ATTTTTACCTCTGCAGAAACGAATTCTGCTTCAGCTGCTAAGGCTGCTGAGAAGTGGCTTCCCACAAAAACAATGGCCAGTATCAATAAATTTCGCATTAACATTTTTCCCCCTCATGACAAGTCAATCCTTCTTGGTAAGGCTTCTCTTGCGGCATTGTTTTAAGATTTGATGGCGTGTTGCAAGCCACTTTTCCTAGAGTTGCAATGGAATCTCGCAGACTGGATTCAGTCTGATAACCTGTTAAATGCGCGATCTCTTTGATTTCTGAAGTTAGAAAACTCGTTGTTGGAACCGCATGAATTTGGAACTGATTCGCAATCTCTGCGTTCTGGGATTTATCCACATCGATACGAATAAATTGAAGATCCTTGGACTGACAGTCTTTTTCAATTTCTGGCAGAAACGCTTCCAT
>JAYTHU010000173.1:0-3140 GCA_043732305.1 Oligoflexia bacterium
ACCTATATTGTCCACATTAGGAACCCTGCCAATGCTGGCCAAGATCGCATCGACACTGATCACTTTATTTTCGGTTCGCAACTGCAAAGTATTCTGGTGTTTTTCGATGCTGGGCGGAGTTCCCACCATAACCGAGAATTCAGAAGAGAAAATTTCACTGACCTGTTGCTGAATTACTGGATCGGTTAACCCACTTAACTTTAAGTCCATATTAAACGCTGTTACTTCAACACCAAGTCTTGACATGGCTTGCCCGAGCTCACTGCCGACAGCACCAAGTCCAAGCACTGCGATCCGATCTGGAAAATCATTAAGTTCAAAAATTTCATTGGATGTGAAAACTTGCTCACCAAATTGTTTCCATTCTGGCAACATTTTCGGCCTGGACCCGGTGGCGATAATTATTTTCTGAGCTTGAATTTCATTTGAACCAACCTTCAACACATTGGTAGATTTAAATTCGGCCCGCTCGGAAATTAAATGATCTTTGTTTTCTTCAATTATTTTCATTAAGAACCCGACGAAGTGATCGCGCTGACTGCGGACATACTTAAGAAGCTTCTGACGATCAACGCTTAATCGTTCGCCCCCTTTGATCCCTTGTTTTTCAAACTTCATTCTGTTGTGAAAGTCATTAGCTGCCTGCACCAGGATCTTTGAAGGCATGCACCCAACTCTGGCGCAAGTTGTGCCAAGCGGACTAGGGTCAATTAAAACAAAATTGTTGGTAACTTTCTTGATTTCTCTGAGCGCAAATAAGCTTGCGGATCCTGCGCCAAGAATTGCAACATCTACTTTCTTAATCATGATTTCTCCTAGATTTTGAAACGCTGGAATCAGCTCAAGGTAAGATTGACATTCACGAAAGATAGAGACAACAAAATTAATGAACCCGATTTGTATCACTGTCGGCTATGAAATTAGTAGAGGATTACCATTTTTAATGGCGAAGCATGGATTTACTTCTATAATTTACTAAAGCTTTTCTGACCCTGCCAGACTTGATTTAAGACATCCAAAAAGTATTCGCTGGGCTGTGCACCTGACACAGCCTGTTTTCCATCTATTAAAAAGAACGGAACTCCTTGAACTGTAATACTATAGGCCGCTTCTTCGTCGGCTCTGACTTCAGCAGAAAGTAAAGAACCCGTCATCAAAAGCTTAATTTCAGATAGCCCATCAAGTTCGCATCAAGCTCATCAAGATAAGACATACAAGATCTGTCTTGTATGGAAAATGAGTGTACTTTTATTGTCAACAAAGGTGCGCTTTTTGCAACTTTGGAATCTTATTTAGAAAAGGCATATACTTCATGAGTACTAGCGCCATGAGGGAAAATAAAATGAGATCTCGAAAAAAATAGATGTGATGCGCAATTATTCTGGAACTCGAATTGCAACTACTGTTTTTAATTACTGCGAGTTGCTGTTTGGTTGAAAAGACATTTAACGGTGGGTCATTTCGGCAAAAGATTCACTTATCTCGAGGTTTTTCTCCCCCTCAGTTACTGGCAGTAGAATAAGCAGCACACTAAGTTGAATGATAAAATAAACCCGAAAGGTGGATCTATGATTAATCAAATTAAATTCCCAGGCTTTGTTTCTTTTATTTCAAGTCCTGCCGGTCGACTCACTCGCATCCTGGCTGGCATTGCCCTGATAGGGGGCGGGTTAGAAGCAACCTCAACCACGGGCAATATTGTAGCCGCAATAGGATTAGTCCCCTTATTCGCAGGCGCTTTCGACATCTGTATTCTGAGCGGCCTCTTGAACGGTCCCTATAAAGGGAATGCCTTAAGACAAGCCCTTCATACCCAAACTAATCATCCGGAGCTAGGTTCAAAATCCGCTTCATTTATGCAAGTATTATGAAAAATAAATCGATAACAATGTATGGCCTATTAACCGCGATACTGATGGGAGTCTCTGCATTTGGCGCCACAACAGACCACAAGGTCGTGATTGAGGTTGTCTCGAATGATCCTCAACAGTGGAATCAACTAATGAACAATGTTGAGAATCTGCGGGCGGCTCTTGGTAATAAAACGTTAGTTGAAGTCGTAGCACTTGGTGAAGGATTAAAACTCCTGGTCAAATCCGATGAGCCCATTGTCGCCCGAATGAAAAAGTTATCGGTTGCAGGAGTTAAATTTGCCGCGTGCGAAAACACGATGAAAAAACAAAATGTTACCAAAGCGCAGTTGCTGGACTTTTCAATAACAGTGGATTCCGGAGTTGCTGAAGTTATTCGAAAGCAAGAAGAGCATTGGGCCTACCTCAAAAATTAGAAAGCACATTAGAAACTACAGTCACAATTCTTCAACTCAATGATCTGCATGGTTATCTTGAACCGCACTGGGAAATGGTTCGCGAAGAAGCCAGCTGGTCGTTTAAGAAACTCGGTGGGCTCACAAAAATCGCAAGCCTTTTTAACTCGACAAGAAGTAGCGCCAGTGGACCGGTTTTGACTCTTGATAACGGCGATACTTTTCATGGTACCTATGTTGCGAACCATGACCGCGGAGCATCCATGATTCCGCTGATGAATTCTCTCAAAGTCGATGCGATGGCGACCCATTGGGAATTTGCTTATGGGCCAACCGGAGTCAAAGACATTCAGAAGCATCTCGATTATCCGATGTTGGCAATCAACTGTTACTACAAAGACACAGGAAAGCTTTTCTTTCAGCCTTATAAGATGATTGATAGAAACGGATTAAAAGTTGCGGTCATTGGCCTGGCCTGTCCTATTGTAGATAAGACAATGCCACCGTCTTTTTCTGAGGGAATTAGATTTACAATTGGCAATGAAGAGCTGCCGAAGTGGATCAAGACCGTGAAAGAAAACGAAGATGCAGATTTAATAGTTGTGCTTTCGCACTTGGGATTTCCGCAGGATGTTCAACTGGCTAAGGAAGTTTCTGGAATCGACATTCTGGTCAGCGGTCACACGCACAATAGAATGAATCATGCTGTTGTCGAAAACGGAGCGATTATTTTTCAATCTGGTTGTCACGGATCATTTATCGGCAAGCTTGTTGCTAAGGTCATGGATCGAAAGGTCAAATCGTTCGAGCATTCACTGATCGCTATCGACGAAACAATCGATGAAGATTCGAATATGAAAGTTATGGTTGAGTC
>JAYTHU010000174.1:0-10298 GCA_043732305.1 Oligoflexia bacterium
CCTCAGCGCAATTCCTTTTGGCGGATACGTCAAAATGTTTGGCGATGACCCTTCAGCAAAAATTCCAATAGAAGAACAAAAATATTCGTTCAATCATCAGCCCGTCCTACCACGAATTGCAGTGGTGCTTGCTGGTCCAATGATGAACGCACTATTTGCAGTTTTTCTTTTCAGCGTTATTGCAGGTGTTGGCGAAGAAGCTATTCGTCCACAATTAGGTGATGTGGCTCCGCTGACAGCAGCCTACACAGCCGGTTTCAGAACAGATGACATTGTTGAAAAAGTAAATGGTGCCCACGTCAAACGTTGGGAAGATTTGAAAAAAGGAATTGAAGACGGCAACGGAAAAAACGTTAGCTTTGATGTACTTCGAGGTTCCGAACATCTCACTTTGCAAGCCACACCCAGCGCTAGTGTTAACAAAAATGTTCTCAGCTCAAAATCAGTTGTTGGCGAGATTGAAGGACTGAACTATTTAAAAATCGGATCTGGAATTGGTGTGACTAATTCCAATTCAATCGCAGGAAAAGCTGGTCTCAAAACTGGCGATATCATTAAAAAAATCAATGGCATCGAGATAGACACATGGGACGCACTTCCCTCCAAACTCGTCTCTGGAGCAAAAGTAGAAGTTGAGCGCGGACTAGCTACGCCTCCTCAAACACTGACTTTGCAAATGCCCGCATTTAATAATTTTAAAGATCTCGGCATTGAATCAAGTGAGCTTTATCTCTCAAGCATCCAACCCAAATCAGGTGCGGAAGTAGCTGGAATTCAGCCCGGAGATAAAATCATCAAGATCAACAACACTCCTATCGACCGGTGGGAAACTGTTGTTAAAAATGTTCAGGGTTTCAAATCCGCTGAAGAAAATTTAAAAGTTCAAGTCTTGCGCGATGGAAAAGTCGTCAGTCTCACTGTGATTCCTCAAATGGTTACCCAAGCTGATCAAGCCGGCATGGAAAAGAAAAATTACGCATTAGGCGTAGTCACCGGTCTTGTTCTCACAAGCCCCGTGACCTTCACCGCAAAAGAAGCCACCGTTGGAGCAATGCTCGCTAAGGGTTTTGACGACACCGTTCGCTGGACATATCTCACCGCTTTAAGCTTTGTGAAACTCGTTCAAAGAAAAGTTTCTGCCAAGAGTATTGGCGGACCTTTGATGATTGGCAAACTTGCTAGCGAAACCTGGAAAATTGGAATTTCACCTTTCCTTAAAATCATGGCGATTATTTCGATCAATCTTTTTGTTCTCAATTTGCTTCCCGTACCCGTTTTAGATGGCGGACATCTTTTGTTTTTCACCATCGAATTGATCAAAGGATCACCTTTGAGTTTCCGCAAGCTCGAGATCATGCAGCAAGTAGGCATGGCTTTGCTTTTGGCACTCATGGTCTTCTCTATGTTCAATGATATAGTTCGCCTCTTTGCCTCGTGATTGTTTTTGCAATCACGACGTCCACAGATCACGGAGGCCTTGCTCTTTTTGAGAAGGCCTCTACTGATATCCCTGGCAAGTTTCTAGGTAAATTCATCGGTGAAAAACTTTGGACTCGCGAGAGCCAACCCAGTGAAAACTGCACTTTTGAACTCGCTCAACTTCTCGAATCCAAAAATCTAAAAATCAAAGATATCTCTGATGTGCTACTTGATATCGGCCCTGGAAGTTTCACTGGTTGCCGCATTTCCGCGTCTATGGCGAAAACTTTGGGACAATCATTAAGCATTCCAATTCACACGATCACATCTCTCCAGCTGATCTATGCCCAAATGAAAAACTCGGGAGATAAATCTCCACTAGCACTTTTGGATGCACATAAATCTCTGTTTTATTATTGGAATGAAGAGATTCAAAAAGTTGAATTGCTAACGTTACCGGAAGTGCAAAATAAATCTGTCACCCTTGAAATTCCATTTTCTGAAAAAGTTCTCAAAAACTTTCCTCGTCCCCGAACCATGGGCCAGCTATTTTTTGACGTCCCCTGGGCTTTTAAGACTTTAATCTGGACCGAAGTCGAGCCCCTCTATGTTCGAGTGCCGGATGCTGTTGAAAAACTTAGAAAAAACTGAATTCCCTACCTAAGTCTTTGCCCATGTCTGCCGATAAATATTTTGTGAGATAAATATCTTTGGGGGACGACTTGTTAGAAAACATCAGCAAACAACAAATTTGGGCCATCGGTGGTGGAAAGGGCGGCATTGGAAAAAGCTTTATCATTTCCAATCTGGCCATCTCACTTGCCAAAATGGGCAAATCTGTTGTTATTGTTGATCTCGATTTGGGAAGCGCAAACCTCCATACTTGTCTCGGCTGCCCTATTCCAAAACTCACACTGTCTGATTTTCTCAGTGGTCGCACCACTAATATCTCTGAGCTGGTGGTCAAAACGCCCATTGCAGGATTATCCATGATCAGTGGTGCCAATGACTCGTTCCAAGTTGCAGACATCCAAGCTCACCAACATAAACTATTGCAGGGTTCTCTGAGAAAAATCCCCTGCGATTATCTTCTTTTGGATTTGGGAGCGGGAACTCACGAATCGACACTGGATTACTTCTTAATGGCTGATCGTCCCATCATCGCGCTCACTCCTGAGCCCACTTCGATCGAAAATGCGTATCGCTTCATACGCAGCGCCTATTACAAGCACATAAAAGTTATTGAGAAATCCTTAGGGATCTATTCTCTCGTCAATCAAGTCATGGATCAGAAGAATCTTCTCGGAATCAAGACACCAGCGGATCTGGTTAAAAAAATCTCTGAAATGAATCCTGAGTTTGGCCAAGCTTTCAACGACAAGCTTGCCGCATTCAAGATTTACTTAGTGCTCAATCAGGTTAGAACAAAGAGTGATGCCGATGTAGGATTAGGCGTGAAAAGCATATGCAAAAAATATTTTGGAATAGATACTTACTTTAGTGGATATTTAAATTACGACAACGTTGTGTGGCAAGCCATTCGGCAATACAAACCGATTGTATTGGAGTATCCAAACAGCGAATTTGTGATAAAGTTCAACCAACTAGCAAAGACAATCGATGACAATGAAAGACTATCACGAACAAAATTATTACGAGTTGCTTGACGTCAAACGTGACGCCAGTCAAGAAGAGGTCATGCTTGCATACAAGCGTGCCCGAGCAACTTACGGCAGCAACTCAGCTGCTCTCTACTCGCTTTTTGATAAATCAGAAGCGGAGGAATTGCTGCGTCTCATCGACGAAGCCTATGCCGTTTTGAGCAATCAATTTAAAAGAAAAGAATATGACAGATCGAGCAACCCAATTCCTGAGGAAACCCAGATGCCACCTTCAAGTGCCACAGCCGCGGTAAACGTACAGTCAAATTCTGAAAAACCAATTCACAAACCTTTGACCGCCGCTGAAGAACAAAGGGAGTACGAAAGAACCTTTACTCCCATTCAAGGTGTGCGCGGAGTATTGATTAAAAATAATCAAAATGCTAAAGCTCCCCCTGGGACTTCAAGATTTGGACGTTTTGAATTTAACGCTGATTTTGAAGGTGAAATAGAATCTGCTGAAACTTTTTCCGGACCTTTTCTACAAAAAATCCGTATTTATAAAAATATTACTCTCGATCAGATCTGCGATGTTTCAAAAATCAGCCGTGCTTATTTAGCATCTATTGAATCAAATGATTACGCTTGCCTGCCCGCTCTTGTTTTCTTGCGCGGATTTCTCATGCAGCTTGCGAAAGTTTTAGATCTTGATCCCGTTAAAGTTTCAACTACCTACATAAAGATCATGAACGAAGGTAAGAAAAAATGAGCTCTGCGGTAAAATTGTCAGTTCCCATCACTTCCGCAGGTGAGCGATTAGACACCTGGCTTGCCAGTCAAGCAGTGGTAGGTTCACGCACACAAGCCGCCAGACTTATAGAAAATAATCGAGTGAAAGTTTCTGGTATTGCACATCTCAAAGTGAAAGCAAGTTACCGTTTGCTTGGTGAAGAAACTATTGAAGTCGATATTCCTGAAGTTGTGGCTTCCGGAATCACCGCACAAGATATTCCCGTTGAAATCCTGTATCAAGATTATGATTTAGCAGTAGTGAATAAACCGGCTGGTCTGGTTGCTCATCCCGCTGCCGGTCACGCCGATGGCACACTTGTTAATGCACTTCTCTTTCATATCAAGGATTTAAGTGACATTGGTGGCGTCGAGCGACCCGGTCTTGTTCATCGATTAGATAAGGAAACTTCCGGCGTGTTGGTGGTGGCAAAAAATAACAAATCACACAAACACCTTTCCGAACTTTTCAAAGATCACAATATTCATCGAGTGTATTGGGCCGTGGTTGCGGGAGTACCAAGAGAATCTAAGAAAACGATCAGAACCTTACTTGCTCGTCATCCGGTTCACAGAAAAGCTTTTTCTTCGCAAGAAAAAGGTAAAGAAGCGATCACTCATTATGAAGTGATAAAAACTTATGGGAAGCAATTGAGTCTTTTGAAAGTCACTCTAGAAACTGGCCGTACACATCAGATTCGCGTCCACTTGAGTGAAATGGGTCACCCGGTGATGGGTGATAAACTCTATGGAGTCAGAAAACAAGGACGCTTTTTAACTCAGTCTGCAGTCAAAAAAGCCGTCTCCACATTGCACCGCCAGGCTTTGCATGCTTCAGAATTAGGTTTTGAGCATCCACGGACAAAACAAGAAATGATGTTTAAAACAGATTGGCCTGAAGACATAAGAGATTTTATTTCCCAAATAGAGAAAATCAAACCCTAGTGTCCGAGTATTTTCTCAAATTCTTCGATAAATCAAAGACTCGCAATGACCTTAAAGAAAAATACAAAAATCTCGGATTAAAATTTGTTTCTCTCAAACAAGTTCATGGCGATAAAATCTTAGTCGTTGATGAAACCAACGTCGATTTGTTTGGATCTATTTCACCTGAAGCAGATGCCTGCATTTCCCGGTTGAGCCATCTAGTTTTGAGTGTTCACACCGCAGACTGCCAACCGATCTTAGCGCATTGCGGAGACTGTTTTGGGGTTTGTCACGCAGGCTGGCGAGGACTTGTGAATGGAATTTTGGGTAAATTTATTTCTGCATTTGAATCTCAAGGCTGCGATCTTTCACAAATGCGAATTCAAATGGGCGCGTCCATTTGTAATCAGCATTTTGAAGCCCACACTGATGTTGCTCAACAAATCGCTTCTAGCATTTCCATACACTCGCAGGAGAAGATTCTCTTACCTCATACTGATTTAAATAAGTCATACGTTGATCTGAAAGAAGTCGCTCGAATACAATTGGAAGCGGCAGGGATCGCAACTTCTCAAATAGTAATCTCCACTGAATGCACACATTGCGAAACTGACAAGTTTTTTAGTTTTAGAAGAGATAAAGTGAAAGGTCAATCGAACGAAAGTATTATTCTAAAAAAGTAATACGTCCTTCGGTTTGTCGAGATGCGGCGGGCGGCGAATGATCCGGCCATCCGATGACAATTCCGCAAATCAATTCAAGGTCACCGATTTTATCTCGACCAATAAATTCATCCACTTCATCTTTGATTTCAAGCGGTGCCCCCATGGCACAGGTTCCAAGCCCGTGGGCTTGCGCCGTAAGTAAAATATTTTGAACAGCCATGTAGACACTTCCGACACTGGTGAGATGCTTTTCTTCAGGATCGTTTTTGCTGTAACAAAAAACTAAAACAGGAGCTTCACCCAAAGTGTAGAAAAATCTTTCGGTGAATTCGTAAAGAGAAGGTTTGAGTTTCTTTTGTAAAACTGGCTTTATTCCCAACCAACTCTTTTGGCTGTACTTGAGATAAGCATCGCGCTTCGCTCCGGTTGCCACAAAGAATCTCCAGTTCTGCAGATTCTTTCCTGACGGCGCCCAGAAACCTTCGCCCAAAACTTTTAATAAAAGTTCTTGAGGAACTTCATCTTTTTTAAATTTACGGATACTTCTGCGGTCATGAATAAGTTTGGATAAAGATTCTTGAGTGTTCAAAATTCGATACCTTTGCGTGCAGGTAAACCTTTATTAAAATAGTGTTTTATCATTTTCATTTCGCTCACCAAATCAGATTTGTCTTTTACTGATTCGGGCAAAGTTCTTCCCGTCAAAACCAGATCACATTTGCGTCCAGAGTTTTCATACACTTCGAGCAAATCTAAAACGTCTTTTTCCTTCAAAAGCTTAGTGAGGATGCACGAAAGAATTTCATCGCAGATCACAAGATTGTTAGTCACATCCGAAACTGCTTTTTTAGCGAGTTCTAATCCGCGTTTTGCTTCTTCAAAATCGGGAGGGCTATTGGAAAATCGAAACTGACCCGTTGGCATCATCCTGATTTTGCCTGTGGGCTGGACTGAAACTGTGGGGAGAGTTCGCAAAACATTACGTTCAGAATAAAAATCTTCGGCTTCCGAACCCTTATCAAATTGAATGAAGGCGACTTTCAGGCCAGCCCCGGCGGCCCGAACAGTTAGCCCCACGGCTGCGGTTGTTTTGCCTTTTCCATCCCCTGTATAAACGTGTATTTGTCCCTGCATGCCTTATAACTTAGCCCAAACCCCTAATAATTCAAGCCCATTTGGCTTTTGACACCCTTGTCACCATGACAGAGGCTTGTCTAATCTTTAGACAGATTAGCTTACTTAAATTATTGAAATTACTAGGGTTTGCTATTTGTTAGCTTGGCCCCCTCTTTGCTCTATAGGAAGGTAGGGGGAAACTATTAAATGATACAAAGAATCTTCAGCCTATCGGGACTCACTTTCGCCTTCGCATTGATCTTCATCGTGATTAATCCTGAGATGAGAAGTCATGCTCGATCAGTTTTCATTCCCAACACTCGAGTGATTTTGGCTCTCGCGAAAGCTCCACTCGATGATTCCGGCGAAGATCTCCAGATACTCAAAGTCAAAAATGAACAAGGTTTGTTTATTGAAGTTTATGGTCAGGAAAAAATCGGAAATATGATGTTCCCTAAACTTTTGGCTTCGGCCAAAATGCCCGATAAAAAAGACGGCTATTTCACTTACAATGGTCAGGTCACTAATATGGCGATAGATAAGATCAACAATGATACCCAACGCGAAATCTTAGTGACTTCGTATGATGAAAACATGGTTGCTCATCTCAATGTTTATAAATACATCAAAGGACAGCGCGATCTCACACTCGTCAAACTCGCTGATTAATTTAAGGTTATGACAGATTTCACAAAATAATATAAAAACAACGTGGGTCTTCTTGACCTCATGCTAGCTGGTGATTAACCTACTAGTAGGGGGAACTAAAAATGAAATTTATACTAGCGCCATTGATGGTGCTTTTCAGCTTTACCGCCGCGCATGCTGCGTTGAAGTATGATAAAGCAGTCCCATCAGAAATCGTCCAACAATTCCAATCGGATTTAACTTTTGTAAGCAGTATTCAAGGAAGTTCGACTTCATCATTGCATCAACGTGTTTTCGGCTCAGTCAGCGGATCTTCGTATATGAAATTTTTTAACGCGCGAATCAATATGATCGGTTTAAACAATTGCGGTGGTGGCGGAGCGGTGGCTTGCTTCATTCCTTCCACCGGCCGAACAATGTGGCTGACATCTCGTTACACAGGAATCAGTCATCCTCAAATTGCGAGGCTCATGGTCATTTTTCATGAAGCTAGACATGCTGAATATTTAAAATTGGCTTGGGCTCATGCGACGTGTCCTACTCCATTTTTAGATACAGATGGAAAACCAATGCTAAGCATTTGGACTGGCGCATCTCTTGCGGGAGAACCAGCCTGCGACAAAACTCCCATTGGTTCTTACGGCTCTTCGATGATTATGTTGAAAAATATTTCCGAAAATTGTTCCAATTGTACTGACAAAGTCAAAATGGATGCGGGAATTTTTGCAGATGATCAACTCAAAAGAATTATTGATCCGCAATCAATAGCTGCAATCAAAAATGACTTGTATCAAGGAGTCAAAACAACACACCACATTTTAAACTGAAGATGAAAAAGCTTAATCTTTTTTTCGTCCTCATTTTGTGTCTCTCGGTGGCCGGGTTTATGCTTATGAAAGATAGACCCGCACACACTCCAGCTGAAAACAACACGGAAAATCAAAATACAGTCGAAGACACCCCTGCGCGAGCGACGTCTTCTGAATCTCCGGCGGTACCATTGTCAAAGCCCGATGGCAAACCTGAAGCGAAAACCGCAGAAAAAACTGAAGAGAAAATTGCGGTTTTAGATCAGATCATTCATTCGGGAAATGATAATGATCCCAGGCTGGATCAGGTTTTTAAAAATCTAAATGACGGAGACAAACGGGCATTCGAGAAACAATATGCTGAACATAAACGTGAAGAACTCAATGCACGTGGGACGATCGTTTATCTTTTGGGCAAAAATATAGCGGACCTCAATGATCTCTCGTTTTTAGAGAACGTCACTCGTGAAAAACCTTGCTCGACTATAACTAATTGCGATGATGCTTACCACTCGGATGCTTCAGATCATTCGGGGGTAAACGACATCACTTTGGCTTATCCGCAGATCATGGCTTTAAAATCGCTGGAAAAGTTCATTCAATCCGAACCAAATGACGGCGATCTGAAACAAACAGCATATCAAATATTGGCCGATGCGGCTAAATCAGATCATGAAAAAGTTAAAGATTTTGCTTTAGGTATTCTAGCAGCACTTCAAGCGCATTAAAATTAAAGAGATTTTTTAGCCTTCGCCGCTTCTTTTTCAGCGATACGGGCTTTTTCTTTTTCTGCAGCTAACTCTTTAGTCAACTCTCTCCAACTATGATTTGCACGCGCTTTTGGATCTCGCTGAAATCTTTGAACGGCCTTGTTATGTTCTTGGATAGTACTGCTGAAATAATGTGTTCCATTATTTTTACTCACAAAAAATAGATAAGTTGAAACTGTTGGCTCAAGCGCCGCAATCATGGAATCTCGACCTGGATTGGAAATGGGCCCAACGGGCAAAGCCTTGATTGTATAGGTATTGTAAGGAGAATAAGTGTGCAGATCAGCTTTCGTGATATTTGTTTTATCGCCGATTTTTCCATAGATAACTGTCGGATCACTTTGTAAGGGCATGCCTTTTTTCAATCGATTGTGAAACACTCCGGAAATAATCGGACGCTCTTGAGGAGCCCCGGTTTCTTTTTCAATCACACTCGCAAGTGTGACAACTTCGTGCATAGACATCTTTTGTTTTTCAGCACCAAATTTAATTTCCCGATTATAAACTTCTTTGAAGTGATCCACCATTGTTTTTAGAATCACGCGTTCGCCGGTAAAGCGAGTGAAGCTGTAAGTGTCGGGATACAAATACCCCTCAAGTGTTTTTTCATCCACACCAAGCAAATGAGCCATTCGGGGATCTCGTGCAAGCTTCAAAAATTCTGATTTCTTGACCAAGTTTTTATCACCAAGCTCTTCCGCGATCTGATCAATATTAAAACCTTCGGGGATAGAAACTGGATGTAAAACACTTTTACCTGAACTGATAACACCCAAAAGTTCTGCCGGAGACATGTTTCCTCGAACTTCATATTCGCCCACGCGGACGCTAGAAGTTTTTCTTAAAATTCGCGCAAGTAAAATGAATCTTTTTGCGTCTTTTAGCAATCCTTGCGCTTGAAGAAATTCTGCCGTTTTAGTGAATGAGCCAGGCTCAATCATTAAAATTTTTGAAGTTTGATCACCATCATTAGGAGTGAAATAAAACCTCGCGTTTGAGAGGAACTCATACGTAAGCCCTAAACCAGCAAACAGAGCAATGATGATAAAAACTTTTTTCATAAAGTCATCCCTGGAAACATTTTTGTCCTATCAAAAGGTGACGAGTCTTCAAGACTAGCCACCGGATAAGTCGTAGTATAAATAGCAAAGGTTCCGGAAGGTTCGTTGTTTCCCGATTTCCCCATTCCGCCAAAGGGCAAACGCGAACTTGCTCCAACGGTGGACTTATTCCAATTCACAACCCCTTGCCGAGAGTTACTGAAACACTTTTCAAATATTTTACGATCTTTAGAGAAAATAGAAAAGGCCAGTCCGTAACTTGAAGAGTTCAGGATTTGCAGAGCCTCTTCCAGCTCCTCAACCACATAGACTGCTACGTTAGGACCAAAGACTTCGGTTTTTTGGTAGACGCTTTCAGAATCATGCTTTCGTACTAAATGAATACTGGGCGTGACAAAATGACCTGGAGTTGCAAGATCCAGAGCTTTTCCACGCATGATAGTTTCCGTGTTCTCTCTCTGAGCAATATTTTGAAAACGCAAGTACCTGTCTT
>JAYTHU010000175.1:0-10279 GCA_043732305.1 Oligoflexia bacterium
GTCCTTTCGTGTCTGTTTCATTAGTCTTTGTAACCTTATGAAATCAGATATGTTTGGACCTCTCAACTCTTAAACTTCAACTATCCCTGGGGCATGGCCTAAAGCAGGAATAGAATTAATTTAAACACAATTAGAAAAATTATTTTCTTAACTTCTTTAGAATATGACTTTTGTTTAGTTCTATTTCCTGGCACAAAGCCTAGAAAATCCAGATGGTCCGACATTTTTATTAATCTGAGATAGATTTGGTCCGATCAATATATTGGGATAACCCTGGGGAGAACTTTATGAGTAAAACAAAAATTGGATTGTCAGCATTAGATATGTCTCAAAAAGATAGTAGTAGAGAGCGGGTAGTGCGACAAATACGATTTGATTTGGCCGGGGATTTCGCCTTCGTTAAAATTCAAGATAGATTGATTGAGATTTTCGATTGTAGTCCGTTTGGATTGGCTTTACTTTCCGGTGATCCACTAGGTTTACTGGAAAAAGAAACAGAGATAGAGCTTTTCTATAAAAAAATCTCTATCAATGTTGTAAGAATCAAGAAAATTAGGCACGAGAGTGTGGCAAATGGGATGTTCAAAATTGCTTGTGAAGTCGTTGGGGAACCAATTGATATGGAAAAAATCAAAGCCGTTCAAAAAGCGAATTTGGTAATTTCTCAGCATTTGGCAGATTCTCAAGCTTCTGTATTTCTACCCGAACAATTCAAAAAGATCGTATATGAAATGCAAGACTGGCTGTTGGCTTTAAAAAGTAACGTTAACACGATCGAGACAAATCAAGATTTTAACCGAGCTTCAGATATTAATATTTATGAAAATACGGTCGCAAACATAATAGGAAACTACATCGTGAAGACTTTTGAACCAGTTTACGCAGAGCTGGAAAAATCGTTGACCGGTATCAATAAGGAACAACTACTTTATGCTTTTGAATTTTTTAGAATAAAAATGAAAGAATTACTACAGGAAGCTCCATTCCACAACCGAGCTTTCAATAAACCCCTCGGTTATGCTGGCGACTTCCAGATGATGAATCAAATATATACAAATGAGGGGTTAGGGAAGACCTTATTCTCTAAATGCTTGCATCTCTATTTTATATCAGCACCAGAATCACGTGCAGTGCGAAACCGCGCCGACTACCTTTGTGGACAGATCCTTGAATCCTTAAAAAGAAAAAGAGATAAAATAAAAATTCTTTCGGTGGCCTCTGGACCAGCAATGGAAATTCAAAAAGTCATTAAAAATCACTCCAATCTAGTTGATAAAATTGAGGTCCATCTCCTCGATCAAGACTTGGAATCGCTTCAGTATGCTCAGAGAATGATAAAAAACTTAGAGCGCGAAACAAACACACAAATCGAATTGAAGTTATTGAACCAATCCATCAAAAGAGTTATTGCTGGGGGATTACAACATAAAGACTACGATCTGATTTATTCTGCCGGACTATTCGATTATTTTTCGGATCCCGTTGCCCAGGTGGCTGGACAAAGATTGTTTGAAGCGCTTGCAGACAAGGGGAAATTAATCATTGGAAATTTTAGCACATCAAGCCCAGGTAAAATTACAATGGATATTGCGTTAGACTGGCATCTGATTTATCGCTCAATGGATGAACTTACTCACCTGTTTAGTCACACCGCGGATAATTTTAAAATTGAGCACGAGCCTGAAGGAATTAATTTATTTTGCCATTTAGATAAGGTCTGACGATTGCAGCTTTCCGAAATTACAACTGCAGAAGTTCAATCAGAAAGAAATAGCGAAAAAATCGTAGAGTATCGTCTTGCAATAGCTACTTCAGCGCAGAAACTAGTTGGACCACTTTTCCCAGTCTTTTGGTTAATTGATATTTTCTATGTCCCTGAAAAGAAAATAAAATTCCTTATCCTAAGAATTTTCGTTATGACATATTGTTTCAGCTTGGCTTTCTTAGCAAAAAAGATAAAAGATAATATCCACTCGCTAGAGTTCGCCGCGCTCGCTTTAGTTTTTCTTCCATCCTTAATTATTACTTACATGGTTGCGGAATCTGGAGGAATTTCATCTTCTTACTATGCTGGGTTGAACCTGATTGCCGCGGGCGCAATCTGTTTCTTTCCCTGGTCGAATCTACTAAAAATAGTTGTTCTTTTTTGTATTTATCTTCCCTATTTATGTCTGCCATTTTTGATCAGATTTGAATATCTGGACTTCGTTGGATTTGTAGTCAATTCATTCTTTATCATGGGAACAATAGTAGTCTCTATTGTAATTAGACATGCTTATGAAAAGATAAAATCTGAGGAGATTCGAAATAAACTGGAATTAAAAAGAGAAATATTAGGGCGCAATCAAATAATCGAGCTTAAATCTCAAGAAGCCGTCAAGCTTGGAACGCTCACAAAACAATTCAGTCCGCAAGTTGTTCATGCTATAAAATCCGGTAAATTAAGCACAATGCAGTCATTGAGCAGAACTAAAATTTGCGCTCTATTTATCGACATAGTAAATTCAACGGATCGCATTATTCGATTGGATAAAGACGATGTTAGCAATGTGATGTCTCTTTTTATGGAAGATACCATGAAAGTGCTTCTGAAGTATGACATTACTATCGACAAGTTTCTTGGGGATGGTGTTCTTGCCTTTGCGAATGCGCCGCTTGAACGTGCAGATTATGTTCAAAGGGTAGTGGATGCTGCAATAGAAATAAGAGAAAGAATTGTTTTGAATAGAGATAAATATTTAGAACATTGGCTTAGTGAACTTCAAATTAGAATTGGAATTTCCACGGGTTTCGCAAACGTTGGTTTTTATGGAAGTGAAGATTACTTCAAAAGTTATACAGCTATTGGAAAGGTTATAAATTTAGCTTCTCGATTGTGCGCGACAGCTGAACCTAGCCAAATCCTCATAAGTCAGGATGTTGAAAAAGCAATCGCAGATTCGAATTATAATGTAAAGCCGGTTGGTATAAAAAAACTTAAAGGTTTTGAGAATGACATGATTACAACTTTTGAAATAATTGGTCACTTAAACACTGATTTAAATAATCATGCCATTCCTATATGTCCAAACGGACACGGAATTCTTCATTTTGACACGAACGACAAGGGCATCTATGTCCTTACTTGCAGAAACTGCAATTTCGTTCTCGAAAGTCCCGCACGATTGAAGAAAGTTTCTTAACGCTAATTAATGAAAAGCACCGTTGGATCACCGGTGCAGTTAAACGGATTTGTAGCTCAAGAGATTTTTAGAGATTGCCCAGAAGTCCGTTAGGGTTTGAGGAAGGGCGATTGAATATTTATGCGACCTGATCGTGATTTTCAAGAAAATAATTTCTTAATTCTTTTTCAAGTTGTGGGATTTGATTAAATCCCTTGATTGTTTTGAACCTCTTTTCTGCTGCGAGCAGAGTCATTGCTGCCCATCTCGAGACTTGGCTTGGTCCTGATTTCCAATTCTTTATTCGCTTCGATTTATCACTGACCGTTGAGAACGCCGACTCAATCGGATTCGTAGAGGCAAGTGTCGCTCGTAATAGCGCTGGGGTTTTGAGTTTGACGACAGTCAATGTCTCCATTTCGGCTTCTTCGAGTGAAGAAGCTGCGGCTTGATTAATTTTTGAAAGCCAATCGAGAAGCTCGTGATACTCTTTTTTTGCCATTTCGTAATCAACATTGCCGTGAAGCTTTTTCCATTTTCTGTAAAACTCATCGTGAAAATCTTTGTGCAAGTAACTGATTATATTTCGTTCTTTATGACGAATACATCTTTGAATCGGCACCAGTGCCCCGAAGACTTTTCTGATCGCCTTCATCAAAGCCTTCGATCCATCAATCACAAATAACGGTGGCATCGCCGTATTGAGACCACGATCAAAAAATGATTGCAGAAGATCTTTGCACACTTGCGAGTTTTCTGTGTCGCCTTCTCTAAGCCCAATAATCATCTTCTTGCCCTTGGTGGTGATACCCAGCGCTGCTATCACCAGGCGATCGCCGAACCCAATGCCGTCAATCATGATTGCAATAAACTCATGTCCTGATAAATCTCTTGAATTGATTTCATCAAGTGCTGATTGAGAACTCTTTACGAAGGCTGCACTCACTGAAGACTTTGACAACCCGGTGCCGCCAGAAACTTCGTCTAAAAGACCGTCATAGTTTCTTGTTGAGACCCCCACGATCATATGCTTCATTACTTTTTCACAAAGCAAATCGTAGTCTCTGAGTGCAGAATACGTTGCCAACTGAATCTCTTCACCATCTTCTCGAACGCGTGGCTTCTTCACAGAAATTCTCTGACCATTCATAACGATGCTGCCATCGTCGCTGCCGCCGCGGTGAAAGTGATCTTTATTCTTGCGACTAAACTTCGGACCGCAGAGTCTTTCGACTTCTTCATCAAAAAGTTGCATTGCCGTTGCGAGCATCGATCCTCTCATTTGATTCCGAACCATTTCTTGAATCTGACTAAATGTGTCTTTGACTAAAGACAGTTGAAATTCTTTCGAATTTGACGTTTTCTTCATACGGGACTCCTTTTAGTTGTGCCTCTGGAATTATTCCAGAACTGGAGGCCTTCTTTCAAACCCTAACGCTTCTCAGGACAATTTCGATTTTTACCGGTATCACCGCTTTCGTGCCGTCATCGATAGTCTATTTAACAAAATGCTATTTGAATGTCCAGCTTTGGTCGTCCCATTAAGCCAATCAACATCCCACAGGAATAGATCGTTCGAATAAATCACTTTAGTGCTCACAACAAACTTAGAGATTCCATTCAATGATTTCACTTGGTAGGACGTATTGGTCTTCTCGGCAGGGGATTTGTGAATTCCGGAATTTCTTATGCGCTGATAAAAATCAACAGGAAGAGAATGCTTGTGATCTATGATGGGCTTTCTAGAGTTTTTTAAGGCGTTCGCCGTGACAAGCATAAGAACAAGTTCCCTCTTAGCTGAGCTCAAGGCGTTCGCACGATTGAAACTACATCCCAAGCCAAAAAGCCACTCGCCATCCTCTAACATCGTGGCGATAAAGCAAAATGCTTTCGCATTCCGAATTTGCAGATCAAAGAATTCAACTTCATTTTCGGATCCATAAAACACCGGGCTTTCTAAATTCAGAAAGCACCTCACATAGGCATCTCTTTCCAGCATCTCACAATAGGCGTTTGAAAAAGCAGTCTTGGAAAAAAAATGGGAGGCTGAGCCGTTTTGGCCTGAAACTTGGTTTTGCTTCAGAGTTAAATTTTCAACCGCTTCCATCAAACATTTTAATCGCGCTTCATCTGGGTCGAGGTCAACCCCGTACCCTCTCGCTGTGTAGGTATCAAAACCTATTTCGCAAGAACGATAAAAATAATTTTCATCACCCAGCCTGACTTGCTTCTCGATTGCAAAGCTGACTTGGCAATTCTTTTTCAAAAGGTAGGCGAGAAAATAATTAGAAAGCGGGCTAGTCATTTCTCTTGAGTTTGTAAATTTGAAGTCCCCAGTCGGAGGCTTGCTTTTTATCTAGCTTCACGCGTTTTTCAGTCAGCATATATGTAGGTTCATTTTTAAGCGGAATATACGAAGCCGTTTGAAGAGCCCGTGTTTCAAAAATACGGTACATATTATTACGTTTAACTTCATCAGTTTCTATGGCGGCTGCAGCCAGCTCCGCACTGGACGCGGGAGAGACCATAAAATGTTGCTTGTTGAAAATACGCCAAGCGGAATCAGGCTCCATTTCTGAAGCTCCTACGTAAATAAAAATGAGATCATAATTTCCTGCCAAAAAGATCGATTCAAATTTTGATCGGGGAGAAACGATGTAGTTAATTCTCATGCCCATTGAATTTAATATTTTTTTGATTTTAGCTGTAATTGGAAGATCAAGCTGATCCTCAAAAAGCACTACATCCAATGATAACCCATTTGAAGGAGCAGGGGTGCTTGCCAGTAACCCGATAATGCGGTCAATTTCTTTGCTCTCAAGCGCACCCAGGGTCCATTGCGGACGTAACCCCGTCGCCCGTTTGGGATTGCTCTTATCGCCCTCCCAAAACTTTTCATAAATAGTGTAGAGAAGATATTTTCGGAGTTGATCCGGCATGCGCCCTTCCGTATATCTTTTTTTCGAAAAAATCAGCGAGGCATTCATATCGCTACTCGATGTCAAAATAGCATAGTCGTTTAACTTGGCTAAATCTTCAGGGCCAGAAATCAAAGAAAGAGCCAGCTGGGCAGCATCGTAACTGGAATTCTCTAAAAGCTTAAGATCGCTTGTAGAATACATGCCTCTGTCAATGACCGCCTCGGCAACATCCATTTCACTGTGATTCCAATAGTAAGGATTTGCAATTAAAGTGATCTGATCATTTGAAAAAGAAGTTACGCGGAATGGACCGGAAGATTTTGCAGACCAAGAAAATCCCCCATCGGCAAAGGCGGCTTGATCAACAATGGAAAAATCAACCAACGCCAAGCTCAGTAAAAAACTTTTGGGAAGATTTTTAAGAGTGAACACAATGGTATCTTCACCCCCAGAATGAATATCCGCTACATACTCAGATAATTCTGTGTGAACCGTGCCATCAGTGATAGCCCGTTTAAGGGATTTCTCCACCTCATGAACTGTCATTGGAGATCCATCTGACCACTTGAGACCTTTTTTAAGTTTGAATTCCCATCTCTTGCCATCCGAAGATTCTGTCCAGCTTTCTGCAAGACCAGGGCTAACTGTATCGTGTTGAGCAGGTTCAACGAGGGTGGAATACAAATCCTGTAAAATCGCCCAATCCCCAATACTAAAGAGCTTGGTAGGGTCAATGTTGTTTTTCGGCCAATGCGGCTGAATGATTTTAACTTTCAACTTATTTTTTTGGGTCGAGTTGTGCATTTTATCAATTCTTGAAAAGAAGAATGCCCCAGCAGCCAGCAAAATTATTGCCAAAAGTAGGGCGACTATTATTTTTTCAACTCAAATTATTTCAAAGAAAATTATCCGTTGCAACGAGTTCCTTGCACTTCATGGTTTGCACTGTCTTTTGCTGAAAGATGGATTATTTTTCCAGCCTTACTTGTCACAGTGAATGACGAAATTAAAGAAGATATCATCATCATCGCGTAAAATAAGATTTTCATACAGTTCCCGTTCTCCATGGTTTATTTCAATTTAATCGGAGCGCAATATCTATGCTTAAGCAAAAGCGGTTCTACTTGTCTATATCAATTTTAGTTGGCGTTTTGTGTTCTCTCGTCGGCTATCTCGTTCACAGGTGGGCGTTCTATCTTATAATAGTTTCAGTGCTTCAAATAGCCAACCCGCCGGGGAAGCCAAGTTATTTAGACCGTCTTCCCCAAGAACTGTCTCAAGCTTTTACAAAATCTAACATTTTCAAACCAACCGAAACGGCCGTCTGCTCTCTTGATGAACAGATTTTGTATGGGTACCCAAATGGGGTCGACACACAAATCTGTAGCACACGTCATGCTCTCAGTCTGTCTCAAATGCACTTCAAGGTGAGTAATGTGTCCCAGGTCATTTTGACAGTTAAATATGACGTCTGGGCAATGGCCCCACTCATGATCTTGTCATTTGTCTTTGGCCTGTTTGTCAGTTTTGTTTTTATCAAAGAGATGGCCGCAATCGTACGGAAAAATCAAGAAAATGAGAATGCAAAAAATCTAAATCAATTGGCTATTCAAGTTGCACATGATATTCGGTCACCACTTGGAGCCCTCCATGTTGCCTCGCAAATATTAAAAGTAGGCGATACGGAGGCGTCAAAAAAATTAATCTTTGGAGCAACAAACAGGATTAGAGAAATTGCAGAAGATCTTTTAACTGGATCGGGGCATGTCGCCGAAAACAAGGAGTTTTTTAAAGTCGTTGCAGCTATCGAAGAAATTGTTGAAGAAAAAAATCTACTGAATAAAGAGATCAAAATTATAATTTCCCACCTGTCTGACTTTACCCTAAATGCGAGCAAAAGCTATTTCCAGAGAGCGCTGAGCAATTTTATAAACAATTCTATCGAAGCCAAGAGGCCTGGAGTTCCTCTTGAGGTATTAATAAATGTTGTTGATAATAAAATTTCAATTTCCGATAACGGTGTTGGCATCTCAAAAGAAAATTTAGAAAACCTTATGGCAGGAAAAGGCCGGAGTACGAAATCTCAGGGTTACGGAATTGGTTTCGCCGGCTCCATTCGCCTACTAAAAGAAATGGGATTTAAAATCACTTCCCAAAGTACCATTGGTCAAGGCACCCATATTATTATGGACTACAAAAGTAAGAGCCTAAAAATCTAATATCCTTTACTGTTATCAAGCCAAAATTTTGGTCAGCGTGCCAGTCGTGAGCGGCAAAATATATAGCATCAAAGATTTCACACTAGCTTGATCATCGGGAAAATAACGAAAAAGAAGAATCTTCTTTCCCCAAAACTGACACAACTTAAAAATCTTAAAAGCAAAAATCTTTGCTCCGTGCCGCAATTTATTTTGACGGCCAACAAAGTCACTCCCGTTCAAAACGATTCAGATCTTGTTCGCACGGAAATCTCGCGCCTTTAGTCGGCTTTCGAATTGCAAAACGAATCAACTGAAAGATCTTAAATTTATTTATGGAGTTTTTATGACAAGGCTATTTTCTGCTGTTGTGGTTTTGATTTTTTCGATTAATGCTCATGGCGGACTTTTTGGTGATGGAGACCGTCGGAGATGCGATGGCCTCAATGAAGTATACAGTTATCAGACAGCTCGTCTAACAGAGTTGAATCGTGTATCTGCTGCTTTTGCTACGGCGAGAGAAGCTGATCAAAGAAATGTTCTGAGTCTCACAACTATGCTTTTAACTTATCAAGCACTACATAACCGCCTAAAAAGAGTTGCTGATCTTGTTTTGAATCAGCAAGGAATGGTAGATCAACTTCAAGTTGTTATTCAAACGATGATGTTTATCGTAGCACAACATCGCCAGAATATCGTCGAATGGAAACAGGCGTTGATAGTTATTGACCAAAATCTTCAGAGAACGGGGATACCGCTTGCCCCGCTACAAAAAGATGGGTCACTTTCTGTCCTAGATTTAGTTTCTATTAAGTATAAGCAGTACGCGGGTCCATCCAAAGAAGATTCAGTTAAAGTTGTAGAACAGCAAAAAATCCTGCATTCGATATACAGCCTCATGACAAACTCTGATTTGGCACTTTCCCAAAACTTCACCGTTGAAATCATGCGCGCTGCTCAAGCAGACAATGTTTCCAGTGATCTGAGCAAGGTATTGGCGGATTCTAGTACCTATTTGATTCAACAAGAACAAGTCTTAACAGCTCAGCTAACGATCGCCGCCACCATGGCTACGGTTTCCCAGCAAAATTTCGCAGGTATCCAGCCTGAAATCATGAACACAAGAAATATTGTAGAAGCAGTTAACCTCAAACTTTGCATCAGAAGATAAAATGAAAATAATATTCGTGTTGAGCATTCTTATAATATCTTTCGGAATTCAAGCCGATGCCCAAAATTTAAGTTTCACACCATCCTTGCAGAGCACGGAATTCTTGCTTTCTCAGATTGTAAGTCATGTCATAGATATCAACTCAGAAATCAATCAGTCTTATCCAAACCAATCCCTCGAAACGGATGCTAAGGCTTTCGGAAAACACTTAGAAATCTCGGCTCGTAACTATGAAAAATTGAAAGCACTCTTAAAAATGACAAAGGAAGATGAGTATCACCTCAGAAATCTTGCCGGTTTTACAACTTCTCCCACTCTCCATGTTCGTGCAGAAAAGATTGGGCAACTTGAATCAAAAATTGAAAAATCTTTGGTTTCTTTTCAAAGATTGAGAGACACGGAAGCAAAAATTTTTACGGATGCAAGTTTGCGATTGAACATTCAAAGTCGTTTCAATAAAACTATTCAATTGCGCGATCAGTTGTTTTGTAAAACAACTCCTCTTCACTTAAATAATCTTGCGTGTCGGTCTGAATTGAGATTTCAAACGGGAATGAAGAATCAGAGGCAATTTTCTCACGATCAGAAAGCCATAAAAGCCGCTTCCGTTGCTCTTGCACATTTCTGCACGGGGTCAAATAAATGAAATCAATAATTTCTATTTGTCTCATTTTTGCCTTGAGCCCTTTACACGCTTTTGCAGTTTCGGGCCAAGTATTTACACCGGATAAGGCAGGCAGGGCACGGCTAATTCATTCTTTTTGTAATGCGTCGATATTTATCTAGAAAAGAAAATAGTGGACAAATCCTGCGAAATTTTCTATGCTA
>JAYTHU010000176.1:0-10121 GCA_043732305.1 Oligoflexia bacterium
CATTTCTATGCTTGGACTATCAAATGCTCAAGCACAACAGTCACAACCTCATACCAATTCTTTACGAAGTAAGATCGGTTCTTTTGCCCCAGAAAACCACTGGGATGTTTTTGACACTTACAGTAATTCGAATCAAAATCCTGGGTCCAATCCGCCCCCGAATCCTAATCCAAACGCTGTGAACGAAGCCACTTTCAATAAGATTGCTGACGCTGTTGTTGCCCTGTGGCAACCCCTTGCTCAGCTTCATGGAGCTACTCTCTCCGTTGAGAAGCGGTGGACCGATTCTACCGTCAATGCTTATGCCACCCAGAGCGGAAACAATTGGCAAGTGCATATGTTTGGAGGTCTTGCCCGCCGCCCTGAAATCACACCGGATGGTTTTGCCTTGGTTGTTTGTCATGAGCTCGGTCATCATTTTGGTGGATTCTCTTTTATCAATTCGTCCGAATGGGCATCAAACGAAGGCCAAGCAGATTATTTCGCCACTGACGTCTGTGCTAAACATGTTTTTGCACAATTTTTTGATCGTCGATTTTTGACCATGACCGATGTGCCAGCAGTCGTGAAACAACGTTGCGATGCCGCTTGGAACAATGCACCCGCACAAAGCCTTTGCTATCGCAGCGCCGCTGGTGGGCTTGCGCTGGCCAACTTGTTGGCTAAACTGGGTAGTGAAACTCAGCCTCATTTTGAAACTCCAGACAAAACAGTCGTCACTTCCACAGACCCAGAGCATCCTCAGGCTCAGTGTCGTTTAGATACTTATTTAGCTGGAGCCGTTTGCAATGCCGATTTTGATCCCAAAGTTATTCCTGGTCGCGGAACCAATCAGATGAGTGCGCAAGCAGAAGCTGTTGCTGGACAGTACTCATGCATGGATCACACAAAATATCAGCAAGGTTTCAGACCTCTTTGTTGGTTTAAACCAATGACGAATAGTTTTCAGACTAGAAGATAAGAAGAGTTTAGTTGATCGTGTTAAGGCCGGCTCCGAAAGGGGCCGGCCTTTTTTTTATTGATGTTAAAATTTCTTCATCGCCGAAATTTCAGGGGCTCCATACTTTGCGGCTTTTCAAGCTGTGTTTCCGGAGCCGCAAAAGTTGAAACAGTGTGAATCTAAGGCTGTCTAGTAACAATCTGGAGGCCTAACAGAGCTCAGGCGCTTTTTAGTACCTGATGAGGATATTTCAAATCAGATTGGACGTTAAAAATCCCAACCTACTCCGACAGACGCATAGAAAGACGTCAGATTCAGTACGAATGTGCCGACTTGAGAATAGCCAAACTGTTTGTAGCCAGCAGCACCTTCAGCGAAGAATGTAGGTTTCAAAAACATTTTTCCGTGAATGACCGCATTCATATTTGTTGCCAAAGTTATACCTGACCCAGGCAAAAAGAAATATTGAAACTCAGCATCGATGATTTTGGGGTATCTCAAAAACTTCACGTGATTCAAAAATTTATCAATGATTGACGGGAAAGGTTTAACCCAAAAAGCTCCCAAACCAGTCATGGATCCAGCCGCATTTTCATAATTCACGTTCTGATAAGGAATCAGCAAACCAAAAGTTTCGATTTGATTCCATACTCCAGGTGTCAACCGATATCTGATCTGCGCATCAAAAGAACGAAATGTCATTGGGGCGTTGTTCGCGGGATCATTTGGTGATGTCAGAGAGGTCACGTAACGCGCGGATAATCCCCAGCGTTGTTTACTAAAAATATAATTTTCTGCACCAAAAATACTTTCAAACCAACCCGTTGCTAAAATCTCACCTAAAATTAGAGTGCCGGTAGGCGTTGTTTGGGTTGTCAAGCGAGTGCTGGCTTCGAGGGCATACCCTTTGTAAGATCGATAACTTCCGATGTAACTTTCTTTGGTGTCATAAAGAAGGCTAACGTGACTTCGATTCAACTGTCCCCGTTCGGGTTGGCTAAATTCCCAATCGAAGAGTTGTGGGGCGGTGTTGGTCGCACTGTTTTCAGTGGAGCTAACTTTTGCTTTGTAGGGAAGATATCCGTGCATTGGGACGCTGGATAGATAGGAAGATGTTGTTGTTCCGTGAGATAAATACGCTCGCATGTCTTCTGTAGGAATTTTCTTAGAGAATTTAAAATCCTGACGAAGCTGAATGTGATTTTCCGTTGTGAAATAAATGTAGGGTCTATTTCTAGAAATTTTCGCTACCCATCCATCATTTTGTTCAACGATATTTTCGCCTTGAGGAATTCCACCTTCCGCAGTGACGTTGATAAAATTTCCGTCATTGCTTTGGGTCATGTCTAAAACTTTAAATGTGATAGGACGCAAATCCATTTGGAATTCTGCGCCGTCGGCAGTTCTTGCATTGTAGTACGTGATTTCGCCGTATTTTACAGGAATGGATCCCACGCCAGGAACGGGGGCGTTGTTGAATCGCACTTCGACAGGATATTTTTGAGTGGACGCGTGAACTTCAACGCCATTGGTTCCGTCTACCAATATTAAATCCTTAGAACAGAGAGATCGGCGTAAATCTAAAACGTATTCTTCCACGCAAAATTTGAAGGGTGTGTTTTTTCCCCATCTGGAAATTTCATCTTCATACAAAACAACTTCTTCGAAATCTTCAGCAGGTTGTTTTCCAGATTTGTAAGCAGAAGAATGGTCGAATTCTTTTTCAAAAACCGTCTTCTTCTCTAAGTTTGTGCGAATTCCGATTTTTCCTGAAGCAAGAAAACCTCCGGGCCAGTAAAATTTCAGATGATACTCGGCATTTTTTCCAGACAAAAATCTATCAACTTTAACGTCCGTGACTTCGAGAGGGAAGGGAACTCCTCCGAGGGTGAATTCTCCTTTGGCTGTCAATTTATATTCGAGAGTTGGAACAGAAACGTCTGTTCCATTTTCCGTGGGATCAAAATAAATTGGAACGTTGTAACCTTGTTTGTCCGAAGCGCCGGTTGGTTTTTCGCCATTAGGAATTTGTCCGGGCTTGGCTGGTGCGACCACCAATGGAAGGATTGCCACTGAAGGTGCTGCAACGAGTGTTTCTTTTTTCTGGGACCATGCTGCGCTGCTGGCCAGTAAAAGCATGGCCACTGTCGGGCAAATCCATCTGTAAGTTCTCAAGTTGTGTCCCCTCTGATAAGTGATACGAGTTTGTCTTAATTATGAATGGTAATGGTATGAAAAGAGAAGTGTTTTCTCACGATGTGACTATTGTCCCGTCACTTTTAAGTATTTGACATTTTAAGAGGCAGTTTTAAGATAGTTAGTAGTGTTAACTAATCCATATCACTTATCACTTCGAAAAAAACAAGGTGCTACTTCATGAGTTTATCAGAGATTTC
The DNA here is from genome assembly GCA_043732305.1 of Oligoflexia bacterium. Classification (GTDB taxonomy): domain Bacteria; phylum Bdellovibrionota; class Bdellovibrionia; order JABDDW01; family JABDDW01; genus JAYTHU01. The sequence continues at coordinate 3,337 of JAYTHU010000176.1, forward strand.
AATCAATCGACCGGTCTTTGCCTGGATGCTGATGTGTGGGCTTATTGTTTTTGGTGGCATTTCTTTTCAACGTATGGGCATCAGTCAGATGCCGGACGTGAATTTTCCAGTCGTTAATATTTCGTTACAACTCGACAACGCTGCTCCTGAAGTTATGGAAATGGATGTTGTTGATATTGTAGAAGACGCGGTCATGGGAATTGAAGGACTGAAGAACGTCAGTTCTACGGCTAGCTTAGGTGTCGCGAGCATCACCTGCGAGTTCGAACTCAGTCATAGCATTGACGTTGCAATGCAAGAAGTAGAAAATCGAATTGCCCAGGTACAAAATCATCTTCCAATAAAACTTTATCCAGCAGTGATCACTAAAACCAATCCGGAGGACCAGCCCATCATGTGGGTGATGGTCACTGCAGATGCAAACGTTCCGCTTTATCAGCAGATGATCTACGCGCGCAACACGCTCAAAGATCAACTCTCATCCATTGCGGGTGTGGGAAATATAATGCTCGGTGGTTACGTGGATCCTAATCTGCGCGTGTGGGTGGATGAGAAAAAACTTTATCATTACCAGCTCACGTCCAGTGATGTCATGACCGCCATTCAATCAGAACAAATCGAACAGCCGGCGGGTCGAATCGAAAGTTCTAAAAACGAAATGAACGTCCGTGTTTTGGGTGAAACTAAGACTCCGGAAGAGTTTGCAAAAATTCGAATCAATGCGCGCGGTGGTGCTGCCAATTACAATCCTATTCCTCTGAGTAAAGTTGCGCGAATCGAAGAAGGTCTTTCTGATCTGCGAGCCATCTCGCGTTACAACGGGCTTTCCGCTGTGGGCTTGGGGATCGTGAAGCAACACGGATCCAATGCGGTTGAAGTTTCAAAACTTGTGTATAATAAAATAGAACAAATGCGGCAGAGTTTACTGCCCGGATACCACATAGATGTCCGGATGGATTCGACTAAATTCATCAAAGATTCAGTAAACGAATTAAATTTCACGCTTTTATTAGCGGCTCTCCTCACTTCTATTGTCTGCTACGCTTTTTTAGGCTCGATTTCATCTACAATTAACGTGTTATTGGCCATTCCAACATCAATTGTGGGTGCTTTTATTGTCCTTTATTTCTTCGGATTCACGTTAAATACATTTACTTTGCTCGGTTTAAGCCTCGCCATCGGCATTGTGGTCGACGACGCCATTATGATGCTTGAGAATATTGTGCGTCATCACGAGATGGGGAAAAATCGCAGACAAGCTTCCATAGATGGTTCAAAAGAAATCACGTTCGCAGCTCTTGCCGCGACACTGGCGATTGCAGCTATCTTTGTGCCAGTCATATTTATGAAGGGTGTCATCGGAAGATTTTTCTATCAGTATGGAATCACCGTGACCGTTGCGGTTTTTCTCTCGTTGCTCGAAGCTTTGACTTTGACTCCCATGCGCACCGCAAGATTTTTAAGTTCAGTCAGGGAAGAGAGTGCGGGCTGGGTTTTAAAAACCATGAATCATTTCATGAGTGCATTAGAGAAAAAATATAAATTGGCATTGGCTTGGAGCATTCGTTTCAGATGGGGAGTTATATTTGTTTCTGTTTTATTCTTTACCGCTTCTATATTTTTACTTTTCCAATTGCGACAAGAATTAATACCCGCGCAGGATCAGGGGCTATTTTATCTCAACGTCAAAAATCCTGTGGGCAGTTCCATTTGGGCCTCGGATGAGATTTTCAAGAAGGTCGAAGTCTATTTAAAAGCCGTTCCTGAAGTTCAAGATTATTATACGACCATTGGAAATTATCAAAACAACGACATTGTGAATGCCGGAATGATTTACGTTATTTTAAAAGACGCTAAGCTTCGAAAGCTCACGCAGAAACAGGTGATGGCTAACGTCAGAAACGAATTGCAGAAACTTTTGCCAGCATCTCAAATTTTCGCTCAAGATCCGTCACTCGCAGGATTCAGTGCCACTCGGGGTTACCCCATCGAATTTATGATTGAAGGTCCTGATTGGTCGAAGCTCTCTGGTTACTCACGCCAAATCATGGCTATATTGAAGGAATCTCATTTGTTAGAGGATCTCAACACTGACTATCAAGATGGCATGCCGGAAATTCATGTTGTGCCGGATCGTGATATAGCGGCTGAGCTTGGCGCCACTGTAAATTCCATGGGACTCGAAGTGAGTCAATTGGTTGGTGGTACTTTATTTACCGCAGACACGCAGTATCCAAAAGGTGGCCACAGATATTATATTCGCATGCGTTCTGAAGATGATCAGCATCAGCAGCCTTCGGATATAGATCGAATCTTGCTCCGAAATAATCGTGGCGGTGAACTTATTTCTCTTTCTCACACATCTAAATCTATTTTGACTTCGGCACCGCAACTTATTTCTCGATTGAATCGCCAGCGTGCCATCCCCGTTTACGCGAACGTGGCAGAAGGTGTGTCCCAAGAAGTGGCGTTGGATGCCGTTGAAAAAGTGGGGAAAAAAGTTTTGCCTGCTGGGTATAGAATTCTTCTGACGGGGAGTGCGTCTGCGTTTCATGATGCAGTAGAAAGTCTGTTCTTTGCTTTGCTCCTCGGAGTTGTAGTGGCGTACATGGTTCTTGCTTCCCAGTTCAATAGTTTTGTTCATCCCGTCACGGTGCTCATGGCTTTGCCATTCAGTCTTTCCGGCGCGTTGATTGCTCTTTATTTCACGCATCAGTCTTTAAATTTATTCAGTATGATTGGTTTAATTCTGCTGATGGGAATTGTGAAAAAGAATTCCATCTTGCTCGTGGATTTTACCAATCAGCGGCGCGCCGAAGGTTCACAAGCGGTGCCGGCACTTTTGGAAGCTTGTCCTGTGCGACTTCGTCCAATTCTTATGACATCAGTGGCCACTGTTGCTGGTGCAATCCCCGCGGCGCTTGCTCTTGGGCCCGGTGCCGAAACTCGAATCCCCATGGCCATTTCTATTATTGGTGGCGTGTGTGTTTCTACGCTGCTCACACTTTTTGCTGTTCCATGCATTTACGTGGTGTTTACAAAGTTCGAACGGCCCGAAATTTTAGAGGATGAAAATGAAGTAAAAGAGTTTGAGGTCAAAGCGTAATGTCACTCTCCGAACTCTCCATTCGGCGGCCGGTTTTTGCGTGGATGCTGATGGCCGCTCTGATTATTTTTGGTTTTCTCTGTTTCAATCGACTAGGTGTGAGCCAACTTCCTGATGTCGATTTTCCGATTGTCAGTGTTTCTGTTTCACTCAACGGTGCCGCGCCGGAGGTGATGGAAAGTCAAGTCATCGATCCCATCGAAGATGCGGTCATGCAAATTGATGGCATTAGAAATGTCACATCCAATGCGCAGCAAAGTTCCGGAAACGTTACCATTGAATTTGAACTCGATCGGAATATTGATGAAGCGATGCAAGAAGTGCAGAGCCGGATTCAACAGGTGAGTAACATCATGCCGGTGAATTTACTTCCACCGACAGTGCGAAAAAGCAATCCCGAGGATCAGCCTATTTTATGGATTGCGGTTGCGACTGATGGAACCGTTCCTCTGATGGACACCATGATTTACGCTCGTAATTATCTTTACAATCAGTTTGGGACAATCCCGGGAGTTGGCGATATTGCGCTTGGTGGTTATGTCGATCCTTCACTCAGAGTTTGGGTGGATCAAGAAAAATTGAGAAAAGCAAATCTCACCGTCGATGATGTGACTACCGCGATCACCAATGAGCACGTGGAAATTCCTGGCGGTCGTATAGAAAATAGCACTAAAGAATTTAACGTGCGCCTCATGGGTGAAGCTGCTACCCCGAAAGATTTCGGAAAAATTATTATCCAAAATCGCAACGGATTGGGTGCTAATTACAAACCGCTGCAGCTTTATCAATTTGCCAAGATAGAGGAAGCCACAGCGGATGTCAGAAAGATCGCGCGTTTTAATCGGCAACCTGCTGTTGCTCTGGGAATTCTTAAACAACATGGATCAAATGCGGTGGAAGTTGCTGACGCCGTCAAAAGGAAACTCGCCGAACTTATCCCCACAATTCCCAAGCAGTACAAACTCTCTATCAGATCTGACCAAACAAGATTTATTAAGCAATCAGTGCATGAATTAAATTTTATGCTGATACTTTCAGCCTTGCTTACGTCGTTAGTTTGTTATCTGTTTCTGGGCTCTTGGACTTCCACCATGAATGTGCTGATGGCTATTCCTACTTCTATTGTAGGAACTTTCATGGCTATTTATTTCTTTGGTTTCACTCTCAATACTTTTACCCTCTTGGGTCTGAGTTTGGCGATTGGGATCGTGGTTGACGATGCGATCATGATGTTGGAAAACATCGTTCGCCACCGAGAAATGGGCAAGAGTAAAAGAAAAGCGGCCATCAGCGGTTCAAAAGAAATTACTTTTGCAGCACTGGCCTCAACTATTGCAGTAGTTGCGATTTTTCTTCCCGTCATTTTCATGAAGGGTGTTATTGGAAAATATTTTTACCAATATGGAGTGACTGTTTCGGTTGCCGTGTTGCTGTCTTTACTTGAGGCATTGACTCTCACACCTATGCGTTGTTCTCGGTATCTACAGGTCGCTCATAGCGCTAAGGGCTTGGCAGGCTTTGTGAACAAACTTTTTAAAAAGTTAGAAGCCGGATACTCTTGGACTTTGAAACATCTTTTAGAACGGCGGTGGACAACACTTTTGGCGGCGTTCGCCGTGTTCATTGCAACTATTTTTGTCGCCAAATGGTTGCCTTCGGAAATGCTACCTGCGCAAGATCAATCAAATATTTTTCTTAGAGTAAAGGCCCCGGTTGGATCGTCTTTAGATTTCACCAATGGAAAAATCAAGGTCATTGAAGATTATCTTTCAACAATTCCAGAGGTTGAGGGAATTTTTGCGATGGTGGGGGGATTTGGCGGGGATGCCGTCAACCAAGGAAACGTAAATATCACTTTGGTGGATCGAGATAAGAGAAAAATTTCCCAATTCGATCTAATGAAAAAAATAAAAGCCGAGCTCAAACTTAAAGATACTCTCAAGGGCATTCAAGTGAATGCTCAAGACACGTCTTTGCGTGGATTTGCAACTGGACGGGGATTTCCAGTAGAGTTTGTGGTGCGTGGTCCTGATTGGGAAAAATTATCTGCCGCCGCAGATGCTATGATGGAAGCGATGAAAAAGACCGGCGTGATGGCCGATGTGAACACGGACATTCAAGCCAATATGCCCGAAGTCAGAATATTTCCCAATCGAGAAAAGTTAGCAAGATACGGTGTGACTTTGAGCACTGTGACAACGGCCGTGAGTTCACTGATTGGCGGAGCTATCTTGAATGGGCAAACTGAATATGCCAAAGAAGGTCATCGGTACGCGATCGAAGTGCGATCCATTGCCACCCAACGTGATAAAGCAAAGCAGCTTGATGTCATCATGGTCAGAAATAATATTGGCGAGACAATTCCTCTTTCACGTTTGGTTGATCTGAAAGAAGACAAAAGCTTGATGCTCATTTCACGACTAAATCGCGAGCGGGCGATCACAGTTTACGCAAATCCCGCCCCGGGACACAATCAGCAAGAGGCTCTAAAATTAGTGGAAGAACTTGGAAAAAAAGTTTTGCCGCCCGGCTACAGCGTGAAAATGTCGGGCTCCGCGCAAAGTTTCAAAGAATCTTTTCAAAGTTTAATTTTTGCGTTGCTTCTTGGATTAGTTGTTTCCTACATGGTGCTTGCTTCACAATTTGATAGTTTCTTGCATCCTATTATTGTTTTGCTCGCTCTTCCATTTAGTTTCTCTGGTGCATTTCTGGGACTATATCTCTTTCATCAATCGATAAACATTTATAGTTTGATTGGATTAATTCTGCTTTTGGGAATCGTTAAAAAGAATTCCATCTTGCTTGTGGATTTTACCAATCACTGTCGCAATGTTGATAAAATGACAGTGCAAGACGCGCTGAAAAAAGCGGGCGTTGTGAGGCTTAGACCTATTCTTATGACATCAGTTGCGACTATTGCGGGTGCATTGCCTGAAGCTTTGTCTTTCGGGCCTGGTGCTGAAACCACTGTTCCTATGGCGATTGCAATTATTGGCGGCGTGATCATGTCGACCGTACTGACACTTTTTGTGGTGCCTTGTGCTTACAGTTTATTTTCGAAATTAGAAATGCCTGATCCTCTGAATTGAACCTGAGAATTAGCCCACTCGCAGTTTGATTAATTTTTCGACGTCGGGACGGCAAGTGCCGCAGCCAGATCCTGCTGTTGACCACGATCGAATTTTTTCGGGCGTGTGTGCCCCGAGCACAATAAGTTTGTCGATGACTGTTCGATTGATTTTTCGGCAGTGACAAATTTCTTCGTCAACGTAAGGAACATTTTGTCCGGTGATTTTTTCAATCACCTCGCGTAGCATGAGCTCGCTGGTTGATTTATTTTTAATGGGCATAGAGAGTTTGTCGAATGTCTGGCCGGAAATTTCTCGAGCCAAATTGTCTGAAGCCAAAAGCAATGCCGTTCCACCTTGAGCATGCCATTCGACATGACTGATCACACCGTCTTTGACGGTGAGCTCAAACTCCACCCATTCCCGGTGGGGAATTTCTGATTTAGCTTTAAGGGTCTTTTCCATAGCTTTCTCTCGGTGGAAATCACGTAAAACTTAAGTCGGTGTTATTCCGCTGTCGGGTCTAGTACTTTGTAACAAAAGTGTCGTAAGTTCCTTGAGAGTTTCCTGAACAATTTGCGGAAACGCCGCCGCAAGAAGGCATGTTTCCG
>JAYTHU010000177.1:0-61922 GCA_043732305.1 Oligoflexia bacterium
TAGAAACCAATAAATCAAATCGAGAATGTGCACACCCTGATCGAGGAGTTCACCGCCCCCTCCCACTTCTGGAAGAGAACGCCATTCTTTTTCATATCCTACTCTAGCCCCATGACCATACCGCGCTCGCAGAAACATCATTTCACCAAGCTTACCTTCATCAATGAGCTCACGAGTTTTAAGCAGAGCTGGATGAAAGCGATGGTTGAATCCAACTTTCACGGCGACATTTTTTTCTTCGGCGATTTTTTGAATTTCTAAAAGTTGGGCAAGTGATGTTGCTCCGGGCTTTTCTACCAGAACATGTTTTCCTGCCTGAACACATTTTTTAGTTAGTGGCGCGAGCTCCATGTTGACAGATGCAATAATGACAATATCTGCGCCTGAAAGCTCAATCAATTCTTTTTCAGATTTAAACGCGATCGCGTGAAGCTCTTTTGCAAGATTATCTGAACGAGTTTTATCGGGATCATAGACGCCCACGATTTCGTGCGGAGCCACTTGCAGTCCACGTTTTTTGCCAATAAAGCCACATCCAAGAATTGCTATTTTCATTTGTAAACCTTCTATTATTTTTCGAAAACTTTAGGGCGATCTTCCATGGTGATTCGGCGAATAGTGAAGACATCGCTTTTTTCGAATTGTGGGCCGAATTCATCCATCTTCTGCCACGGATCCCAAATAGCTGATATCAATCTTCCCGTGACGAGAGAGGATTTTTCACTCAGCAAGTAAACTGCCAAATCTCCCGCTTTGTCTGGATTCGCTCCACCCTCTTCTTTTTGCTTGAGGGCTTTTTCATACACTTCTTTTCCAGCTTTTTCCGGACCCGCTTGAATCAATTCATCAGTCAACTTAGTGTTAACTGCCCCAGGGGCGATAGCGTTGACGGTGATATTGAATTCTTTAAGTTCATGCGCGATGGTCTCACCAAATCTCACGACGGCAGCCTTGGTCGCGCAATAGCTGGTGAATCTTGGAAGCGGTTGAGTCGCGCCTCCACCAGACATCAGGATGATTCGACCAGGTTGGTTTTTAGCGATCACACTTTGTGCAAATATTCGGCAGGCTTGTGCCGTTCCATACAAATTTATCTCAACACTTTCTTTCCAATGTTCCCATGAATTTTCTAAAAAAGTTCCGATGGGTCCGTAGATTCCAGCGGCAGTCACGAGACCATATGCGTCCGCATCGACGATACTCGCAGTTTCTTCCATCCATTTTCGCATTTTAACAGTGTCAGTGACATCAAGTTGAATAATGTGAATTTTTCCACCAGATAGGTTTTTAGTTTCCTCGAGTTCATTGAGAGATCTTGCGCAACCGCTGACGGAATATCCAGCTTCAGAAAGTTTCAGCGCGATTGTTCGGCCAATACCGCGTCCTGCGCCCGTCACAAAAACAAGTTTTCTTTTTTTGTCGCTCATAGGTAATTCCTCTTTATTGAACTACAGGTTTGCCGGGAACAATCACATCAAATTTTGGTTTAAGATTATTTTTAGCGAAAAGATTTTTCGTGTCGATGATCAAAGGCGTTTTCATTTCGATTTTATTAAAATCAAATTCTGTGAATTGCGGCCACTCGGTGACGACAACCGCAGCGTCAATATTTTTAAGGAGTGACAGGTCCACACTTTGCGTCCAATTTTCTGCTGAACTTTTCAAGGGAAGCATTTCGAAAGGGAGATCCTTGCGCTCTTGAGAAGTCAATTCGTCTAGGTCTGCCATTGGATCAAGAGCCACGCAGTGTGCTCCTAATGATTTGAGTAAAGATCCAACCTCTAATGCCGGGGATCTTCTCACGGTGCTGGTGCCAGGTTTATAGGTGACACCAAAGAGCAAAATATTTTTCCCTTTGAGATCATGAAGCTTTGCTTTTAATTGGGAGACGATCCAATCATTTCTTTCTGTATTCACTCGATACAAAGTCGAAAAATAATTATTTTCACCTTTGTCGCCCATGACTACCGCAAACTTGCTTAAAGTCTTCACGTCACGAGCAAGTGTTCCACCGGAAAATCCTAAACCCGGTCGCAAAAATGCTTTTGGCCCAACACGAGTATCTTGCTTGAGACTACTCATGACATCCCAAGCATCGGCACCGCGGCCTTCGCATATTTCAGAAACTTCATTGGCAAAAACCACGCAAGTTGCCAGAAAAGCATTGAGCGCGTGCTTCACCATTTCGGCACTCTCAAGACTCATGATATTGATTGGAGTTTTTTCGTCTCTAATTAGAGCACGGAATAATTTTACTCCAGCTTCTCTTTTTGCAGGATCACTTTCATGAACCCCCACAACCATGCGGTCAGGAGTTTTGAAAGATTTGAGAGCTTCTCCTAGGCGAAGATTCTCTGGCATATAGAAAACAAATCCCTTCCATCTAGGGTTAGCTTCTTTGATTTTGGATAAAAATCTCCGTGAGGTGCCCACTGGCAATTGCGCAGTGAAGAAAAAATGGCAATCGTTTTTGAATCCAGTTTTCATGACTTCATTGAAACCTTCTTCAACCACATCGAAAACAATTTCATCTTTGTCATTCACGGGGGTGTCGTAGGTGAGCATGATCCAATCGGCTGTTTTTGATGCTTCAGCTAAACCAGACGCTGACTTTAGGGCAGCGGCCTCGCCGGCCCAAAATATTTGGGTTCCCCAATACTTTTTCACGAGATCGTCGAGACCAGGCTCATGAATGGGAGCTGCGCCCTTGCTCCACTTTTCGGCGATTTTAGAACTTTGATCCCACATAAAAACTTTGTTTCCGCTATCGGCCACACAAGCGCCAACCACTGAACCCAAATGCCAAGACCCAATCATTAATACGTTTTGGCTCATACGCTCAAAACCTTGGCCCCTTCAAAATCGAATTTAAATCGCACTTCTTCCAAGCCTTCTTTGGCCATCGCGCCTCTCAAACTCTCGTGGTTTTTAGTATAGAACATTAGAAATCCGCCGGAGCCGGCACCAATTAATTTTCCGCCGATAGCACCGCTATCGCGAGCCACATCATAGGCTCGATCAATTCCAGACTTGGACATTCCACCGGAACGTTTCTTTTTATTTTCCCAATGAACATGCATGAGATTTGCAAATTCTTTGAGATCGCCAGCTTCTAACGCCCTCTTTGAAGCTTGGCCTAATTCTTTTGTGAAATGCAAATTGTTGATCATTTCCACATCGGCATTTTCCGTTTTTGTTTTTTGATCCGACAAAACATTAGATGCTGAACGGGAATAGCCCGTAAAAAACAAAAGCAAATCATCTTCTAAACTGTGCAATGTCTGTTGAGAAATTTTCAGAGGCTTCACTTCCACAGTGTCATCTTTGTGAAAGATAAAAGAGGTGATTCCTCCAAACGCGGCAATGTATTGATCTTGTTTACCGATAGGCTGTTTCAACTTATTGATTTCGATGTCGCACGCTTCAGACGCTAAGTTTTCAGTGAGAATATGTTCGCGCTTGTAATAGGAGAGCGCTTTTAGAAGTGAAACTGTGAACGAACCCGAAGAGCCCAAACCCGTTCCATCAGGAATATCGGCAAGACTGACAATCTCCAACTGAGGATCTATTTTATGAGAAAGCAATGCTTCACGAATGATCGGATGCTTGATTTCTTCGATCGTACTCACTCTCTCAAAAAGTGAGTACTTAATAATAAACTCTTTTGGAAAAATTCTATGAAGACCAATGTAAATATATTTATCGATTGCAGCGGCGACTAACTCTCCACCGTATTTGCGATAGTAAGACGGAAGATCAGTTCCACCACCACCAAAGGTTATTCTTAACGGCGCACGAGTTAGAATCATTTAGTTTCTCCTGCAGGACGTCTATCCAATACCCACTTATTTTCTAGCAAGTAGCTGAGAGTTTCCTGAACACTGTCTTTCGCGTTGTGTTTAGCGCTCCACCCAGTATTTTTCAGCTTGCTGCAATCGAGGAAAATAAAAGGACTGTCCCCAACCCAACCGCGTTCACCGCCGGTGTATTTTCTCTCTGGAGAAACACCCATGTGCTTAGTGATAATATCGAGTGATTCATCCACGTTGATGTGCTCATCGGGCCCAAGATTAAAAATATTTATTTTTTCGTTTTGTGTACCCAAAATATGCCAAATGGCTGCGAGACAATCTTTGATGTTCAAATAGGCTTTGCGCTGCTTTCCATTTCCCAAAACTTCAATGGCCGTAGGATCCTTCAGAATTTTTTGTGCAAAATCGTATATGTGACCATGAGTGTAACGATCGCCCAAGATAGAAACGAATCGGAAAATATATCCTTTGATGCCGTAGCCTTCAGCATAAGCTTGTAAAAGCGCTTCACCGGAGAGTTTGCTCGCAGCATAGAGGCTTGTTTGAATCGGAAACGGGCAATTTTCTGGAGTCGGGAAAACGGTAGGTTCTCCGTAAACTGACCCAGTACTGGAATAAGCAATTTTCTTAGCTCCGGCTAAACGCGCCGATTCCAAAACATTAAAAGTAACAGTTGTTCCTTGTTCCAAATCTTTTCGTGGATGCTCCAAACCAAAACGCACATCGGCGTTTGCGGCCAGATGAATCACTACATCAGGTTTGGCTTTCGCGAAGACATCTTTAGTTTTTTCAAAATCAAACAGATCAACTTCAAATAATTTGTACTTTGGATTCTTCAGGGCATCGACGATAAATTCTCTCTGACCCGTTACAAAATTATCTAGCCCGGCAACTTCGCAACCTTGTTTAAGTAGAAAATCAACAAGGCTACTACCAATAAATCCGGCGGCTCCGGTGACTAGATATTTCATTATAAGGTGAACCCCGCTTTAGAGGCATCGTCATAAAACATTTTAACTGTCTCAAGTGAAAACTGAGTGAGATCTTTTCCGCGGCCAGCAATTTTCTTAATCAAATCATCAGTCATGGTGATGATGTGACATCCACATTCCTCAGCTTGATAACAATTCAAAACTTCACGAGGTGAAGCCCAAAGAACTTTTGCTCCGGGATGGTTCTTGTACATCTCGACAGTCTTCAACATCACGGGAATAGGATCTACTCCAGCATCAGCAATGCGACCGGCAAAAACAGAAACAATGACATCGTCATTTGGCTTCATGACTTCTCTGAGTCCGACAAGTTGCTTTTCTGTGAAGATAGCGGTGACATTAAGCTTTGTGCCTTCGGCCAACAATTCTTTGATGAGATCTAGAGCGGGCTCACTCTTGGTGTTGGTGATGGGAATTTTAACATTCACGTTTTTGCCCCAATTTTTAATTTTGAGAGCTTGGCGCTTCATTTCTTTGAAATCGTCAGAGAAAACTTCGAAAGAAATAGGAAGATCAGTGATGACCTCTAGAACACTTTTAGCGAATGCTTCGTAATCTTTAATTCCAACTTTAGCCATTAAAGTAGGATTAGTTGTGAAACCCTTCACAAATCCTTCTTTGTAGCGTTTGATCATTTCGTCTTTGTTGGCACCGTCAGCGTAGACATGAATTTTTGTTTTTTGCATTTTCTTTTTCCTTTGTCAGCTCGCATGAGCTTTAAGTTTCTAAAATTATTTTTACGGCTTCCGCTAAATTTTTAACTTTATGATCTGGTTTGGCCTTTGCGATATCTTGTTCGTTCTTTTGACCACGTTTTTTTTCTGAGTCCGGATTCTCGATTAAAATGGTTTGGCATCCTGCCAGTTTTCCACACTCAATGTCTGTGTCCTGATCACCGATCATCCAAGAGCTGCCCAAATCTAAAACGTATTGCTCCGCTGCCATTTTAAGAAAAAACGGACTTGGTTTGCGACATTCGCAGAGCATGGTCCATTCAGGAAGGATACCTCGAGGGTGGTGATAACAATAGAAAGAATCTCTCACAGAAACCCCTTCGGCCTCAAGATTTTCCATGACTGACAATGCTATGCGTTTAATTTCTTCTAAAGTGGTTTTGCCTTTGGCATAGCTGGGCTGATTGGAGACGATGAAAATCTCAAAGCCCTTGTCCTGGGCTGCTTTCATGGCATGAGCCGCACCGGAAATCATTTTTAGGTCTTTCAAATGATGCGGAGATTCGAACTCACCCGTTTTGGGATTGAAAATGAGATCGTTGATCACGCCATCACGATCGAAGAATATAGCCTTTACTGCTTGGTTAGCAGATGGCATTGACGATCATATGCCAAACGACACCTTGCCAACCTTCAGCGTGGGGGGTGATGTGCTTGTCATTAACCACTGGAATGAGAACGCAAACATCCGACATTTCCTTTGCGGCACCGCCGTTGCGACTGACGATGGAGAAGATTTTGGCCTTTTCCTGCTTTGCCAGTTCCATGGCTTTAACCAAATTCACCGACGTAGTAGCGGATCCGCCACCAACCGAGAAAATAAGTAGAGCGTCTTTGGGTCCAAGCTTGGAGACTTTCAGCCAATTGCTGAAGACGACTTCCCAGGATTCATCGTTCACGCGCGCAGTAAGCTCAGAGACGTTGTCAGTTGGAGCGTAAGTTTCTATGTTAGCAATTTTTCTGAAATCGTTGACCGCATGAGAGGCGTTTCCGGCACTGCCGCCAACTCCAAGGATGAACAGTCGGCCGCTGCGTTCCCGCAGAGCTTTGAGCTCAATGATCATTTGGGCGATGGACGCCTTATCAATGGTCTCCGTGATCTGTTGAGTCTCTTGAAGATAAGTGGACACGTAGGACTCGTAGTTCGTCATTGAATTTTGGCTATTTTGCATTTTTGCGGTTCCCTCTATGAAATTTAACTATTTTTAATTGAAAAGCTATTATATCGTCAAGCTAATCTTATTTAAATCATTGAGCAAGAGGTCCATTGAACCTGCTGATCGTTCATAGAAATTACCGACATAAAGGCGGAGAAGATTTCTTTCTTGAAAATGCACTGCTGCCTGCACTCGATAAACTACAAATACCTTACATTCTTTTTCGTCTTCCAGCTCTGTTTTCACAGGATTTGGTTGAGTCTTTAGCCGAGATCTCTTTCATGGCGCTGGGCTTAGAAACATGGCGTCCCAGTTACTTTAGGCTGAAAAAAATAATTCGACAAAACCCTCATCTGTCCCATGCTCTTCTCAATAATTGCGTGCCCACAGTCAGTTTAAAAACCGCAATGGCCTGCAAAAAAAAGGGACTTAAACCCCTCATGTGGGTTCACAATGCCCGCGCTTATTGCGCCAACGGCCTTTTGTTCAATGGCAAAACGCCTTGCAACAAATGCGTCACCCAAGGAAGCAGACAAGCGTTTTTACAAAACTGTTATCAGAACAGCGTTCAATCTTTTATCTACGCCCTCGTGTATCGATTCAGGCGAGTTTCTAAAATTCTAGCGCGTTCTGTGGACTTATTTATATGCCCATCAGAATACACGGCTACGAATTTACAAAAAGCCATGACTGACATTTCCCCGATAAAAACTGTTGTCATCCATCACCCCTTAAAACCTTTGGCGTCATCTGTAAAAACTGAATCTAAGCCATCACTAGCTAGAGTTTCTGAACCATTCTATCTTTTCCTTGGAAGGGTTTCTCACGAAAAAGGAGCTGATATATTTTTGAATTTAGCCAGGAAATATCCAGCGTCAAGCCATGTCGTTGCCGGCGAAGGACCAATGCTGGAAACTTTAAAGAAAAAGAGTACACCGAATGTGATTTTTCTGGGCCAAGTTGGCGAGCTCGAGAAGAGATGGCTCTTTGAAAATGCGAAGGCACTCGTGATCTGTTCGCGAGTTCCCGAGAATGCCCCTATGGTGATATTTGAATCTCATCCTTACGGCCTACCCGTAGTTTACTCTGAAGGCGGAGGGGCAGAGGAAATGGTCAAATTCTTAAAACGAACAGGATCACCACTGTCTCAATTTACCGGCCAGAATTTTGAGCGAACAGTGAGTCAAATCTCTGATACGAATAGCTATGAAGTCAGACTAAAAGAGCTTTTAACTTAATTCACGCCATGATAATGGTTTAACATCATTAAAAACCATGGGGATAATTTTGGACACTATTGAGCTCTCACTCTTAATTCCAACTTTCAATGAAGCCGATATCATTGTGCATGCGCTCACGGAAATTTCCAAAGAATTTTCCGCCGAAGAAAAATTCAAAATCGAAATTTTAATTGTGGATGATGGAACCGACGAACTCACCCATGTCGTTGAAAAAATGGGAAACTCCTTAAATTTCGCGAGCGTTTCCGTATATCGAAACTCTCCACCCTTGGGAAAAGGTAAGTCTCTAGCCCTTGGTTTTGAAAAAGCAAAAGCCCCCATCACAGGTTTTTTGGACGTGGATTTATCAACACCACCGCATTATATCAAGGGAGCCATGAAATGCATTGCGGATAACAAAGCAGATATTTACATCGGATCTAGACGCGGCGAAGGATCACATGTCGACCGAGAGCAATTTTTTCTTAAAGACATTCTTGGAAAATTCTTAGGCGTGATTGCTAGAGGAATTATATTTAGCGGCATGCGTTCATATCAAGACACCCAGTGCGGATTTAAATTTTTCAAAACCCCGCTTACCCATGTTCTATATCACAATCTTATGGCTGGAGATGGTTTGAACGATCTTGAGGTTCTCATTCGCGCAAATCTTCTAGGACTCAGAGTTCAAGAAAAAGGTGTGATCTGGACCGATTTAAGAGAAAGTAAAAGATCACTTCGACGGATTCTATGGGGAGAAATGGTGGCTATCACCAAAATAATATTCAAATACAAATTTTCCCCTGGTACTCAAAAAGCAGTTTTGAGAAAACTTTCTGAAGCAAAGAGAGTCACCTTATGCTGAAACTTTCCATCATTATTCCTGTTTTCAATGAAGCGCGCACTTGCGAAGAACTTTTTGCAGAAGTGTTGAAAAAGCAAATCCCTGGGTTTACTAAAGAAATTATCGTTATTGAAAGCAATTCGACGGATGGATCCCGAGCGCTGGTACAAAAATTTGCTCAAAATGCTGACGTGAAACTCATTTTGCAAGACTCACCCAAAGGAAAAGGATTTGCCGTACGCGCAGGCTTCAAAGAGGCAACCGGGGATATCATTTTAATTCAAGATGCCGATCTTGAATATGATGTAAATGATTATGACAAATTGCTTGTGCCAATTGCTGAGGGAAAAACAGACTTCGTTTTAGGTTCGAGACATTTAGGAAAAGAAACTTGGCAGATTCGTGCTTTTAAATCTTATCCTGGCACAACTCTAGCGATGAATTTCGCTCACACGGTGTTTACTCTTATTTTCAATGTTCTCTATCGTCAGAAAACCACAGACCCCGCCACCATGTTTAAAGTTTTTAGGCGGAGCTGCCTTCAAGGAATTGATTTTCACTGCATGCGTTTTGATTTCGATTTTGAGCTCGTGTGCAAGCTAGTGATGAAGGGTTACACACCCATAGAAATTCCAGTGAAGTATGAATCACGTGGGTTTGCCGCAGGTAAGAAAGTTCGTTTTTTTCGCGACCCCATTACTTGGGTTCGCGTCTTATTTATGCTACGACTTCAAAACTCGTTTGCTCCCTCACAGGCTCCTCAAAAAAAAATTCCAAGTAACTTGAGCAAGTAGACATGTCAGTGGTAACTATCGATCTCAAACAAAAAGTCATCGTTATCACCGGGGGTTCGAGCGGCATAGGTAAAGCCACCGCGCTCGAATGTTTCCGCCAGGGCGCAAACATTGCTATTGTGGCAAACCATCAATATGCGATCGATCACACAGTCAAAGAAATTTCCGAATTGAAAGTTGAAGGTAGGGCAATATTTAAAGGTTACTGCTGCGATATCTCCGACAAAGCAGCGGTTACTAAAATCTTCGACCAAATCTTTACAGATTTCGGCCACGTGGATGTCCTGATCAATAACGCGGGCTTTGCGACCTATCTTACATTCCATGACTCGACGTTGGACGAATTAGACAGACTTACTCAAGTGAATTATCTTGGGGCTATGTATTGTTCGAAATTAGTCTTGGATCAAATGACAAAACTAAAGTCAGGTCACATTGTCAATGTGGCCTCAGTGGCAGGAATATTACCTATCACGCCAAATGCTACTTATGGCGCGGCCAAGCAAGCTACGGTGGCATTGACAGAGACACTTCGCAATGAATATGCGCCTTTTAAAATAAAATTTTCACTTATGCTTCCCGGTCGGGTGGATACAGCCTTTTTTGATCATGAAAGTTTCAAAAAAAGAGGCAAACGCCCAGAACATGCGGGAATGTTGACTTCGCATACAATAGCTTTGAAAATTATTGAGCAGATAAAAACGCAGAGAGAACTTGTTATCACACCACGGATCTTTAGAATAATTGGATGGCTCTATGCTGCTTTCCCAATGATCTGCAAACCGTTTTTGCGCCATGTTTTAAAAAAACGTATTGAAGAATATTATGTGGAACGAGATGGCTCATCACGCTGAGTGGCTGAAACATGAAGTCCTGAAGATAGCCAAGATTTATTCCGTAAAAATTCCGATTCAGCAAAGCAGACCTTATTCGCCCACTCCATAACTTTATTCAAAAGGCCTACGTTTTTATTTTCGGGATAATAAATAGAATTTTTCTTCCACCACCAGATCGAAAGACTCTTGAGGCTGGTCAAAGCAAAAAAAGAGGAATCTAAAATAGTGCCGAAGGCATGATAACTGTACGAGACATCACCTATATTAAAATGCTTTGAGAGTACGGTGATGAAAGTTTTTTTCTGGTAAGCCTGAATATGAGATTTCGTCTTAACGTAAATGTCTTTGCCAAGGAATGCTTTATAAAAACCATATGGAGAAAAACGCTCTCCCTCCATAGGCACAAATAAAACCACGCGACCGTTCTTGTTCAACATGGATTTGAAAATCCCGAGAGTTTTTTCTAAGTCAGGAACGTGCTCAAGAACGTCAAGGCTCAAGATAGCGTCAAATCTTTGCTTAAAAAACATGCAGTCATCGTTAGAAATGAGAGCAAATTCAAAGTTTTCGTGGGTGTCGGTGGGATTCTGAATATCAACTCCGAAGAGCACAAGATCTGGGCGATGAAGGGCCACTGTATTAAGAAGCTTGCCTTCGCCACAACCGAAATCCAAAACTCTGCTGCCTTGAGGCAAATCCAATAACGAATGGAGCACGCGTTTTGCCTTTAAGGAAGGCAAAGTTTTTGACTCAATATTGACAAGTCCGGTGCCCCATCTTCGCTCTTCCAATTGTGACATTTTCTTCCTAACCAAGTTGTTGACAGATGGGAGTAATGTAGTGATATTCAGAGTGTCTGTCAAACCCTCCATTTTTTAGGAAATCAATGTCAGCCAAAACTGTGTCTTGGCCTAAAAATCCGCCACCAATCACTAAGGAGCAACAAAAGCTTCAGCAGGACTTTTTACGGATTTGGCACGAAGTTCTACCCAAAAAATACGGAATGATTGAAAAATTCAATCACGCTAATCCCATCGTCGCGAATTCGGTCAAAGCCGGAAAATGCACAACCCTTGAAATTGGGGCTGGACTCGGAGAACATCTCATTTATGAAGATCTTAAAAATCAAGATTACACGGCCTTAGAAATTCGACAAGATTTTGTTGATACAATAAAAAATCGATTCCCTAATGTGAGTGCCATTGTCGGTGACATTCAAGGGAACATTGATTTGCCTGATAACAAATTTGACCGCATTTTAGGAATTCACGTTCTGGAACATCTACGGAATCTTCCGAGTGCTCTAAAAGAAATCAAGCGAATGCTGAAACCTGACGGAACTTTTGCCGTGGTAATTCCCTGCGAAGGCGGTCTTGCCTATCAAATAGCTCGAAGAATATCCGCGCAAAGAATTTTTGAGAAGAAATTTAAAATTCCCTACGGCCCTATTATTAAAAATGAACATGTGAGTGATGCTTGGGAAATCATGCACGAGTTAAAGAAGTATTTCACAATTGAAAAGAGTAGCTATTGGCCACTTCTAATCCCCCTTACTCCGTGCAATCTTGTCATAGCCCTGTCCTGCAAACCACTCATTTAAAATGACAGACTCCAAACGAGTTCCAATCAAAGCCATCAAAGAATTTTTAGGCCCGCAAGTGGTCACACTTTTTCTTTGGGGAACAGCTGCGGGTCTTGTTCTTTTTGTCACTGAAGTTATTTTTGCTTATGGATTACAAGCTTTTTTACTGGTCTTAGGAGTCGCAAACGCGACAGTCGTCGAAATTCCGAATTGGATTCCTCAGACAAATCTCAAAACAGTTTTATTCTTTATTTTTGCCGTGGCTTTGGTCAGAGGCGCTCTTCAGTCGATTCAAATTTTTCTTCAGGGACGCGCACCAGAGCAGTTTAAATATCTTCAAAGATCCCGACTTCTGAACTGGTCCTTTCATGGAAAATCTGTAAGCACCAGCGCAGTAAACACTTTGTTCACGGAACGTTGCAACTTAGCGGGCAACACCGTCATGTACCTTCAGCAATTTACTATTCAAGGGACCACAAGTTTCTTCATGGTCATCGCTCTGTTTTACATGGCACCGCTGATAACCGTCATCGCGTTCTTGTTTCTTTTACTCCTAGCTCTACCGATCAAATACTCCTCTGGGAGAATCGCAAAAGCGGGAGACGGTCTCGCTGAAGAATGGAACAAAACAAACAATCGGCTCATCATGAGTATCAAAAATATATTGCTGCTCAAAATTTACGGAATGCAGTTCGAAGAAGAAAAATTGACTCAAGTCAGCCTGAAAAAGTATGTCAGCCACCTGAGAACCTATTACATCCAATCAGGATTTGTTTTTGGGTTCCCGCAAATTTTTGGGGTACTTCTCATCTGCGTGATTTCTTATACGGCAAAGAACACTCATCAATTGTCTGTGGGTATATTGATTTCTTATTTCTATCTTTTCGTGCGCTTCTTACAAAACACATCTCAACTTTCTACCGCTATTTCTAATTACATCTTTCAGAAACCTCAGTTGCAGGCGCTTTTCGATTGGTGGAAAGAACAGTTTCGGAACAAACAGACCACGGAGTGGCAAGGCGCAGACCTTGCCATTGAACAAAATACCGCAAATAAACCTTTCGCTTGGCAAATGAACAACGTGAGCTTCGGTTACAGTTCCAGCAATTCCATTGTGAAAAACTTCAATTTAGACATTCCCGCCGGAACAACGACAGTTCTTTTGGGACCCTCAGGTGCAGGTAAAACCACAATCATAAATTTACTGCTGGGACAACTCACTCCTGATCAAGGCGACATACAGGTAGAAATCAACGGTAAACATGAATCTATGCAACTCATTAGAGATTCTGTTCTTTCATATATTGGATACGTGGGCGCCGAAAGCTTTCTTGTTGATGGCACGATTTACGAAAATATCGTCTATGGATTGAGATCAAAACCATCGGATATTGAAATAGATAATGCTTTGCAACAAGCTGAATGCCAGTTTATTTTAGAACTCCCCGATCGGTTCGAGCATCTCATCAATGATCAAGGTCAAGGATTGTCAGCAGGACAAAAACAGCGGCTGTGTTTGATGAGAGCTTTACTCAGAAAGCCACTAACACTTATTTTGGACGAAGCTACTGCAAATTTAGATATGGAGACTGAACGCAAACTTGTGACTACTTTGGCCAAACTCAAAGGTGCCATGACTATCATTGCGGTCACACACCGTCAGGAATTGCTACAAATTGCGGATCAGCAAATAAAAATATGAATAAAAAAATAATTCTCTTTCTTGGAATAGTTTCAGCCATCGCGCTACCTCTCCTCCCTTTTTTGCCAATGCACAATTTCTTATCTGGGGATTACGTTGACACTCACTGGATGGCTCGCTACTTTACGGAATATTTGAAAGTACATCATCACTTCCCGATGGTCTACAATACTTTTCGGGCCGTGAATGTGATATGGCCGATTTTTTATGGATTTCTCTTTTTTCCACTGATTTCAATTCTCGCAACTTTGACTGGCGTCGACTTCGCCTTCCGTATTTTATTTATTTTATTGTGGACGCTTAAATTCGCTCTATCTTTCATTCTCGTAAAAAAATTAACTCAAGATAAACTTTTGAGCATTTCTATTGCCTGCATGGTTATCTGGACACTTTATCCACTGACAAATCTTTTCGGTCGCGGCGCAATTGGAGAAGTTGTTGCTACAGATTTTATGTTCTGTGGACTATGCTCTTGGTTTTTATTTCTAATTGCCACCCAGACTACTTCGCGAATTCTATTTGGGCTCTTGATGGGGTTGTGTGTGACCGTGGGAATGGCGAGCCACGCCATCAGTTTATTTTTTGGCACCTGGTTCTTCTTACTTATTGGGGTAGGTAGCCTGCCATTTATATTAAAGCAGGAAGCGGTAAGGAGAAGGCAAATTCTTGCCATTCTTCTCCTAAATTTAATTCTTTGTGCAACTGTACTGTCGCCGTGGATATACGTCAATTTACATTTCTCAAATATTCTAGCCCACAAACTTGATTACAATATGTACTGGAGGCGATCCATCGACTCACTTCTTGGTCGGTTCTCACCTCTACCCATCCACTGGCAAATGTTTTTCTTGAATATCGACGGTGGGGAATATTACGTGGATGCAGAAGCCAATACTCCCCTACTTATTTTGGCAGTAGGAATATTCTTTGCTGAGAGGAAAAAACTAAAACTCTCACTCACTAAAAACCCAATCTGGTTTTTATTTTTGACATCTTTTTTAGTCTTTGGATTTGCCACCTTTGTGTCGATGAGCTACTCCCACAGAGATGTCTTTGCGACAATCGCAAGCTTCGCACAATTTCATTTTCGTTTTGTGACTTATATAAATATGGCCATATTTTCTGGCTTGATGGCACTTTTAATCGTTTATAAGGATTTGAAAGTTTCAAAGAAACTCGTTGTCTGGTGTCTGTCTTTGTCTTTGATTGGCTGCTTGATCAAATCATTTAATGGAGTAACCCAATACAATTTCGATCCCGCGACCATAAAAGCCGCAGAACCATATTTGTCTTTTGAGAAGGACAAAAACAAGGTTTTGCTTTATCCTTTCAATAGCTACGGATATTTTGCGGCATCCGAACCAGAATATAAGACATTAGGCGAAACTGAACTTAGAGACCTCCAAATCCTAAATATTCCAGTTTTACAGTCAGAGAAATTTGGAGACATCCGACCCGTTTCTTTTAATGTGGCAGGCAAAAAGCCAAAATGGCTTGAGACCAATATTTATAGGTTTCCTTGGACAAAGGTAAAACTGGATGGCCAGGAACTAGGTCCAAAGGATCTTCGCATCGTCACATTGAGCTACGTGTTCAAAGCCATTCCGGGGAACCACATTGTCGAGTCAGAGTTTGCGCCTCCCACTCTTTGGTTGGGCCTCCGCAAGCTTTCTTTTATCGCTGTCTCGATTTGGTCACTTCTAGTGGGATGCTTTCTGTTTTCTTATTTTAAGCGAACATAAAGTAAGTTATTATTTTGCATAATGTGCGGCATCACCGGTTTTTTTGGAAATTCAGAAATTAGTTTAGAGCGTTATTACCTAGCGCATAAAACACTGGACCATCGCGGCCCTGATGACGAAGGCTTTTTAACTCTTTCCGATTCAGGGGCTGGTTTAAGTTTTGATCTAGAGAATCTAGCGGGTGACAAAACAATCCCCGAAAGAAAAAACTTAAAAAATATCCGAGATTTCAAATCAGCTCTTGCCTGTCTTGGCCATCATAGACTTAAGATCGTGGATCTTTCTCCCGGGGGCCATCAACCGATGGCAACCTCTGACAACCGCTTTCACATAATATACAACGGGGAGGTTTATAATTACATCGAACTTCGCGATGAATTAAGATCTTTAAATCATGTGTTTGAAACTACTTCCGACACCGAAGTGATCCTCAAAGCATTTTCTCAATGGGGAGTTGAATGTTTTAATAAATTCAACGGCATGTGGGCTCTCGTGATTTACGACAGCTTGCAGAGGAAATTCTATTTATCGAAAGACCGATTTGGAATCAAGCCCCTCTATTTATATCGCGACCATGACACATTGTATTTCGCTTCTGAATTGAGATTTTTCAAGGCCATGGGATTGCGTATGACTTTGAACAAAAACTCGACAGCAGATTTTTTGCGCTACTCTTTTTTAAATCAAAACGAAAACACCTTTTACAATGAAATTGAAGCCCTTGCTCCTGCGCACTGCTACACGTTCGATGTGAATGGAAAGTTTTTAGAAAAGCATTGCTTTTGGAAGCTAAACACTTCTGTAGACGAATCGCTTGCCTTCGACGACGCTAAAACTAAATTACAGGAACTCTTCAGATCGTCTCTCGAACTTAGAATGAGAAGCGACGTTCCTGTGGGGACACTTTTGAGTGGTGGACTCGACTCCACCAGCATTGTCTGCAACCTGGTACGTAACTTCAAACTTCCAGGAGATAAGCTCGAATCTTTTTCCGCAGTTTTTGATGAGACCGAATTTTCAGAAAAAATTTATATCGATAAAACAGTTTCTAAAAACTCAAAAATCAAAGCTCACTTTATCAAACCCACGGTGGAGGGAGTCAAACAGGAATTCCTTGATCTTATCCAAGCATTGGAAATACCGGTGAGAAGTCTTGCGACTTATTCCCAATACAAGCTGTATCAGTATATTAACGCGCAAACTGATATTGTGGTGCTTTTGAACGGCCAAGGGGCCGACGAGGAATTTGCCGGCTATAGCGCCCACTACTCTATGTATTTTTCTGAACTAGCTACTTCGGGTAATCTGACGAGTCTTTTGCGAGAAGTGCAGGCTCTTAACACTGTCCGGCCAGGCATTAAAACATCCATTGCATTCGAGATAGTTAGGAATTTAGCACCTAATTTTGTGAGAAATCGCAAATTAAGAAAGACTCTTTTTCCAGATGCTACGCCCGTGAGCAGAGCTTTTAATTTCGAAAGAACTTTAAGTGGAAGCTTGAAGTTTGATCTACATGTGTCAGCACTACCTGAATATCTCCATTATGAAGACAGAAATTCCATGCATTTTTCGAAAGAAGGACGACTTCCTTTTCTTGATTACCGCATTGTCGAGTTTGCTTTTTCACTCCCCTCAAAATTTAAGATCAAGAACGGCAAAAATAAATTTATCTTGAGAGAAGCCGTTAAGGAATTTGCCACTCCAGAAGTATTGAGCAGAACAGACAAAATGGGATTCACTTCCCCGCAGAAGAAGTGGGAAAGGGAAAATCTAAAAAGTTGGATGGCCGAAACTATTTTGACCGCAGATGCTTCAGGAGTTTATGACCAGAAAAAAATTGTAGAGCTCTATGAAAATAATGAGAAATCATTTCAGCAAAAAAATCAGGATATCTTATGGCGAGTCTTTTGTTTTAAGACTTGGTACAAACTCAATTTTTCCTAACGCCAAAAAAGGGCCGCCTCGGCCAATCGACTACCTAATTTTTCTTGATAATTCGAATCACCACAATTTTTCTTTTTAAGCTCCTCGATGATTTGTTTTGCCCCGACAAGTTCCGTAGTTATCTTAAGACGAGGCTCTTGGGCACACGCCCAATTTCCGAGATCGTTCTGCGGTATCAACAATTTGATTACGGCCTTTTTCATTGGAGTTCCTTCAACCTGAAAAACGCCCAATGAAGAATGTAAAATAAGATAAGCGATCATCACGGGAGCCCAGATTCTAAAATTTCGAGGCCTCAAGAATTGAAAAAACAACGCAACGCCAATCACCGCGAATACTTCCATATGACGATAAGTGAAAGCGTGAATCATCCCATGTTGTTTCATAAAAAATTGCCAGAACACAGACCCGATTAAACTTGCGAGAAAAAGTCCTAACCAAAATCCATTTCGGTTTTTCTTGAGAATCGTAAACCACCCCACACAAGCCAATATCAAGAATGGAAAGGTGAAGAACCACTGCACGCCTAAAAGGAATTTGCCAAAATGCCTTGCCCCATTATAAGTGACGTGCACCGGACCAACCACGTGACCTGCCCGAGTCATGAATGCATCCAGAAAGTCAGTCACGGCCGAATGGAAGCCTCCTAAAACGAGGCCATTTTTACAAACATGCAAGGTGAATCCAGCGATATCACCGATAACCGCCGCAAGCATAAGTGCAATTCCCCAAGTCCAACGATCTCTGCCGGGGATCGTGAAAAAGCACACTAGGCCTAAAATCAACATCGGCGGAATCAAATCGATGGAAAACCAAGATGCGACTATCCCCAGTACTAAGAATGTGAATGCAAATTTTATGTAAGAGACAGACTTCTTTTCTTTCACAAGCTTGAACAAAATAAATATCTGGTAAAGGAAAAACCAATGGAAAAATGTAAAGTAGGCGTGACCATGCAAGTTGTCCGCGAAGAATAAAAAATTTGGTGTTAGCACAAAAAAAGAAAAAGCGATCAAAGCCGGCCAGTGATCAAATAATCCCGATAAAAATTTCCAAGCGAAAAATGATCCGACTATAGAAAACAAGAGTCCAAAGACCTGATGATACAATCGATTTTC
The DNA here is from genome assembly GCA_043732305.1 of Oligoflexia bacterium. GTDB lineage: Bacteria > Bdellovibrionota > Bdellovibrionia > JABDDW01 > JABDDW01 > JAYTHU01. The sequence goes on from JAYTHU010000177.1 coordinate 18,478, forward strand.
GAGTCCTAATCTGAAGAGCACACCCTGCATGAGATCAGGACCGGCAGGATAGTGAAAATAGAACGGTGTGTTGTGTGGATCAACAGGAAATGAAGGCACTTCTTCCACACCGGTCACTTGGATGGGGACCCCGCGCATTCTGAGAAATCCTAATTTATTAAAGTTTTTGCCACCATACCAAGCGGCGTCGTTAGAGGGACCATCGCCATAGTAGTGGCCACGATCGACAAAATGGACGGCGATAAAAAATGAAAATGAAAAACTTAGTAAGATGATGAAGGTGAGAAATATCTTTTGATTTATATTCATTTGATGTCTTCCAAGTTTATAGAGGGAATTTTAAGAATCCAGCTTTTCCCTAGTGTGGAACGGATGTCTCCGGTTTTTTCAAGACCCTTAGGGTGCGTCACCGTGACAAAAATTCCTAGTGCATCAATGTTGTAATCACGAATCAATTGATTACCTTCCTCAATAGATTTTTCTGTCTCTAAACTTAAAACGCCTATTCCCGGACTTCTCAATTTATTAATAAATCTCTGTAAAAAGTTAGTTCGGCTTGAAAGCATATTTCTACCGTCTCCAAAAACTTCAAATCGCTTCTTTTGAGTGCCCCCTACCAACCGTTTTAAAAATGATTTCCGATAAGTGGTGACAGGAATTTCGGTCATTGGTCCTGCCGAATTTTCATGGATGGAACAGTTATCAAATTTCCAAGTTTGATGTTTCATTTCTACTTTACTGAAATCAAAAGGCTGAAGTGCATTTGGAAATCTCAGGCCCGGAACCACGCTAGAATCGTACTTAATATCTTGCTGAAGCAAAGAGTCTTTTATTTTCGAAAACGGTTCAACACACCAGCCGCCGGCTCTGAATATTTTCGGAACAACGCCCGAAATATCCTGTACGATTTGACAGTTCTCGCGAATCAGTTGAGAGATCTCAGACATATCAAGACTTTGCAACGTGTAATGTTTGTAGTGCGGGAATGTCCACTGATTGGTGCTTTCATCATACAAAGCGTCTAGCCAATGAGGATGAAGATGAAGTTCTATACTGAACCCTTGCGCAACTGCTTGTTTCAATTGCTTAATTATCGTCTGATAGTCGGAAACGGCACGACTACTTTTGATAGTTGCAAGTCTCATCAAATACATTGAATCCAAAAACAGCACACCACTAAGATTATGTTTCTCAAAAAATTCTAGGATGAGATTCATCGGCTGAATCAAGCATTTCTCTGGAGTTCCCGATTCCGATCCAAAATAAAGTTCATAGTCAAAGGTGTGGAAGGCTTTCATTTTCAAATCACTCTCCATATGAACCAAACAAAATATTTCTTAGAAGTTTTCCTTGGTAAATACAACTCAAAATTTCTCGTTTCCGGAAATCACCTCCATAAACTTTTGCTGTTTTCTGAGCCTCTTGAATTTGAGTCAATAAAGGAAAAATCATTTCGACTGTGTTGGCCGACGTGAGAACAGGGAGGTCGTAGTCTTTCATAAGCGAGAGCAAAACTGTATCTTGAGATAAAAGCAAAACTGGCTTTTGAGCGGCGATATAATCAAAAATCTTCCCTGGAATAGCGTATTCACTTCCTTCAGAGTGTGTAATTACAATAAGAATATCCGCGTTATTGATTTCCCTTTTAAAATTTTCGGCGGAAAGCATGGGGAAGATTTTTACATTTTCTTCAAGGCTAAGTTTCGATATTAAATTCCGAGCGACTGCTTCGCCAATGGCCTCATTGAATCTACAGAAAAAAGAAAAACGAGCATTCATAGTGGGACAAGATTGTTTCAACTCACCCAAGGCGTGAATTAAAGCTATGGGAGATCTTGAACCATAAAATGTACCCCCATAAACATAATGAATAAATTCACCCTCGAGCTTTGCACTCTCAGCTCTCAAATTGCTACTTAGATCAGCGGGATCAAAACCAGAAAGGACCGGGTGAACTTTTTCTCCAACATTTAGAAAACTAGCTATAGCCGGCGAAGCGACGGTCACCTTAGAAACTTGTAAGAGGGCCAAAGTTTGAAGCTTATGAATTAAAAAATTCATAAGCTTTGAACGAGGAATTAGTTTTTCTGCAACAAGCGGATCTCTGAAATCCAATACGGATCTTCGTGGCTTCAGAATTGATACAATTAAAGAACTTCCAAGGAGCCACGCCGGTGGAAAAGAAAATATGGCTACCCCCTTGGAATTTTGTTTAAGCCAGCGGAGAGCATCTCTCGACATAAAACAAATATCTGTGATTCGAATAAATATTTTCTTAAATCCGTTGCTTGAAATGGGGTGTTTTGGTGGGTAAACCCAGTCCACACTCACATTGGCTGATTCAAGGCCCTTGGTCAATTTTCTCAATCGACTGGCAGCGCTTTCTAAACTATCAGGATCAAAAGCAGAAACCCAAAGGACTTTCAATTGTCTCTCATCCTCCGTCATGTTTTGTTTTCCTTACCACCAGCCAATAACCGTGATTCGTCTTAGGGTCGGAGTGAAACCATGGAATGTATTTTTTGGTCAAAGTTTCTCCCGAGAAAATAATCTCAAACCCCATTCTTTTAATTATTTTTTCTAGATAGTGAGGGGGATATCTCACATAGTGATAATATTTGAAAATATCGAGAACTCCGACCGGAATAGGAAACAGTAAGACAAGTAGCCCATTTTTTTTAAGCATCACAGATAAATTTTTAAACAAGGTTTTGATTTTTGAGGGAGTGATGTATTGAATGACGGTGATCGAATAAATAGCGTCAAAAAATCCTTGGTATTTTGAAACCAGTAAAGATTTTTGAGACAAGTCTGCGGCCATCAACGGAGAGCGTTTCACATTTTTAGAGGTGAAGTTTGTCAAAGTTGTTTCAGAGAAATCAATTCCGTAAAGTTCAAGATCAGTCTGCTCTTCCAAATATTTCAAATATCTACCTGAGCCACAGCCATAATCTAAAACTTTACCTACATTTCCAAGATTTTTATCGAGCGTTTCTTTCAAATAATCTCGATGCCAATCTAGAATAGGTTTGAGTTCTTTTGCTTTTTCAGTGCAACCATCTATTTGCTCTAAAGTGTAAGAAGAATTTTTACCGACTGCAGACCAACTGTCTTTTTGAAAATTCGAGGAACCAAGCACAAAGTCCTTGAATAAGTTCAACGGAGTTTTAATGAAATTTTTAATAAATTCGTTCAAAATAAATGCCTCATTGCCGTGTTATTTTTTGAGCTAGACGCAAAAGAGGACCTCTCCACGAGAGGTCAGCTTTCCAGAGATCATGGTGGACAAAAGTTCCACCGAATCGCTCTTTAAATTTTTGTATCTTTTGAACTTTCGAACCCGGTTCTGCGACGGGACTCGCTCCACCTAAATCATAGATGTGAACATTCGCCTTCTTGAGACCGAGCATCATCTTCCATTGCAAAAGATTTCCCGTTCCTCCGGGCGTAACTTTGGGATCAACAGATGATCCCATCCAATAATATCCGCGCTTTGTAGAATATGGAACAAGCGCACAAGAAATTAATTCTCCAATAGCAGAGTGTGCGGTAAAGAATTTTCCGAACCCCCCACTTAAAAGATCTTTGCAAATAAAGCAAAAATAGTCTTTAGGTGTCACTACAGCGAAGCCTCGCTTCAAAGTGTTTTCAAGCATCGAATAGAATTTTTCTATATCACTTTCAATAAAATCGTCGCCAAACTCTTTAACCGTTACTCCGGCTTTTTCGGCAGACCTTATTGAATTTCTATGTTTGGAGTGCAGGCCATCCCAAATTTCTTTCTCGGTCCGGAGAAGATCAATTTCATGAGTTCCGAAAGGTATGAATGAGAAAAATCGAGAAATAGTCGATGCTGAAGAAATTGATTTTCGGTCCCACCTCCCCATGCTTCCCGAGGTTTGAATAAATCCAATTTTTTCCTTTTTTAATCGCATGACAAGTGATTTGAAAATTTCGGTGCTATTTTGTCCACTAGGCTCGGCAAAGAAATTAGCCCATTTTTGCCCAGCTTTAGTCCTTACAACGGCTGTTCCAGCAGCCAAAATGTTTCCGTCAACATCAATACGGGCGGCATAAACACCTTGCCATCCGAGTTTTGAAAGCGCCCCAACATAATGGGTTGTGTGAAAGGGATTTCCTGATATCATTTGCCAACTATTCCAAATATCTTCGGCGACTGGAGGACTGTCAAATTTTACGATAGTTTCAGTTGTGACCATAGACCAAAACTTACCTTTTCACCGCCTAAAATGCTAGTGACTAAACGACATTATTCGCCGTATAAAAGTGTATGGCCAAAGACAAAGATATTCTTCTCATTGCTTATACTTTACCCCCAGCTCCTGGCGTGGGAGCAAGACGCTGGTCCAAGCTCTGCAAATATCTTGTGCGCCAAGATTACAACATACAAATTATCACCGCAGCTTTTGATAAGAAACACGGGGGATCTCCGTGGGAGCAAGATATCACTCACCCGCGGATCAAGATTCATAGGGTCAAAGGTGGGCTAAATCCAAATTGGCTTTTCAATCCAAAATCACCCCGAGTTTTTCGGATAAAAGAAAGATATCTTTATAAATTTCATCGAAAATTTCACCACTGGATTGACTATGCCGAAGGCTGGGGTCCAGCCCTTTTATCTCAGGCAAACATAATTTTAAAAGAAGGCAATATCAAAACAGTCATCGTGACTGGCCCGCCCAACTCAGTAAATTATTTTGCAGCTCTTCTTAAGCTTGAAAATCCCAAGATAAAATTGATTCAGGATATTCGGGACCCTTGGAATGAAGATCCCTATGATTACGGATATCCGAACGCACTCCCCTCTATTGCTTACAAAAATAAAGCGTTATTTTGTCAAGAAACAGCATTTCGATTCTGTGATCACATTGTTTCCGTTAGTCAAAGTCTCACGGATATTTTTATCAAAAACTGGAACGTGGCTGACAAGATTACCACTATTTCCAATGGTTATGATCCAGAAGACAAAATCTTAAGCAAACCTAATAAATCATCAAAAATGAAATTCATTTACGCCGGCTTTGCTAGTGGAATGGGAAGAATGACGGCACTTGATCTTTTCAGGCAGGCCATCACCGAACTCACTAAAACCGATAGCTTCTGGACAGAAAAATGCGATTTTGTTTTCGTCGGAGATGGCAAACTCAAGTTCAAGGAAAAAAACTTCAGAACACTCCCATATCTACCAAGTGCTGAATTGGCGCAAGAAGTTGCCACAAGCCACATTGGATTCACTATCAATAGTCCCGAATATCATTTTCTTTTCGGCTCAAAACTCTACGACTACATGCTTCAGGGAATTTCGACTTTCTTGATTTCAAGCCCTGGCGAAATGTGTGAGACAATTGAAAAGAAACACCTTGGATACTATGCCCCATACGATTTACAAAAAATTAAAGTGGTACTGGAAAAAATGAAGCTGGATTTTCAGGCAGGAAAGCTTGCTGTTCCTTCTGATTCTACCGTAGCAGAATATTCTTTTGACAGTTTGGCGCATAAATATTGGGACCTGATTCAACGGGAAATTTAAAATTTCTGAATGGTTTTTTTTAATGTACTAAAAAGAAAATCCATTTGAGTTTTACTCTGCTCCATAGGGATTTCTAACACTCGGCCTTCAAGAACCGTCATCTGCGGCAACTCTTCTTTATTTTTTCCCAGTGAACGGTAACCCAAAAGACAAAATACGTTTTGGGCCACAAGAGCCGTATAAAAATCTTGAGCGAGTTGGGAATTTTTAAATATCCAGACAATTTTGTGAGAGTTAGAAATTCCACGAACGTTCAATAGTGGCCGCGCTATATCTCCCCGACTAGAAATAATCTGATTGGCGCGACCGATCAAATCCTGACGCTGAGATTGATACCTACTTGTGCAAAGTTCCAAAACCCCGCCGAGAATTTCCTCTTCAAATGCTTCCATTCGGTCATAGAAATGATTGTTAATTTTATCTAGAAATCGGTCTAATTTCCTTAAAAGATATTTGAAAGGAGCCAGCCATTTGTACTCATAAATATGCAATCGATTGAAATAGAAATTCAAAAATTTCACATGATGAGAAATGGCAGAATTAGTTTTTGAAAACTCATATTTATTCTTGGTCCAAAAGAAAGAACCCATTGGCGCAGCGGTGGGTTTGCCCGGGCTAAAAGAAAAAAATCCACCGTCCCCAAAAGTCGAAATAAAACGACTGCCGATTTTAGCTCCAAAGCTCTGAGCCCCATCGTCTATGAGAATGATACCTTTTTCCTGACAGAATTTTTCGATCTCGGTCATATCCGCGGGATTTCCATAAAGACTGGCTACCAAAACGGCTTTGACTGAATATTTGTCGCTCAAAACTTTTACTGATTCCAAAGAGCCATTCAGATCTTGAGGATCAATATCGTAATAAACGGGTTGAATATTAAGCGCTGTTAGTGATTGCAAAATAGAGTCGCAAATATAGGTGGGAATAAGGATTTTATCCTTCACACCGAGAGCTTTGAGCAAGTGGTAAAAAGATGCCCGCCCGAGGGCCGCATACTGAAATTCCCGACCCGTTTGCTCATTCAGACTCTTCAGATTTAGAGCCTGTTTTTCATAAGTCCAAGGCTGAAAAATTTTAATTTCTTGAAACATAATTAAAGAAGGGTGACGTTTTCCTTAACGCCGCTGACCACTTTAGTTGCATTGCGGGTGTCCAAAACTTTTTTGGACTTTGCAACGACCCAAGAGTAATCGACCAAACTGTGTCCGGTAGTGATCACCACGAGATCTGCATCGGACAATAATGCTTCGTCGAGCGCGACACTTGTCATCTTGATACCATGATCATTCACTGACTCAACAAAGGGATCGTGATAACTGACTTGCGCGCCCTCCTTGAGATAAAGTTTCAAGATTTCTAGGACTGGGGATTCACGATAATCATCATGATCTTTTTTGTAGGCTACACCTAAAACTACGATTTTAGATTTCGATAAAGCCAAACCCAATCGATTCAAAATTCGCACAGATTTTTCCACAACAAACTCCGGCATCTTACGATTGATCTCGCCGGCAAGAGTAATAAAGTGAGTCGAAAAATTCATCTCACGTGCTTTCCATTCAAGATAGTGAGGATCGAGTGGGATGCAATGTCCCCCTACGCCGGGGCCAGGGAAAAAGGGCATGATTCCAAAAGGTTTAGTGTGTGCGGCTTCTAAAACTTCCCAAACGTTGATTTCCATTCGATCGCACAAAAGTGCGAGCTCATTCACAAGTGCAATATTAATTGCGCGAAAAGTATTTTCAAAAACTTTCACTAGCTCTGCAGCTTGCGCACTAGAAACGGGAGCAATTTTTTCTATTGTTTGAGAGTAAAAAGAAATAGCAGCATTCAAAGAATGAGGACCGACACCACCAACGACCTTGGGAGTATTCTTGGTGTTGTAATGCTTGTTGCCCGGATCCACTCGCTCAGGTGAATAGGCTAAGAAAAAATCCGTTTCCACTTTGAGTTTGGACTCTTCTAAAATCGGCAGCATGAACTGCTCAGTTGTTCCTGGATATGTTGTTGATTCAAGACAAATGAGTTGTCCTTTTCGCAGATATTTTGCGGCCACTCGAGTGGCGGCTTCAACGAATTGTAAATCGGGAGTGAGATTTTTTGTCAACGGAGTTGGAACGGCGATGACTATGACATCGATTTCAGTGAGTAGAGAAAAATCAGTGGAGGCCATTATCTTTTGCGCGGCCACCAGCTCTTTGAGTTCACTGTCTTTGACATCACGAATATAATTTTGCCCTGCGTTGACTTGCGCCACGCGAGCTTTGTCTTGATCGATTCCAATGACTCGAAAGCCAACTTTGGCCTTCTCAACAGCCAATGGAAGGCCAACGTACCCAAGCCCCAACACACCTACCACTGCGGATTTGCTTTTGATTTTTTCTATGAGTTGATCCATCGGGCCAAATTAGCGCCTTTTACTAGACAAATCAATTCTCAATATGACAAATTACCGAAACGATGAGGAAAACAATACATATTATTGCCGCTGCGCGTCCCAATTTTATGAAGGTAGCACCTTTGTTCCATGCACTTAAAAAAGAAGCTTGGTGTGATCTCAAGATGATTCACACGGGGCAACATTATGACATCAACATGTCAGCCAACTTTTTTGCTAATTTGAGACTTCCCGAACCTGATACCAATCTGGAAGTTGGAAGCGGAACCCATGCTCAGCAGACCGCTGGAGTCATGATCAAATATGAAGAAGTTTGTCTTCGCGAAAAACCTGATCTGGTAATTGTAGTTGGCGATGTCAATTCGACCATGGCGTGTACTCTTGTTGCAAAAAAACTTTTGATTCCTGTAGCTCACTTGGAAGCAGGTCTTCGCAGTGGAGATATGACCATGCCTGAGGAGATAAATCGGGTTGTGACCGATGCTCTCGCTGATTATCTTTGGACTCCATCACCCGATGCTGACGAGAATCTATTAAGGTTGGGAGTAGCTAGCGAGAGAATCGCGTTTGTTGGGAATATCATGATGGATTCATTTGAGATGCTGAGATCAGAAATTGAATCTGAAAACAGTGCCGGGAAGCTATCTCTTCAAAAAAATTCTTATGGCATTGTCACTCTTCATCGACCTTCAAACGTCGATAATAAATCTAAGCTCACCCAGTTGTTTAATCTTTTAACTGAGAGCGCTTCGTTGCTGCCATTTGTTTTCCCACTTCACCCACGCACCAAGGCCAGTTTAGAAAAATTCGGCTTGTGGAATGATCTCAAAAATAATCAGAACATGAAGTTTTTAGATCCGCTCGGTTACATCAGCTTCATGTCGTTATTGCAGGATTCAAAATTAGTGATCACTGATTCCGGTGGCATCCAGGAAGAATCGACATATTTGGGAGTTCCCTGTCTGACTTTACGTGATTCCACAGAAAGACCCATCACCGTGTCCGAGGGAACCAATAAACTAGTGAATGAAAATATTTTGATTTCTGAAATTAAAAAAATTCTAGACAGCTCCTATCAGTCGAAGCGACCACCCATTAAGTTTTGGGACGGGAAAACGGCAGGAAGAATTGTCAGCAAATTACGAGAGACTTTCAAAATTTCTTAATCAAGACCCAACTGTGGAAATTATAAGTGCTGGTTTTCGGTACTGAATCAAAATCGGCTCCATCGCCCACGCACCACTTCCGCCCAATTAAAATATCATAGGGAGCCTTTGCATCTTTTGGAAGCCCAGCGGTGTGCAAAATCACTGGCGGGTGAGGGCAAAACCGATTGTACATCATTAAATAATTTTGCAATTGGTTGGCTCCCTCTTCACAGGAGCTATAGAATTTTGTTCGAGGATCTCGAATAAAATCCTCACAGGCCATGTCCGCGACTAGTTTTGATTCGTTCAAAAAACTCCAGCGATTCAGTGATCCCCACAGCGTGACGAAGATATAAAAACAAACAACAATCGCCGCACCTATCGTCCGAAATTTTGAAGGAGATATTTCTGATGGAAGCCACCCTGCAAGAAAAAAGGCCCAGCCAAAAGGAATAACCAATTGGAGATAACCCCAAGAGTTATAGCCAGCCCATGCCACAAGAAAGATAGAAATTGGCAGCACTATGGCCAATGAAACCAATAATATTCTCAAGCCGTCTCTCGGGTAGAATTTCTTTGTCGAAAAGCAAACAGCCAAAACAAATAAAATCGCTACACCATAACTCTTTGCTGGGGGAAAAACCAATGACACCAGAATATTTTTTAACGGAATCTGAAGAAAATGATCGCCCCCCGTATAAACTCGCGGGAGCTTCGCAACAACGATCGCAAATATCAAAGCAGAGAAAATTAAAAGCACAAGCGGAAACCACGAGATCTTCTTTTTCAATTTCCATTCAAAATATTCAAAGACAAAAAAAGTGGAGCCCAAAACAACAAAACTCTCTTTGGATAAAAAAGATAGAATGAAAAGTCCAACTCCTAACCATTTCTTATTACTTGAATATGCTGCGAGTGCTAAACAAAAGAAAGGTGTGGCTAGGGTCTCTGCGGCCGCAGTCAACACGATCCACTCTTTGATCGAAAGATTCACTAGAACTAAAAACGCTAAAAACACTAATTGCAAAGATTTGAATCGCATTTTTTTTGCAAAATGCAAAATGCCCCATACGGCAACCACCAGAAGCAAAAACTGAACACCTCGATAATAAACTGGCTCGATTGGAAGAAACTTATAGCGCAGGAGCCTCAAGATAGAGTCTAAAGGCAAAAACCTACCTTCCTTGAGGCGGCCCAGGAACCAAGCAAAACCTTCTTTCCAAGGATTTAAATTGGGATTCATGGCCCAATCTTTGATTTGGCCGTAGTCATCATTTAAAGACCAACTTTGCGGAAGCACGATGAAAAAATAAAGATAGATTGTTGAGATTGCCACAGCGGCAAATTTAAAAATATTTTTCATTTCTGGCCACTCTCTAAGTCTAATTGATCACTCATAAATTTGTAAACGGACCAAATGTTCATATGGTAACGATAAGTGACAGGAAGCTTTTCAAATTCTGATCCATCTGTGTTACACCATTTTCTCCCAAATAAAATTTCGTAGGGAGCTTTTGTTTGTGCTGGCAGACCGTGAGCCACGTATGTGATCACAGGAGGATGAACGCAGTTTTTACCGTAAAGTAAGAGATAGTTCTGCAGTTGATTTGAACCCTCTTCACAATTTGAAAAAACTTTTAGATTAGGTGTTCGATTGAAATCTTCACAAGCCATGTCCGCAGCGACGGTGGCTTCGCGAAGTGATTGCCAACGATTGAAACTTCCTCTCATGGTCATGACCATTGTTACGAAAACTAAGATCGCAGCCAGTGCATACGATGTTCGATTCAAGGTGACGTCCTCACGTAAAGGTAAAGCCAGAATCATGGCCCAACCCCACGGAATAATAAGATGCAGGTAACTCCAAGAATCGAACGGTCCCCATAGACTCAAGAATATTGAAAAAGGAATGACGATAGACAAACTCACCCATAGAATCTTCCTAGAGCTTTGATCCATCAAGGAACTTTTACGTTGAATAAGCACGATGATGGAAAATAAAATCGCAAGGCCATAGGTTTTTAGCGGGGGAATTATCAACGATTGAAAAATATTTTTTAAGGACAAGATCGAAAAATGAGAACCACCGGTGTAGACTCGGGGAAGTTTTGAAATGGTTAAGACGAAAACGCTTGAACTGAGCGCAAGAGCAAGCAAAGGCAACCAAGAAATTTTTCGAGTTTTCTTAAAATCGAAATATTCAAGAGCCAAAATCGCGCCTCCCAAAACGAGAAAACTTTCTTTAGACAGAAAAGCGCAGGCAAAAAACAATACTCCTAGAATTTTGCAATTATAGACGTATGCGGCCAATGCTAAACAAAAAAATGGAACAGCCAAAGTTTCCGCGGCTGAAGTGAGAACGATCCACTCTTTGATTGAGAGATTTGTAAGAATTAAAAAAACTGTGAAGATAACTTGAAATCTTGAGAACCCGACTTTTTTAACAAATAAAGTAATTGCAAACAAAGCGATAGCTAATAAAAGGAATTGTCCACCTCGGTAAAATACCGGCTCAACTGGCAAAAATTTGTATCTGATCAATCGCAAGAACGAGTCAAAAGGCAAGAACCGGCCTTCGTTTAAACGCCCTCTGAAGAAATTCAAGCCTGCCGTCCACGGGTTTAACTTGGGATCCAGTGCCCAATCTTTGATTTGCCCATAATCGTCATTCAACGACCAATTTTGTGGCAGAAACAGAAAGAAATAGAAATACATGACAAGGCATGCGCCTAAAAAAACACTGAAAAGAGTCTCTAATTTCAACATGTTTTTTTAACAGATAATTTAGGGAACGCAAATTGAAAGAGGCAAATCAGAAGTCCAAGAGCAATAGTAAAAAAATAAAGTTCTCTTAATTTAAACCATCTTGGATCTGCAACTACTTCAGTGCTTAGGGAATGAGCTCCGGGCTCAAGTTGAATGGCCAAACGGTAATCCGTTTCCTGGTAAAAAATCGGAGGAATCTCAACACCATTTTCATAGAGATGATTCCACACAAAAGCAGCCACGTTAGTTTTATACCACCCACGCGTCTTTACGTTCCCTTGTCGAGGACCAATGGAACTAAAGTTTGTTCCATCTTCAATCGGAAAACTGATCATCTCGTTGGATACAGGATTGCTCTCATCAAGATTCTTAATATCGATAGCGGTATAATTCCAAAGTGGGAATTTCTCTCGCATCGTGAGAAACAGCTCAGACTTTCGAGTAGTGCACCTCTCCATAAACACTCTACGAATTCTTCTGTACTTGTCCGCAAGCCCACAAAATGAAATCGTCAGGCATATTATCAGCAAGAAAACTAAATTAGTAGCTTTGAACTCTGCAAAAAATCTTCCGTTAATAAAGCAAAGACTGAGAAAAGATAGAAACAGAAGCACGTTTTGGAAATTGACCAATCGATAAGCCATCTGCACCTGCTTGAAAACCTCAGGCAAATGATTGTAGATTCCTGGATTAAAATACATAATCGTGAAAATGAAAAATCCTACAACAGAAAAAACAAACATATTTTTTCCGAACTCATAATCAACAGACATCTTAAATTCTGGTTTAGTAAAGAGGTTGCCTCTACCCAGAAATAAAATTCCGACGATTAAAATCAAAAGAAGCCTTTTGATTTTAGTGTCTAAATAAGGGGTGTCAATATGGATTCCAAGCTCAAAACTTCTTCTAGCCATTGGGAGAAGTCCAAATCTCATCCATAAATTATACATCGGCTCAGGATAAAAATAAACTTCAGGATTTTGAGCAACGGAAAATTTTTTTATAAACATTTGGGTGATGTAAACCCAAGGCGCTGCAACGAAAGTCAAAAAAATACTTGCACCATGCAATGTAAAACCAGGGGCTTTGCGATCACGCACCGCCATTTTCAGATGCGGGATACTGGGAAGTAATATCAATACGACCACGGCCATCTCATAAACTGCTAAGATGGGATGAGTGTCAATGACTAGGCTCAGTGAAAGACCTGACAGAAAAACATAGAAGATCATTTTCTCTCGGCGTTTAGAAATCAGAGCTAAAATCCAAGCTAAAACCACACATTGAATAAAAGTCCCGGCAACAAATTCTGGCACTCCGGCACAGTGATAAATCTTCGTAAGTGGATAAATGGTCAAGGTCACAAGTGTAGCCGCAGTCCAGGCCCAAAGTCTATTTTCTGTCAAAATCACTGTCAGACGATAAGCGAGATAAATCTGCAAGAGTGCTGCAATAACAATTGGAACCCACAAAGCAAGATCCGGCCCCATAAAAGAACTCAGCACATCACAGAGACGGTACAGAAGGTAAGCATAAAAAACTAGATTGTGTTTAAAGTATTGACCGGCGTAACCAATGGGCCAAATATGATTGAGCCAATTTGGATTCCAATATCCGTGAATTCGCCGCAAATGAATCAGTGGATTCAAAAGACTCACAGTAGACAATAAAAACCACTTCAATTTACTAAGAAACATTATTTTCTTCCCTCATCTTTTGCCAAGAGAGACATTAAAAAAATCGGTCCTAGACCATAAGCCGGTAACACCATTAGATTATCAGTCAAAAGACAAATTCCAAAAGCGAGGACACAAGCAAACGACAATGAATTTCGCGTTCGATACAAAAGCCAGGCGCAAACCAAGAGGAACAAAAAGAACCCCGCAAATCCTTGATCACCTAAAACTCGCAGATAATCGTTATGGGGTTGTTTAGCAAAAAACAGTTTGTGCCGGTCTATGTATCTGGGAGTGCCACCAGTGCCTTGTCCAAGTGGATGTTCTAGAGTGACACGCCAAATAGTTTTCATAACATCCCAACGTCCGTTTGTTTGAACGACTTGGTTGATGTCTTTGTTAGCAATAGCTTTGGAAACGTTGAAACCTGTCTTTGCCGCCATGATGCCTGTGAACTGAAAAAAGACACAGCAAATCAACATGAAACAACACATTGGAACACGTGAGAGGTCATTTTTTCTGAGAGCTTGAACGATAAAGAAAATTAAAACTGCCGTTATGGCTAACATCGTAGTCCTATGAACAGAAAAATAAATTCCCCAAATTCCAATCCACGCAAAAAATAGGTGCAGCCAAGAAATTTTTGCTTCGCGCTCTTGGAAAATCTTAATGAGACTGCCCATCGCAAGTGATAGCCCTAAAAATCCAATAACAATCGGAGAGCCGAACCATCCTTTAAATCGCATGGGCGCTGTAAGATCATAAAATCCAAAAATGTTGCAATTTTTTAAGGGAATAAGAAATGGCAGCACAATAGAAACGGTGTAAGCGATTCCGAAAACAATCAAACCATATTTATAAAAAGCGTCAAGAGCTGTCTTTTTTTCGCGATAAAATAAAGCTAAAGCGAAAAGAGTGAAAAGAAAGAAATTTTCAACCGTAATCAGATAATCTGCATCAAATTGTGTGACATGAAAAAAAATTAAAGAAGAAAAAATCAAGATTGTTATTGCAAAACTCGGTTCATGCCGAATGCCCACAACAACATTTTTAGAAAAGGCCAAAATTAAATTCAATGAGCAAACAAGAATAAAAAAAAGACTCACTAAACCAGAAAAGGAAACGTTATGCCCTCGAATCGCCAAAGCTCCAGAGTTGGGCGAAACATTTAGAAACTCTAATCCAGCGGCGCAAGCCAGCGCCAACAAAAGTATAAAAACTAGATTCACTAAGCGAGTCTTGCTCAACTGATAATCCCTTTGATTTAGTTGTCTAATGAGCTCCCAATAGTAATGTCTGCCAATAAGGCAGGCAAGCCATAAATGGTGGACTTCCCAGGAATAGCCAGGTAAAATCACAACCAAGAAAACTATGTATAAACGACTTTACTCAATAGCTTATATTCCTCTCCTATTTCTTGTAGCTTCTTTTGCTACAGTGATTTCTCTGCACAAGACAATTGCTCCCGTAGATATCTACACTTTGAAGGCTCCCCTTTACTCCCCTGGCAATGCGTTGAAAGTAAAGAACACCTATCTTACCGATATCAACGAGGTCTATCTTCCTTGGAAATATTATCTTTACGCCTTTCACCCTCAGACTTGCGTCACACTGGTGACATCTCGATTCATGACGACGACAATGAGCGGAGTTCTTCTGCCGCAAGGCATTTGCTATCCTCTCGATGGTGTAAGACTCTATCTTTTCAAGGATATATTCTGGCCTTTGACAAAATTTTTAGATTTTTTTACAGCGTATGATTTGAGCTATCTTCTCTCCTTGATTTTTATTTATCTCGCTGCACTCTTTTTCTTTTCTTGCCTGCTTGGTGAAAATCCCTTGGCGATCACCCTATGCTCTGCGACTCTAACCACAAGCTTTCCGATAGCTCGAGATCTTCAATACGAAGGACTTTCTCAAACTTTGCCGCTGTTAATGATTTCGCTTGGACTCTCATTATTGGCACTCCGACGGAAAAATATTTTTCTATTGGGAGCTTCTTTCGTAACTTTGTTTTTATCTACAACACGAAGTTCTTTACAGAGCTTAGGGTTTATATATTTATTTTTCTTTGTATTCTGCGTATGTTGGTTTTGGCCTGAGATCAAAAAAGCCGGTCGTAAGTTTATGCAGCTCAGTTTCATAGGGCTTTTCTTAGCTGTTTTTTTTTCCTGCTGGTATCACCAACAAGCCATTCAACTTTTTTTGAGTGAGTCACAAAAATTTCTGCCCACCAGCCAAAGTCCTTTTGGCCTTCAGCTATTTAAGCGAATAGTGGCATTCCTCTTTTCATCAGCGCAGTTTTTCCTTGGAGATTTTTTATTTAGTTTCAACACCATCGATTTTTCTAAGATCCTCGGAAATCTGGGCACCCGAGACTATTTTTCTTATGATGGGAATAATTTTTTTGCAAACCCCCTTGTCGCATTTTATATGTCTATCACCTTATTTAACTGGAAGAAACTAAAACACTTTCCGGTTGCCTGGATTGTCATTGTGGATTTTTTAGTCTTTGCTAGCCCCATTTATCGGATTTTGTATTTCCGCTTTCATCAATGGTGGATGCTAATAAACATACTTTTGGTGTTTGGATTTGTTTTCAAGGAAGATATTAAGCCTTTTGCAAACATGAGAAAGAATGCAGTAGCAGTTGGGACTTTTATGATTTTCTTGGGCTGCATGTTTTTTATCCTTACATTGGGGAAAACAACCATTCTTGCTAAAATCGGTCAGGGAGGCACAATGGGATTTGAAAAAGGGTTCTGGCCTCTTCACTTGGAACGGTTTGTGATGAGGGTTTCACTTCGAGACTACTATTCCTTAATATTTTTGGGAACAGCCATTGGTGGCGCATGGCTAGCTAATAAAAAATGGAACCGAAGTTTGATAGGACTCATTACTGCCAGCGGACTCGTTTTAAATATATTTTTCTACAATTTCCCTCAGAACAGAAAAGTTTTCTTTGATTACAAAGAAGTTTTGATGCGAACCCCAGACATCAAGAGCAATGGACACGACAATGTCAATCTGCTGATAAATCGGCCCGCGAGACAAATTTACGAAAGTTTGTTTTATGATCTGCCCGAAAAATGACAGACAAAGAAATCATCTAATAAACTAGTCAATGTTTAGTCGTTGATTCCGACATCAACAAAACTATTTTTCTTCATCACAAAGCACATCACGTAGGAAAAGTTTTTGATTCGGGAAAGACGTGTGTTCCAGTATTTGGCCCCTGGGAATGGAACGCCCTCAATGTACTCGTGATCCTCGTAATCAAATCCAACACTAGAGAGGAGGCGACAAAAAGAATGAGGATCCCAACCCATGATGTGGTCATTGGTTTTAGCATAGTTATTTCTAATTTTTTCTGACAACTGCTTGAACCAAAGTTTTTGATTTTTTGAAAACTGATACATAAAAAATTGGGGAGTAAGAATATTCGGCGTGGCGATGAGAAAAATCCCACCTTTGCGCAGCACACGATTACATTCTTTGAGATAGTTTCCAGGATTGTGCACATGCTCAATGACTTGATTACTCACGACCACATCAAAACTTTCATCGGGGAATTCGGAAATCTCTTTCACTGCAAATGATAAGCCCGGTTTTTCTCCAGTTACTTCTTTAGCAATTTTTATTGAGGATTCGTCCCTATCAATACCAACAACGGTGCATTTTTTTTCTGCTACCATTCGAGAAAACACTCCCCAACCACACCCGTAATCCAAAACTTTTGAATTTTCGGGAATATACTTAAGCATCAAGGTATGACGGTCAATAGGGCGTCTTGCATCGACCTGATAGTTTTTAATATATTCAATTGCTTCAGCTCTATTGAGTATTTTATGATGAAATTGATATTGATCCGCGTCCATTCGCTCTCCTTAGACATTTAAATGCCACAAAACAAAAAGAAATAAAAACGAAAAACAAACTTAAAATTGATACCGCTTTAAGCCTTCTTAGAACCCGTGGCACTTCAAAAGATGTTTCTAAAACTTGGGTTCCCGAATCAAGTTTTACCGCCAGAAAATTTCCAGCTTTTTTAATGTTGGATTTTTCCAGCTGTTTTCCGTCCACATAGAACCGATTCCACTCAAAGGCACCCACATTTGTAATTACCCATCCAGGCGCTGAAATTTGCACCAGCATTTTTAGAACCTCACCAAAGTCTTCTTTCAATCCGACACCAAAATTCACATGGGTGAGTCTAGACCCTTCGAGGGTTGGGATATTTTCCTGAAGGTAGCTGGGATAATTAAATTCAGGCAGCATAGAAACAAAAGTTGAATTTACTTCTGATCGAGCATCGTACCCGATTCTAGGAATTGGATTTCTGGTGCCCATAGTGTGAGTGAAGCGTTCTAATGCCCCGACAAAAGATAAAGTTAGGCAACCGGCAAGCAGTATCGGTTTTGCTTTTTTGAAATCCCAAAGTAACGACGGCTTCTGAAATAGAAAGGATAAGAACACCAATAGTACTGAAAGATTTTGATAAGTGATCAGACGCCAACCGAATTGGGTGATCTTGAATTGACGAGGTAAAAACCGATAGGGAAATGGAGAGAGAGACATCCATGAAGTCAATAGAAAGAGAATTAATCCGAGAATGAATAGGGGGTTTCTAAATATCTTCTTTTTCCAGATCTGAGTCGCCCAAGCGAATCCGACATTCAAAAAAACAAAAGCCATATTGATCTGAGTATCAAGATAGCTGGTATTAACCATCTGCCCTCTCAACAGACTTCTCTTATCGAAGGGAAAGATTTGGAAACGGGTCCACCATGAATCAGCATCCTGAGGATAAAAAATAAGTCCAGGATCTTTTGCAATGTTGATTTTGTTCATGAAAAGAACTGTGGAATAAAGCCACGGGCTCAAAAACAAAAGGGTAAAACAGCCCAATCCAATCATTGCAAAAAGTGATCGGGAAAAATCATTGGCCTTTGAAGCGCGCAAATATAAGAGGCTGATTGGAAACACCAAGAGAAAAAATATTCCGGAATAAAACGCAGTGATAGGATGGGTACCCATTGAAAAAGCCAAGCATAGGGCGCAGAGCAAAATATATTTTATCTTTTCAATCCAGAACACTCTCAATAAAAACAAAAACCAAGAACTGAAAGCACAAACTACTAAAGTTGTTGCAAAGAATTCAGGAATGGCCGCTTCTGTGAAAACAACTGTGTAGGGATAGATGGCCCAGATAGTTAAAAGAGCAATCCCTAAGGAGAGAATTTTGTCCTCGGAAACTTCATGCACAAGTTTAAAAACCAAGAAATATTCTAAATAGCTGACTCCGATGATGATCACTCGTGCTGCCCAATGAGGACCTAAGACTATGCTCAGAGTTCCAAACAATGGATTTAAAATATAGGCGTAAAAAAGATTTATCGGAACCCCGATGGCTTGAGTCGTGTTTACAACCCAAGGTAGAGAATGATGAACACCAATATAGTTCGAAAAGTATCTTGCGAACCAGAGATGAATATACCAATCCCCATCAAAGCTTGCTCCCGGGGTCATAGGAACCAGGGACACAAATAAAGCTAATAGTCCAATGATCCACCAATAGCGTTCAACAAATCTCACTGGAATATCCTTATAGAAAAAAGATTCACCTGATGACTTAATATTTTTCCTGCGCGGATGGCAGTCTCTTCAAATAAAACAAACGAAATCTCTGATAAAAATAAAGCAACTGAAACACTTACAAACAGACATATCCAAAGTCCGTCGGATCTTCCCACTCCGTGATGATCCAAAAATTCAATCATAGGGAGGCTTACGCATTTCAATACGGCAATGTGCAAAAGATAGAGACTATAGGAAACTCTTCCTAACCAAATAAGAGATCTGTGTTCTAGGATTTTTTGAAATTTAATCGAACCTAAAGCCACCGCAATAATCACCGCTGAACCTGAACTGTTCAAAATGGTGATGACATCATTGAAGTGCAAGGGAAATAAATCGGCAATGGCAGGTCCGAAAGTTTGTCGGATGGAGTAAAGCCCCAACCCAGTTATAAACAGCAAAAAACAATAAGCCGGGTTGAGATTTCGAACTATGTTTTGAATTTTAACAACATTTTTTGAGAGCAAAATTCCAAGGAAAAAAGGGAATAGAAAAATTTTCGTTGTCATTCGTAGGCATAAATAAAACAGAAATGGGAAATTTCCCGCCAGCGCCAAAACTGTGTAGAGAGGAATGAACAAAGAAACATTCATCTCAATTGTCAAACTCCAGTCTTGAGTTACTAGATGGCCCCCTGCGGCCGGAGCGAAGATAAAACACTCTCTCACAATACGTTCAAGGGATGCTGGCTGAGCCCAAATTTCATGGAACCATGAAGAAACCCCAGACACAACAGAAACATGGGGCATCACATATCTCTGGCAAAGAGCACTGATCACAACCCAAGCGATAAAAGGAGGAACAATTCTCATCACTCTATGAATGAGATAACCTACTAAAGAATCATTCAAAGAATATCTTTGGGGACTAGAAAAAGCCTTATAGGTTAGGACAAAACTACTTAGTACAAAAAATAAAGCCACTGCAGAAATTCCATCAACAAAAAACGCGAATGGGGAATGCAGAAACCACTTTGGAATTCCAGGAAGGTCTCCGAAAACTCCCATGAAATGGTAAATAACAACACTCAGAGCAGCGAGCCCTCTCAAACTGTCGAGATATTTTATTCTGATATAAGATCCCAACTGGCGGGAGTTCCCTTTTTAACAGAATTAAGAACATGTCTGCCTAAAAGACTTTTATAATACTTTGGAGCCAAACCAAATCCAGGTCGGACGATTCTTAAATTTTCTTCCGTCAATACATCTCCAGCTTTTAAGTCCTGAGCAATGTAAAGTGAACGCCTATAAGCTAACGAAGCTTTCTCAGATTGGGAAGCGCCATAAGTGACAACTCCAATACTTTGTTGAGCTCTTTCAACTTCGATGACCAAACTTGCAAGCTCTGCGGGCTCAAGCGAGAAAGCAGAATCCACCCCGCCATCAGATCTTTTCAAGGTGAAATGTTTTTCCAGCACCGTCGCTCCCATGGCGACAGCGGCGACAGCGCAACCCACTCCCATGGTGTGATCAGAGAGCCCAATTTGACATTTAAAAAGTTCTCTCATGTGTGGGATGGTTGAAACATTGCTGTTCAATGGGGAAGCTGGATAGGAGCTCGTGCATTTTAAAAGAACAACGTTTGGGCACCCATTTTTAACAGCGGTTTCATAAGCTTCTTGGATTTCTTCGATGCTCGCCATGCCAGTGGAAATAATCATTGGCTTGCCGGTTTTTGCTATTTTTTCTATGAGCGGAAGATCTGTGACTTCAAACGATGCCACTTTATAAAGTGGTACATTTAGAGTTTCTAGAAAATCGACTGCCGTAGGATCAAATGGGGTGCTGAATCCAATAATTCCAAGTTCCGCACATTTGTTAAAAATGGATTTGTGCCATTCCCACGGCGTGTAAGCCTCGGAGTAAAGTTTATGCAGTGTGTATCCTGCCCAAAGACTATCCTTGTCTGTGATAGCAAAATCTCCGTCTTGAATATCCAAAGTCATAGTGTCAGCGGTATAAGTCTGAATCTTTAAGGCGTCGACGCCTGCTTTTGCAGCAGCTTCAATGAGTGCAAAAGCTCTCTCTATTGATTGATTGTGATTTCCGGACATCTCCGCAATGATAAAGGGCTTTTCACCGGGACCAATTTTTCGTCCATTGATTTTGAACACTTATTTTCCTCTCAAAACCACTTGAAGTTTATATCCAAGCAGATTCTTGTGAAGAGTATCTTCATCTTCGAGCCCATCAAACATATTGCACTTTTCTTGAAGTGCTCGTGAAGCCAGAGACTGAAAATTGGGGACTTGCAAAAATAAAACGCCGATGGGAGCCAATAAATTTTTCATCAAACGCAAATATTTATTACCGTCTTTGATATGCTCAAAAACATCCCACAGACTGATGGCATTAAACTTTTCAGAAAAATGTACCTTTTCTAAATGCTCATTGAATACTTGGTAGCCTTTTTTTAAAGCCGCGCAAATCTCTGCTTTATTGAGTTCAACTCCCCAAGTTTTCCAACCGTCCCCTTCAGCGAGATCAAAAAAATAGCCGGTCGAGCAACCTATATCCAATATCGCTCCACTGCTAATAAACTTCTTAATTGCATTCAGACCTTTAGAATATATCCGATTGTAAAAACCGCTTTCGTTTTGAACGGCTTCAGATTGCGCAGTATTATTGCCATTGTAGAATTTCGTTAAAGAATCATCGGTAAAGACTGGATTCAGGTGACACATTTGACAGTGATTGCACTTCATATAGATGCCGCCATCTTTGGAGAAGATTTTTCTGTAGTTTTTTTTGTGCAAGCGGGGCAATTTCTATTTTCCAAGAACTCGCTTCTGAAATAACCCGAGGCGCTATCTTTGAACGCATCATGATATTTTTTTGTAGCTTCATTCATAAGCTGGCGGCCTTCGTGCAATTTTTTTGCACCAATGGCTAATGCCATGTCTTCAGACCGAGCAACAATATTATGAATCATTTGCGTTCCTATCTATTCATTTTTATGAGGTAATTTAGCAGTCTGAAGGACTCTTTTTCAAGGAAAAACGAGTTTTATGTTGCAGTGATCTCCTCTGATGACTAGTCTACCTTTCTATATGTTAAATGGAAAATCTATCCTTATTACTGGTGGAACTGGGTCTTTTGGAAAAAAGTGTACTCAGACAATTTTGGCTAATTATAAGCCAAAGAAACTCATCATTTATTCTCGAGACGAGCTCAAGCAGTACGAAATGAGTCAAGATTTTAATTCTCCCGAAATGCGCTATTTCATTGGCGATGTTCGAGATCTCGAGCGCCTGAAACAAGCGATGCAAGGTGTAAATTACGTCATTCACGCCGCAGCACTGAAACACGTCCCTGCGGCCGAATACAATCCAACAGAATGCATCAAAACGAATATTCATGGCGCTGAAAATGTGATTGCAGCTGCCTTAGCCAACGAAGTGGAAAAAGTGATCGCGATTTCTACTGATAAAGCTGCCAACCCTATCAATCTTTATGGAGCGACTAAACTTGTCTCAGACAAACTTTTTGTCGCGGCCAACAATATTGCAGGAGGACATAAAACTCGGTTTTCCGTTGTTCGCTATGGAAATGTAGTTGGATCTCGGGGATCAGTTATTCCATTTTTCCAAAAACTTATAAATGCCAACGTGGCAGAGCTTCCCATCACCGATGACCGTATGACTCGGTTTTGGATCACTCTTCAGCAAGGTATTGACTTTGTTTTAATGAGTTTTAAGAGAATGCATGGAGGCGAAATTTTTGTTCCCAAGATTCCATCTATGCAAATTATGGATCTAGTCCACGCCATGGCTCCTAAGATTCCAACTAAAATTGTTGGAATCAGACCTGGAGAGAAACTCCATGAAGTGATGTGCCCCTCTGATGATTCTCACCTCACCATAGAATTCAAAGATCATTACGTCATTACCCCGGCCATTACCTTTGGACATGCTGTCGATTTCAAAACAAATGTGATTCAAGAAAAAGGAAAACCCGTCTCCGAGAGTTTTGAGTACAGTTCCAATAAGAACTCTGACTGGTTAACTGATCAGCAAATGAAAGATCTCATAGGGACATCATGATTCCCTACGGTCGTCAAAACATCACTCAAGATGATATTGACGCCGTCGTTTCAATCTTAAAATCTGATTTTCTTACTCAAGGTCCAGCAATTGAAGCTTTCGAAAAAACCGTGGCCGCTTTTACAGGAGCAAAATATGCAGTGGCCGTCAGCAATGCTACCGCGGCGCTACACATCGCGTGCATTGCCGCGGGACTAAAAAAAGGTGATTCACTTTGGACTTCTCCCAATTCTTTTGTCGCCTCCTCTAATTGCGGGCTTTATTGCGGAGCTACTGTGGATTTTGTCGATATCGATGAAAAAACCTACAACATGTCTGCAGAAAAATTAGAAGCAAAACTCATCCTGCACACTCAAAACAAAATACCTTTTCCCAAAGTTGTGGTGCCCGTTCATTTTGCAGGTCAAGCGGTTGAACTGGAAAAATTTCAGGCACTTTCCAAGAAATATGGTTTCAGAATTATTGAAGACGCCTCGCATGGAATTGGTGGAAAATACAAGAGCCATCGCTTAGGAGATTCAGCATTTTCAGACATGACCGTTTTCAGTTTTCACCCAGTCAAGATCATCACTACCGGAGAAGGGGGAATGATTCTGACAAACAAAGAAGATCTTTACCAAACCTTGCTCCGCCTGAGAACCCACGGGATCACTAGAAATCCTAAATTTTTGACCGGTCCCCATAAATCGGAAATTGCAAACTCGCCTTGGTATTACCAGCAAATCGACCTCGGCTACAATTACCGAATAACCGACATGCAAGCGGCGTTAGGCATGAGTCAAATGGCGAGAATTGAAGCGTTCATTCAGAAACGTCATGAAGTGGCAGGAATCTACAACCAAGCTTTCAAGAACCTTAGTGTGACAATTCCCTGGCAAAATCCAGACAATCGCTCCGCATTTCACCTCTATGTCTTGAAAGTCAAAAACCGCGCAGATGTTTTTCGAAAAATGCGTGATCAAGGAATTGGTGTGAATGTGCATTACATTCCAATTCACACCCAACCTTTTTATCAAGAGCTTGGATTCAAAAATGGGGATTTCCCCATAGCCGAAGCATATTACAATGAAGCGATCAGCCTCCCCATGTACTATGGACTGACAAATTCAGATCAAATTAAAGTTATTGAGGCTTTGAAGCTAAGTTTGCAAGAGAATGACTCAAGCCCAAACCTAGGGCAAACCAACCCAAACGTCCAATCCCCCAGTAGCCTACGGAATCTAAAGTAAGCCAGGAAAGCATCCAAACGATGAGCAGTGGATAAATTTTTGTGTCTGAGAACTTTATCAAACGTGCGGCCCAACTCAAAAATGCGACAAACAATAAAACTCCACCAGTCACCAACATGAATAAAAAACTATTGTCTATCACGATATTAGTGAACCCCATTCCAGCTATTCCAAACCAAGGATGTTTCGGAATCAGAAATAACCAGGCTTTCCATATGAGCGTTCTTGACAAAAAATTCTGCACCTTCCAAGAAATCCAAAGCTTAGGAAGGAATAACGAAAGTATGGCCATTGAAAGTCCAATTAAAAGAAGTACACCCGCTCTCGCTTTAGTTGGCAATCGCGAAAATATCAAAAAGGCAATGCCCATAATAGCGGCTAAAAACCCGGTTGCTGACTGGGTCAGCACTAGCGCAAAACAGATCGATGGAAAGACTAGTAAAAAAATATAATTTTCTCTAAAATCTTCAAAGATGATTTGAAATGTGAGAACCAAAGTTAATCCATACACCATTGCTGCTTCAAGAGGAGAAGAAAAGGTTCCATAAGATCGATCCGACCAGGTTTTCCCCCTCTCATAATTATATATTTCAGAAAGCTTAATCAAATTAAAATGCTCAGCCAAGCTCAATAAGCTAGAAATAAAAACAATGACGACGACACTTTTAATAAAAAACTGTAGGTAATTTTCATTTTTATCATCGTTTCGAAAAACCTGAGAAACAATCCAAGGGGTTGAAAAAATACCCATCCAACGAAAAAGCTTAATAATGTCACGGCTGAATTTAAAGCTGTCGTCCTGACCCAATTCTGCAGCG
This sequence comes from Oligoflexia bacterium, assembly GCA_043732305.1. Lineage (GTDB taxonomy): Bacteria > Bdellovibrionota > Bdellovibrionia > JABDDW01 > JABDDW01 > JAYTHU01. The sequence goes on from JAYTHU010000177.1 coordinate 43,743, forward strand.
TAAATAGAAATCTCAGCTCCCACATTTCTTCGAAAATACCCAAAAATAAAGCAAACCATCAACGATAATAATATCCAAAGCAGAGGTTTTGGGGGAAGTCGGACCTTACCAGCGCATAATCTCCAGCAATAAAGAATAAACAATGGCAGCAGGAGAATTTCTGCAGCAAAAACTGTTTTTTCTCTAACAGAAATCCCGGGCACGAGAACAATGGCCACTACATAGACAATTATAAAAACGTGAGCTTTTGAAAGAGATTTAAGTTTGATCATATTCCTGACAAAAATTTTAGCATAATTTGAGACAATGGCAAAGAAATTGGAGTGACTTTTTTTGACCTAACGGGATGTTGAAAAGGCCAAATTGACCATTATTTCCAAATTTTTTTAAATGTCGTCAAGCATAGATACAAAGAAAATCACAACAAGAAGACATGTTTAGTTACCTTTCGAGGGAAGATTCCATCTCCAAGAAACATCCTCTTCGCAAAGTCGATACACTTCTAGGTGAGATGTGGTCAGATTTTGACAATCTCTATTCAGAAACTAATCGTCCGAGAATTCCGCCGGAGCAAAGATTGAGGGATCTTCTTCCGCAGGTATTGTTCACGATCCGCAGTGAGCCACAGATGGCCTAACAGGTTCGCTGCAATTTATTATATCGATAGTTCCCCAGCCAGAAGTAGAGGTGATGACTAGATTCTTTGGTAAAAGAGGAGCCTTTTGCCGGATTGAGGTATCTTGCATAAAGATTGGCCAAAAGACCCATTTTTGCGGCCTGTCTAGAAGTTCACTAGGAATTTTATACTTCGAATTTATAATAAACTATTTATATTTAAATTTTTTATACTGTTTCTATTTTTTATGTCTGCAGATTTTCAAATATTCTCCACTTATGGGATTCGAAAATAACTACGCATTGCATCTCCCAACTTGTGACCTGTATTGGAAAAATGTGTATAAGCTTTTTATATGTGCCCACAATCTCGAAATGGTTTCATGGGCCATTTCAAAAGCTTTTCTAAAATTGGAACAACCTAAGGCTTGTATCTAGTTACATAAAAAAGCCAGCATCATCAGATGAACCATATTCGCGGGTAGATACTTGTAACCATGACCAAAATTATGCTGAAAATTATAGCCTTGGCTTTTAACGCATTGAAAGTTTCATTGTCAATCTTCCCTCTTGTTCTACCAGCTTTTGCAATCTCTTCGCAGTTAGAGTCATAAATAGAAAGATCCGAAATCCAAGAGCAATGAATTCTATTTTTCTTTAGTACTCCACGTTTTCCTACCCATTGAATAGTTTCTGTGAAATCTAAAAAATTAACTCCTTTTGTTAAATCAGCATTTGCTAAAACAACACCATTGGTAAATCCATAAACTCGAATCCTCTTTTTCTTAACCTCTATAAATTCATCTCTCCCATGTTTTCTACTTAAAGTTTTGGCCTCACTGATGAGCGCCTGCGCTCGTCTTAAATTTTCAGAAGCATTTTCTTTTAAAAGCTGGTCTATTAATTGATGAAGATCAGAAAATATGAATTTTGATTGCTGTAGAATATATTGCGCTGTCGTTGATCGATAAATTTGGGAGTTTTTAGCACAATGATTCTCGTCAATTCTCCTCTGACCGAGACTTCTTTTTATCTTTTCATAGACTCCCATTATTTCTAAGCCCTTGTAATTCTCAATCATGTTGGGAAAAATTTTTAAAATCAAATATAGATATCATTTGATTTATCCCTGAAAAAGTGCGGTCACAAATTCAGCTAGCCATCTTGCATCAGGTATAGTTTTTTTTGACTCTGCCCATTTTTATTTTATTGAATGAACATATTTTATGATTTAAATCGTGTTCCCTGGAGTACTCGCCCTTAGTTCGACTGAAATTCCAGGCTGCAATCAGATGCTCTCGCCAGAAATTATCGCCAGATCCGCTCACCACTGTTTCCATTGTCTCGTTCATACGGTTCTCCATTATTTCAAACGAAAGCCGATTATATTACACTATTACTATTTTATGAAATGGTGGGACCGAAGGAGCGCTTACGTTCATCAACGAAATGCTGGACATCTTGGACGACAATTTTAGGTGGAAATTCAATAGTGTTGCATGCCAGGGCGGACTGGGTTCGCACAGCACAAACGGCCTTCGAATATTTTGTGGTGAATGTGACAGCGGAAGCCTGACAAGCTCGATCCAATTCGTCCTTGTCTAGAGTTTTACATTTCGTATTGGCGTCCGTGTAATCTTTCAACACTTGTTTTCCACAGACTCCGCTATCTGAATTCATGCCTGTGTTTTACGGCACAGAGGGAATTCCATCACTGTGGCAACTTGACAGAGCGGCTGTCGAAATAAAAAACACAAATTAATCCAAATATTTTTCGCATAAAATCTTCTTCGGACTTTCACAATTGATTACAACTCAAGCGGACCTTATCTACCAGAGAGTACAGTTTCAAGAAGAAAAATGTGAACTTGCCAAGTCGGATTTTAAGTGAGTTTTTGTTCCACGTTCTGATTAATTTTAGCGAGTTCAGGATGTTCCACTAATAAGTCTAATATATCTTCGAGAGTGAATTTTGACTTTTTGTGAGTGAGTTTTAGGAGAATTTTTTCAATCAGAAGGAAGTCTTCGGGAGTGTCCACAGTGAGACGGTACTGACTGGAGTCAGTGGTTGCGGCAAAATTTGCCAGTTTAAAAGTTTCTGGATTATTATAGATAAACGATGTCACGTGCTCTCTTTCGGATGGCTTTCGGGCTTTATTGTTTGCTGTAGCTAAAGCGGAGAGAGTAAAAACTTCGGTGTCCATTCCTCTGGGAAAAGTTCTTTCCAACGTGTTTGAGACATAATCAAAATTTCCATTTTTAAAAACTTCAATGACGTTTTTCACCACTTGCGGATCAATAAGTGGACAGTCGCTTGTAAGCCGCACGATGATGTCCGCCTTAAACTTAATTGCAGTTTCATAATACCTGCGCAAGACGTCGGTTTCTGAGCCTCTAAAAAAAGGCACGGCATTCTGTTTTGCAAATTCAGCAACGAGATCATCGGCGGGATTGATGGTGGTTGCGATCACGATCTCGGAGTCTTTTCTCAGAGGTTCAAGTCTTTCCAACTGATGACGGAGTAATTCTTTTCCTAAGACTTTTTTAAATATTTTCCCGGGAAGACGAACTGACTGCATCCTGGCCTGAATAATGATGAGGCACTTCATATGGGATTGATCCTTGCTAGTTCAACGAGATCTTTTTCGTCGAGCTTATGATTAAGAGCAAATGAGTCCGCCTGGGGTCTCAGCTTCTCGTCGATAGCTCGTGTTGATTGAGGTTTGAACCCTATTCTATTGTCCCTATACCGTTTAAGCGTTTTGCCGAAAGGAACAAATGGAGAAACGTAAAAAACAAATTTCTGGGCAAGGGCTAAGAGCACGCTGAATTTTTTGAATTGAACCGCAGGCGAATTGTTCTTCATAAAATGATCGATTAGATTAGCTGCCCGCATGTGATTCTTGCCATCATCAAATTGAATGGTGTCTTTAATTATCTGTTCACGTGTTTTCCCTTTTTCCTCAAAACCTGGAATTTTTCCACTTGAGTAGAAGGAATCAAAAGCTTCTTGCAGTTCCGTCACGGTTTTTAAAATAGGTGAACCCTGAGAAATGTGAGACCGCATGAAGTCTGAAACTGTGGGGTTAATAATCAGAGTTTGTTTTCCAAGAAGCCAGGCTTCCATGCATGTGGTGGATTCAAATGCCATCCAAAGATCACAAGCGCTAAGAAGATCAGAAATTGTCTCTTCATTTTTTAAGCATAAGACGTTGGGAAAATCATTAAACCCAGTGATTTCGGTTTTACTAAAATCCATTGTTCCAGGGTGAGCTTTAAAAACAAACAATATTTCCGGATTGTTTTTAATCATCTGGGAAAACACTTCTCTCAAAATAATGGCGTCTTTTTGAAAGCTTTTGACTTGTTCTTCGCCGTAAAGTTCGCAATGTAACTTATATCTTCTGTCTTCTGGAGAGAAGGTGTCGAGACTCCATGCCGCATAACCCACTACCTTTTTGTAGTTCTTGCCGTATTTATTCAAGAGTTCTTCTTTTTTCATAAATTTGTAAATCATGTAACGATCAAAGCCAATCGCGCCGCTGACAAATATTTTTTCTGCAATTTGAGGTTCGCGGCCAATAGTGATATTTCGAGTCCGCTCTGACCATTGCAAAATTCTTTTCTGATAGACTACTCTTTCATGATTCCAGCCCCAAATAAAAAAATCGTAAAGCCCTTCTACAAAATCTCCTTCATTGACGAAAGATATTGAAGGTAAATTGGCTTCTAAGACTGCTTTGCAAACAAACCCATTGAGATAGTCCCCCATAGTGTCGTTAGTGAGAATAAGTTTCGGCTTATGTTTTAGAATTGACCATCGCCAGTTGAAAATGGACTCGGTCTGAATGGTGTAACCCATGCGACAGAGTGCATATTTAACCAGTCGAAGAACTTCCGCATCTCGCCCACTGGTGTTCCATTCAAGAGAAAGGATGTCACATTTGTACATGATTCATCATTTTAAAGTCAGGGGGAGTGGCTCAGTGCCAGGAAAACCATATTTATCCGCATAAGGTCTTACGGCGGGATCAAACGAATGCGTCAAATCTGCTCTATAATCAAAAATCCTCATCACCGCTGCATAAGTAGGCTGGGCGGTGGTGTTTGCCGAGCTTGTATGGACCAAATTTTTATTGAAGATTACTAAATCTTTGCGGTTTGCCACGACTGCTTTCTTTTCAAAACTCTCAAGTTCGGATGTGGGGATAGTGTATTGTTTTAGAAATTCACTTTTATTCATTGTTTCCTCGTCATAGCCTTGAAATTCGGCGAATTGCCAATCAGTTTTCTTCTCCGACCCTAAGCTAAAATACATCGTGCCGTTGGCCTCGTTTTTATCCCTAAAAAACGGAAACCAAATGTTTAAAAAATTTCTCCTTTTGGCGTAGTACCCAATCTGCTCTGAGTGCCATAAGGTCAAAAGTCGTTTGACTGACGGAAGATTAATGAAAGGTATGGGGCCTGAAAAATTAAATATTTCTGGAGGGCAGTTCAAAAGCGAAGACGCTATTTTTAACAACGGTGCATAGGTGCAAAGGTCTTTACTGGCAATGGTGTTTTCATTGATGAAAATGGCTTGATGACCCGCTGCCTTGTAGGCGCCCTCAAATAATGGGAGGACATTATCTAGGTCTTCCATTCTATCGTAATCGACGGGATTGAGCCCTTTGCTCCCAATTTTTTCTTTCAAATTTTTTATCTTGAGCGCTTGAATATAGTAGCAAGATGTCAAAGATTTCTCCCATGAAGAGAGAAGTCTTTCGGACCAAAAATTTTTAATTATAACGTACCCGTCTTTTTCAAACGTTATCTTTAAGTCGCTCAAATCATTGTCATCAAAATTCATTTCAACCTCGAATAAAGTTTGTGAACACAGCCCGCTGGAAAACTAAATATTCTTAATCATTACGCATTCTTCATTATTTTTCTCAAAAAACTTGTAAGTGTAACCTGACTTAAGAAGTGCTTTTTGAGAAGCGATGTTTTTTACTAATACTCTTGAAAGCATGTATTGAATATGAGGGTAGTTTTTCTTAAGCCATCGCCCACCTCGAATAAACATATGCGTGGCATAACCTTTTCCGTGATTTCCGGGAGCCATATAAAGAGCGGTGAACGCAAAATCAGGCTCCAAATCATATCGGAGGATACCAACTGGTTTGCCATTAATTTGTGCAATAAGAATGATACGCTTTTCATTCAATAAACTTTTTTCGAACCATACACGGTGATCTTCATAGTCTGTTTTTTCAGAATTGAAAGAGTTGTCTCTCACTTCCGGGGAGTTGCGCCAGTCATAAACATCTTGGCAATCTTTAAGTTCAACACGTCTAAACTCAATTAAAGCGGGAACAACTATGCAAGCTACTCTTTCGGCTCCATCTCCATCAACTAGTTCAGAGGACCTGATCGACAAGCTTTCGCACTTTTGTGGGTTCATCACTAAATCATCAAAAGTTTTGCGAATTTTAAAACTTGAGACTGACTCGGCTGACCCCAGATAATATATGTATTCTTTCGCAGCCATTAGTTCTGCTGTCGCTTTTTGATTGGTTGCAACAGCAATCACAATGCTCGGAAGTCCAAGACAACACCTTTCCCAGGTCACAGATCCACCTCCACCAACATAAATATCTGCGGCAGCCATTAATTTCGACAGCGATGGTGGGTTAAAATGAATTTTTATATGGGGGGCGATTTTCTGGTAATTTTTTATTTCCTCAAGGTGTGGATTTGATTTTCCAATCACGATATTTATATTTAAATAACTTAAATCCTTCAGGGCAATTATAGCATTTTTAGCATCAAAGTTTTTATCAATTCCGCCAAAAAATACGAGAACGTTTTTAATTCCTTCAAAATTTTTTTTTAATTTTTGACGTTCTTCTTTGAATTCTTTTTTTAGCAAAGCAAAAGTAGGTCCGATGAGTTTATGACATCGAGCTGGAATCAATGATGTATAAGCTAAATGAAAATCTTTTTTCAAGTTTGGATCAAGCAGCACATCGCAATCATGTTGACGATTTTCAAGGTCATCCATAACTAAAATATTGCTCGAAAAATCTCTAGTCTTTTTTTCCCAAGTGATCGAAATTCCGTAATGATCTACAATGACCCAATCAGGCTTTTGACTTTGTTTTGAAATTATCTTCTGGGTTTCGATGAAATCGTCTTCTTCGTTGAAAGGTGAGGCCGAAGGGAGCTGTTCGACTGGATAACCTTCTTCTCGGATCATCGAGACGACATTGCCTTCGTCCACCCGAGTTATAAAAAGAATGCTGCATCCTTTTTTACGTAGAACCTCTGCTAAAACCAATGTTCTTACGACATGACCAGTGCCTATTTGTAAGGACGAATCAACTCGAAAGACGCATAAGGGTTTATTCATGCTAATTTCAGGACCGCTTGGATTTTATAGCCTAACAAGTTTCTGTGCAGAGTTTCTTCGTCAATTAATCCAAGTACTTTGCCACCGTGGGGTGCCTCGCCCAAGTAAGCGTCTTCATAATTTACAAAATTATTTACCACAGGAATTTCGGAAATGACAGTGATGAGACTCGAAACCCTGAATCCATTGTCTTGGGCTATCTTCGGCAAAGTTCTTGGAGAATAAATATTCACATGCTCAAGACCATCAAACATTTTGCATTTTTCTTGAAGAATTCTAGCTGCGAGTGCGCCAAAATTTGGAACTTGAATGAATACGACGCCATTGGGTTTCAAAAGATTTTTCATCATTTGAAGATATTTTTTTCCATCCTTTATATGTTCGAAAACATCCCATAATGTGATGGCATCAAACTTTTCTGGAAATTCAATATCTTCTAACATTTGGTTGTAAGCCTTGTGGCCCTTCTTAATTGCGTATGCAACTTCAGCCATATTAAGCTCCACACCATAAGTTTTCCATCCACCAGTTTTGGCTAGATCTAAAAAGACTCCAGTGGAGCAACCAATATCAAGAATAGTTCCCGGATTGACTTGACTGGAAATAGCATCAAGTCCCTTAGTATAAATACGTTTATAAAAATCGCTTTCGTTTTCTACTACTTCAGATTGAATCGTGTTGTTGCCGCCATAAAAAGTCCCAAGGGCTTTATCCGTAAAAACAGGATTTAAATATCCCATCTCACAGATATTGCATTTAACGTAAACTCCTCCGTCGGCGGAGAAAACTTTCCGATAGTCATTTTTGCTACATACCGGACAATATCTTGATTCTAAGTACTCTTTTTTGAAAAAACCCGTTTTCTCATCCTTAAACGAGTCATGATATTTTTTTGCCGCGTCATACATAAATTGACGGCCTTCATGAAGTTTTTTGGCACCAATGGCAAGGGCCATGTCTTCAGGACGGCTCTCTATTGATTTATCTGATTCGATTTCCATGGAGATTTTCACTGGTTTACCTCTATAGTTTTTTTAACATAATCAAGATTACTAAACAACTTTACAGTCGAACAGGAATGCCCGCTTCACGCAATGTTTCTTTAACATTTCGGGGAGTAGTGCTGGTGAAATGATAAATACTAGCGGCCGCTACGGCGCTAGCTCCTCCATTTCGAATAGCATGAATAAAATCCGTAGTAACGCCCGCACCACCGCAAGCCACCACGGGAATATTGACCTTGGAGGTGACACTTTTGATTAATTCAATGTCATACCCTTTCATCACTCCATCTTGGTCAATGCTATTTAGAAGAATTTCTCCGGCACCGAGTTTTTCTATTTTTTGAGCCCAATCAACCGGGTTTAAATTAGTTTTGTTTTTTCCGGAGTGAGTGAAAACACTATAAGTTCCATCGCTATTTTTCTTCGCATCGATAGAAACCACCACGCATTGAGCACCAAATTCTTTTGAAATCGCAGCAATAAATTCGGGGGATTCTACTGCAGCTGTATTTATGGCAATCTTATCGGCACCATTTCTTATAATTTCTCGCACTTGCTCAACTGTTTTTATGCCTCCACCTACGGTGAGAGGCATAAAGCATTCGCTAGAAATATCGGAAATAATCTCTATACTGGGACCGCGTCCTTCATTGGTGGCTCGAATATCAAGTAAAACTAATTCGTCAACACCGCGAGTATCATAAATACGACTGACGGTTATGGGATTACCAAGAGTTCGGAAAGTCGTGAACTGAATGCTTTTGACCACATTGTATCCGGTCAAAAGGACAACGGGGAGAATTCGAGTTTTAAGCATATTCTAAAAAATTTCTTAAAATTTTGAGACCGTTAGCTTGACTCTTCTCTGGATGAAATTGAGTGCCGAAAATATTTTTAAAACTCACTGCGGCGGTTATATTTTCTCCGTAATTGACAACATTGACCGTCACGCCAGCAGGAATATCAGTCATATGATAACTATGAACGAAGTAAAAATCCGGTTTTTCATTTAGTCCGCGCAAGAGAGGATTTCCTGCTATTGACTCCAAATTATTCCATCCCATGTGAGGGATGACAGGGCACAGTTTTGGATCGAGTTGCCTGACTTTTGCCCCCGGAATTATTCCGAGTCCTTCAAATTGGCCATTTTCAAAGCCTTCGGAAGCAAGAATTTGCATGCCCATGCAAAAACCTAAAAATGGAATATGTTTTTTGAGTGCTGCGCTTCGCAATGGTTCTATTAAATTATATTTTTTAACACCGATCATACCAGATTCAAAGGTACTGACTCCCGGCAGAACAATTTTGGAGGCCCTTTCTATATCCGAAGCTTTATTAGTGAGGTTGATTTCGGCGCCAACGCACTTCAACGCTTTGAGCACGCTTCCGATGTTGCCTACCCCTAAATCAACAACCGTGATCACTCTTCAAATCCATAGTCGAGTTTGATAAGGTCGCCACTAGAATCTCTAGTCAAATTACCAGTAGACTCTTTTTCAAAAATGTATCGGTTCGTGAATCTATTTAATGTCTGCATGAATTGATCGTCGGTAATATTAATAAATTTCAAAAAATCCGGAAGATATTTTCGTGGGATTTTTCCTTCATGTTTTTTAGCAAGTTTGAATCCTTCCGCTCGATTCATTCTGCCAAAACGAATATCTACGCATGCATTATCCGTGGCCCGACCATAGCCATATTTTAGAAACTTCATATAATCATGAAGTCCGCCAATCCATTTGCAGTCAAGATTCTCATAATCTGTGTAGGTGCCTTCACAGGGGCCTTCAGGATTAGGAACCCATCCCATGGACTTCATGATTTCCATGTTTTTTCGACCGTCCCAAAATGTGTAGTATCCTAAAAAAAGGCCCGTCACACCAACTCGACGAAGATCTTCATCATCCGGGTAGTCGTAGACTTTAAGATCATTTAAATTAATTCCATCATTTACTAAATCAGAAATTCTATAGCCAAGCATTTGATATTCTTCAAGCCATCGGCGATCCAAAACTTGACTGTCACGGGCGTGAGCAGGACCTCCGTATTCAAGCTGAGAGTTCTCCCCCCAAATGATAAGGGGAATATTATAATTCACAGCCACGCGCGCGGGAGCAGTGAAAATTCCAATATGCTCTGGCCAGCAACAGTCGCCCAGCTTATGAAATCCAACTTTTACCATCTCACGATACGCTTTTCTATTAGCGCCTACCTGAAGAAGATCAAAGCCCAAATCTCTTAGGAACAGCAAGTTCTCGTGCCCTAGAGGCGTGACTTCACAAGGAACAAAATTGACGCAAAGAGGGTTCATTCCATACTTATTTTTCATGACATAAGCCTGATAGCAACTGTCTTTACCGCCACTCACGGGTATAATACAATCATAGGACTTTCCGTCTTTTGACCGGTACTTATCTAAAATGGTAAGAAGTTCTTTTTCGCGAGACTCCCAATCAATACCTGTTTTTTTTCTCTCGGCTGATAGGCAGGCATCGCAAATGCCTTCCTCATTGAAAACAATCTCGGGGCGGGTGTCTGGCATTATACATTTGTTACAATAATTCATAAGATCAAAACCTCGTCAAAAATATACACCAATGTAGCCTAAAATGAAACTAATAGAGATTTGAGTAGTATAAGTTCTCCCGGTAAGAATATAAATAAATCCAAGATGCAAAATCAACCAAAAATTTCTCATTTAGAACTTGAGTCTTGTCCTATTTGTGAGGGATCTGCTAAACTCTTATCTTGCCGAATTCGCACTTTTATTGCTCAGTGGGAAACGGTGGTTGAATCTGAATTTGCGGTCTGCCTAGATTGTGATTTCGGATTTATGACAAATCCGTTTGATAATCTTACCATGGGAAACTATTACAAGGCAAATGACCAGCTGAGAAGAGACTTTGTCACTCTCGAAGAAGACCATCATCTTTCAGGGCAAATTGATTTTATTCGACATTTCACTCCCGCGATGAAGGATAAAAAAGTTCTTGAAATTGGAGCCGATTACGGAGCATTTCTCAGTAAGGTTGCGGCAAATATTTCCTCTCATGCATATTTTGATGAACTGAACTTGAACGCGCAAGAATGCTTGAGGAAAAAAGGGTTCAAGTCGATAGATGATTTAGCTTCCAAAGATAGAATTTTTGATCTTGTATCCTTGCGACATGTTTTTGAACACATCCCAAATCCAACCTCCTATTTGATTTTTCTCAGGGAGCGTATTTCAGAAAGAGGTTACGTTTTTCTTGAGGTCCCTGACTACACTACAATCCGTGACGAGCAATCAGATGTATTTCAATTAGAGCATGTGAATTATTTTTCCCTTACCTCAATGGTAAAGGTTGTTGCGGCATCAGGTTATGATCTTGTCACCTTCCAGTTTGCGCAGACTCCGGATTATTCAACTTCGCCAAATCGTGTGTTGAGAGTGATTTTGCAAAAATCTGCTGTTAATCAGATTCAAAAAATTCAAAGTTTCGCCGATTGGGAGCAATTGCTCAAAAAAACAAAATCAGATTTTGTGGAATTAGATTCAGTTCGGAAACAATATCCGGAAGCTAGATTTGCAATTTATGGTGCCGGCACGAAAACCCGTGAGTATTTGGCCAACACCTGTTTGGATATGAGCAAAGTGGTTATTTTCGATAAAGATCCAAAGAAAATCGACACTCTGATGCAGAACATCAGGATTCTTGATCCTGAAAAAATATCGAATGATTTTTTTGATTTTCTGATTGTGCTCGTTGTCGGTTATAAAAAAGAAGTCACTCAGTTTCTATTAGAAAAAGGTATAGATCAAAAGAAGCTTGTTTTTCTTAAAAGTTGTGATTCAACTAGACTTTAATCGCTTCATAAAATCGAGCTGTAAAATCTTGTCGAGCTGATTTTGTAAGAGGGTCTGCGTATCGGCAGGTTTCGTTTAGCTCTTGTATTTTCAGCACCTCAACGTAGGTGCTTTCAGATGTTCTTAAAATTTTAAGCACGTCTCGATAAACCCGACTTTTTCTTCATCATCAAATAGATAAAAAGGAGGCTCCCACAAAATCGTCTGGATTTTTTTGAGCTTCTAAAAGCTTGGGTAATTTGGGATAAGCGAAAAAATACCACAATCGAAATCAATCACGTAGAAATTTTCTCTAAACAAGCGGGGTCGTAAGTAGCGGCGTGATTGTCGGATTCTATTTGCCAGGAAATTTGCCTGGGCGAATGAGCGAAGCGTTAGTGCAACCCTCAGGCACATTGCCGCCGGTGTACCCTCCAAACGCATTCATTCGAATTACGCCCGACGCTCAGGTTTAGATCAGAGGGTCACACTCAGACCGCGTTCGTCATGGAGACCTTAATGGATGAACTCCCGCCCAAAGCTGGCAAAGTTCTTTTCGTTTTCCGCAAAGAACTCTTACACAAAAACCCTCGGCATCTTGCCGTTTTAGAACTTTTGAAAAAAGTTTCTCCACTCGATAAACCTGCGCCTCACGATCATACTTATTGTCTTGCGATTCATGAATCTTTTGGAACAGTTATTGAGCAGGTTGTGGAAATTTCGATGGCGAAATATGGAAAGATCGAAATAGAAAAAGGCAAAATTACAACCCAAAACTTTAACACATATTAAGTGGTGCTAATGCGCGAGATGTCGGAAGTTGAAGTCCATTTTGTTGAGTCCGAAAACGAACCAACTGGATTGGGAGAATCGGGTGTCTATCCCATCGCACCAGCCATCGCCAATGCGAATTCGTCATCGAATATTCTATGGTGCAGAAGTCACCGAAGTAGACGAACCGCCTGCTACCTCTGGGTGAACTTTATTTCGATCTGATCCGGTGTTTCAAGCTGAATTTGAAGTTGTTGCGGAGCCAAAGGCGCTTTTACCAGGCGATTTGCGGTATTTGGTTAAAAAGCATGGGATTCGCTTTTCTGAGGCCGTGAGCATTTGGCTGGATGATTCCGCGCTAGAGACTCCAGCCCCGGAACACTCTGACGATGAAGAAAGATGGCTCTGGCTGGGGATCTCACGAAAAGCCAATTTATTAGTGGTTGTTTACTGTGAAAAAATCGAGGGTGAGCGGGTTCGTATCATCTCTGCAAGGCCAGCCGCCAAAACCGAATCAAACCAATACCATTCGAGGTGAGTTATGAAAAATGAATATGATTTCTCAAAAGCAAAGAAGGCAAAAAAAGTAAAAGACATCAAGGTTATTAAAACGTTTAGACTTGATGCTGAGGTCATTGAATGGCTGGAATCTGAAGGTGAGAAACAAGGGATGGGCTATCAGACTTTCTTGAATTGGTTCCTTAGAAAATCTATTGAGTCCCATGATTCCGTAGAGGATCGTCTAGAAAAGCTTGAGCAGACGGTTTTTAGAAAAAAAGCATAGCTTCGATATTTTGCACTGGGGCAACTAGGCAACCTCACACAACTGGCAAAACACTTTTTGGTTATTTTTGATACGCAGTTTGACGGCGTCCTCGCGCCTAACCAAGATCCGTATTTCTTCTTCCTTATCCCAGCTTTGACTAAATTTTTCTAAGAGCGTTTCCTCTTTGAATGCCGTATGTGGGATTCGCTCATTGTGCTTCTTAAACCAACAGTTTGTGTGATGAGTTAGGGATTTTAAAGAATTTATTTCTTTATGGTACAAACAATTGTGCTTCATCGAGCGAAAAAGAGCCTCCTCCAAAGGTGGAATATCCAGATCGGAAAAATAAAAGCTCCAGTTTTTAGTTGGAGTTCTGTTGATTATTTTTTAGCTGGGAACCAGCGCTATTAGTCGCAGGACGAGAAATCTGCTTCAACTTGAGGTTTAGCCTGGCAAACAAGCTCATTAAATGCGGGCATTTTCTATTGCGGATCCTTTTGGTTGAAGCGCTTTCCACGCAGCAGCTTCAGGGTCATTCCAAATCCGGCAGAAATATTGATAACAGTCTTTGCTCCGCTAGCATTAACGAGCTGCTGCGAACAGGAGGGGAGTTTCGAAAGAAGACTATAAGGAAGGGAAATACTCCAATCCTTCTCCCAGTGACGATACATACGCCTAAAAATAAAACTGAATGCTTCTGGTAAATCCTCACGTACAACTGTTTTTTCCTTCAAATCTTGCAGAGTCAATTCAGTTTTCACAGAGCAAGAATAAGATGCGACCACCAGGGGATGACTTTTTTCACTAGCCAGAAGTTCGCCACGGTTATTTTTAAGGGAAAATTTCTTGAGATCCCATCTCCTGGGAATAATCCAATAGTTATAAGAATCGCCCGGCGTGAATTCATGAAGAACGACTGAACCAATAAGATTCTCGAGGCAGAGTTTTTCAAACTTTTTATAAGAAGTTTCGGTGTCGATCCCATTGAGCACTCGATTAAGCGGCCCAAATTGATATAAATTTTATTTACAACAACATTCAGCCGAGGTACGATTACTCTACAAGTGAGGGAATACATGACAATAAGATTGCTATTTTTTGCTATTTTTACCACTGGATTTATTCTTGGAAACGGATCAATTGCAATCGCGAGAAATATCACAAAAGTGTGCAGCTCAAGTGTCACTTTGAACTTGCAGTATCTACCCTACGATGATGAGACTGGCCCAAATTGGACCGCCGATTTTTCCCAATGCCCGCAAACGGTCACCTACGACTATCACAAGATGAATCATCTCGCCGAATGCGTCGCCACAATTAACGACGTGATAGTAAAAATCCACTACAGTTTTGGTATTTGGGATAGCGAAACAGACACAACCCTTCAAGCCGGAGAAAAAGAATTGGAAACAGGAATCTGGATCGAAATGGTGAGTGAGGGTGGTCATCGATACGAGGGATCCGACCAAAGCTTTGATCGAATCGTCCTCGACTCGTCGGTCAATCATGTTCAGTTCCACCATCCCGTGGCTCTTGATCGTCATAATAGTAGTAGCAAAGCAGTTTATCAGTTTTATTTTACACCCAATGTCATCGACAACGGCTGTAAAATAGACTGAGTCAAAGCGCCAGGATCATGTCAAATGAGATAAAATGACCCCCGTCTCCTGGGAAAGCCACCTGCTCACCCGCCATCAGTTACAGGCGCTCATCGTGCGTTTTTTCTTGGGCCATTATGACTAACAAAACTAGTTTGTTGAATATTTTTTGATCTAAACGCACTCGTCAAAAGAAGATATCCCAGTCCTTTTCGCCGTTGGAATTCAAATTCCCGATTCAGGAAACAACAATCGGTCCGGATTTCCGGAATAATGTCAATTTAAACAAAACATAATTTATTTTTTATCTCTTATCTGAGTCAATTCAAACACTTCATTCACAATTCTAAAACAAGTGTCAATATTGAAATTTAAAAAAAAGGGAGGCTCTTTTAAAGGAGGTTTTATTTAAAAATTGTCGGGTCGTGAAAATAAAGTTTGTCAGTTTTCAGATCATTACTCTTTGCTCAGTCATTTTTAACAGTGATTCTCGTGAGCGGATATCCTGGGAGACCAGGATAACGTTCAGCTGTAATCGCGTCCTTAGCCCGGGAAAGCTGGGCAAGAACTCCGTTTGGTAGGTGAGCAAACGACTGTCGACCGAATCTGAGGGCAAGGATCTCGTAAAAATCTTTAGAACTTTTTTCCACTGGGTAAACTTCTATTTTCTCACGTAAATCAGAACCGCCAAATCGCGCTCTCCCGAGTCAGGACTTGCCGACTTAACCGATTTTTAGATTTGGATTAAAAGACGACGAGCTGATGATCCAAGGGTGAATTAGTGGTCACTCTCGTCGAGTCAATGTCTTCGGTTTTTATAGCGATATTTCTGGTACGAAATTTTTGAGTGTATCTTGTCTCGCGTTGACGTGAGAACTCGAGATCGAAAAGTTGGTATGAGTAGTGACATTATTTATTTTCAAATTTTGCATTCTATTTTCTTATTGGAGAATGTAACCGCCATCACTACATCCAGCCCGGGGACTTCCAAAGCAACAACATCATTTCGAAGATGACTTCGCTCAGCAACACTTCGGGATGAACTTCGATAATTTTAATCAATCAGCAGACTAAGAATTTTAGCTGCAATGGATCCGCTTATTCAAAATCTGGAAAAATACCCCAGACAAATCAAATGCATGCCACAAATTTCAAAAATCAGTGAAATTCATTGCCAGTAACCCGTTACAATCACACAATTTTAACAAGAACCAAGGCAAAGCTAGATGTAAGACTTGAATATTTCGGCCTTAATTCTTGCTATCCGCTGTTGGACTCGATCTAAAAATTCTTTCTCCGTCACTGCTTACAATGTTTGTTGTCATGGCTCTCGTAACAACTTTTATAACGGACCCACTTTTTCAGAGCATTCAGCGCGAATAGTTTTTCGCAAAATTCCAAACTTCTTCAGCGGCCCAAGAGGCCCATGCATGCTCGCCATTTTTTACGAGCTTGGTGTGAACTGGCGCTCCTCCGGGACAAGAGTATTCAGCTTCGATATCGCCGTTTGGCAAAGTTTTTTTGGTCGGCTCTTTACATTGTCGAAGACTCGTGATGATTTTGATCGATTCAGGAATTGAACGAAAATCGGTGGTGCTAGGACCCTTGCCGCGACCACCTTCATATGGAACATTCTTGTCTGCCGAGCCGTGAATATCATAAAACGCAACTTTCTGCCCGGCCTTACAATTATCGATTCCAAGAGATCCTGAAAAAGGAATCGCGGCGGCAAAGACATCCGGCAGATCGCACATCAGGCGATAAGAAAGCATTGCCCCGTTTGACTCGCCAGTAATATAAATGCGTTTTGAATCAATTGGATGTTTTTTTAAAATCTCTTTTGTCATTAAATCAAAAAATTTGACGTCATCGATATTTTTGCGTTGAGCGATAGCACAACAACTACCGGCATTCCAGACTCGACGCTCTTTTCCGAGTAAGGTACTTGTCCCGTTGGGATAGGCGACAATGAACTGATTTTTGGAAGCAACATCATTCATGCCCATTGTTCGAGATGAGTGATGTGCGTTGCCAGACCCGCCGTGAGCCACATACATCAGCGGTATTTTATTTTTTTGCAGATCATTTGGAATATATAAAAGATAGCTTCGAGTTGTTCCATCAATAACTATTTCATGGTCTTCTTCGCGTGCATAGGCTTGAGTAAAGACGGTTGTAACAAGAAGAAATAAAGTAAGCTTTTGAAAAATCATTGAAGAACTCCACGAGGTGAAAAGGTTCTGCTCGAACTTTCGCCTCAATGGCGCAAGTCTTTGTTATGACTTAAAAACTCCGTTTAAAAAATTGCTCGAACTCAAGAGAAACTCTGATATTTCAAAATGGTGCCGACGACTGGACTTGAACCAGCACTCCTTGCGGAACCAGATCCTAAGTCTGGCGTGTCTGCCAATTTCACCACGTCGGCGTAAAAACTAAAAAGCGGCAATAATAGATGGCTTCAAAGAATTATCATAACCTTGGCATGAAGAACAATGCCAAATGAATCAGTCCGCAACCAATAACTCCGGCGACAATGTCATCGAGCACAACACCAGTGCCGCCATGAATGTTTTCGTCGAACCATCGGATGGGCCATGGCTTCCACGAATCTAAAATGCGAAAAACCACAAAGCCCGCGAACATCATTTGCCACGAGCGACCAAGCCCGATCATCGTCACAAAATATCCGGCGATTTCATCTATTACAATGAGTTGGCAATCGTTCTCATTCTTGAAGATCTTGCCAGCCATTTCGGAGATCCAACACGCAAATACGATAAATCCAACAACAAAGGCTAAATAGGGCCAAAACGAAAGCCACCCGCAAAGAAGCCAAAAAAATGGAATAGCCACGATTGTTCCATAGGTCCCAGGAGCGACTGGCCCAAAACCCACGCCTAATCCAGTCGCTAGCAGCTTTATCAAGTAATTTTTCATAATTCGAAGGTTACTTTCCCATGGAAGCCGAAGTCAACATATGAAGAATATTAAGATTTTTTGAATTTTTACCTAGATCTAGGCGCTGTCACTGGCTCCAGTTTTATCTCCAGCAAGGGACATGTTCCCGCCTAGGTCCAACAACAGAAACTACATAATGACGTCGAAATAATTGCTGCAGCAGATATTTGTGAATCCAAACGAGAGCTTGTTCAAGCCAGGGTCGCGGCGTTGGTGTGTTATAGCGCCGTTTATCTACAGCATCATTATGT